>NZ_JBEOWK010000002.1:0-520912 GCF_040295985.1 Streptosporangium sp. NPDC002524 | reverse complement strand
TTAAGCACGCCGCCAGCGTTCGTCCTGAGCCAGGATCAAACTCTCCAAACAATGTCTGAACAGTTCCTCACCCAGCTGAAAGCACCCACAAAAGCAGGTGTCATCAACCAAAGGAATCCATCCCCCACCCAAAAACAGGTGGTAGGACGGGGTTGTGCTTCATGCACTGGCTTTTAACACACTGTTGAGTTCTCAAGAAACGGACGCGTACACCATCACCCCCACCCGGCCAACCAGCCGAGCAGAACTCCGGGGCGTTCCATTTCGTATTTAAACCGTACAGGCCTGTCAAGATTGTGTCAAATTGCTAGCTATCAGCCGTTTGTCACAAAACCTGCAAACTTGCTAGGATTCCCACCCGCCTCGCTTCCGAGGCGACCTCCTGAAGCTACCGTGTCATCCAGGCCACAGCGAATCAACCGATTTTCCGGTGACCTACGCGGAGTCCGAACGCTCAGGTGCGTTTCAGGTGGAGTGGCCCTGGGCCCGTCCGCCGATCGGCGTCCGGCTCGCTCCGGGGCATTGGAAAGATTATGCGCCCTTCGGAACATCGTCAAATCAGCCACGCTTGGCAAAACCGCAGGTCAGCGCAGTTCCTTAAGGAAACCAGGAGCGTTTGCTACCGGAATGTTACGTGGTGGGACAGCCGACGTCCCGGCCTGGGCCGGGACGTCAGATGCCCCGGCCCAGGCCGCTGACCTGGTGAAAGGCCAGGATGGCGCGAAAGCCCGGAACGACGCCGGCCACCGCCGGGCACTCGGGAACCGTGAAGAACCAAGAATCACTAAAAATCACGAGGAACCAGGAGCCATCAGAGCAGAGCGGTGCGCGGACGAGGACTCAGGGCCTGACGATCCCGAAGGATCAAGGATCGGAGTCTGACGATGGATCAGGGCGTGACGATCTCGACACCGCCGACGGAACGCTTGCCGCGGCGCAGCACCAGGAAGCGCCCGTGGAGCAGGTCATCGGCGGACGGCACGTACGCCTCGTCGGTGACCTTGACGTTGTTGAGGTAGGCGCCGCCCTCCTTCACCGCGCGGCGTGCCTCCGACTTCGACTTCACCAGGCCGCTCTCGGCGAGCAGGTCGACGAAGGACGCTCCCAGCGCGGGCACCTCCGCGCGCGGCACCTCGGCGAGGGCCTCCCCCAGCGTGCGCGCGGGCAGCTCCTCCAGGGAGCCCTGCCCGAACAGAGCCGCCGAGGCGGCGATCACCGCGGCGCACTCGTCGGCGCCGTGCAGCAGCGTGGTGAACTCCTCGGCGAGCGCCCGCTGCGCCTCGCGCCCGGCGGGCCGCTCGGCGGCCGCCTTCTCCAGCCCCTCGATCTCCTCACGGGACCGGAAGCTGTATATCTTGAGGAACTTCACCACGTCACGGTCGTCCGCGTTCAGCCAGAACTGGTAGAACGCGTACGGGGAGGTCATCTCCGGGTTGAGCCAGACCGCGCCGCCGGCCGTCTTGCCGAACTTGGTCCCGTCGGCCTTGGTGATCAGCGGCACGGTGAGGGCGTGCACGTGGCCGCCCGTCACCCGGCGGATGAGGTCGGTTCCCGCGGTGATGTTGCCCCACTGGTCGCTGCCGCCGATCTGGAGCGTGCAGCCGTGGCGCCTGTTCAGCTCCAGGTAGTCGTTGGCCTGCAGGATCTGGTAGCTGAACTCCGTGTAGCTGAGCCCTTCCCCGCCCAGCCTGGCCGAGACCGACTCGCGGGCGAGCATGCGGTTGACCGGGAAGTGCTTGCCGACGTCGCGCAGGAAGTCGATCGCGGACATGCCCTCGGTCCAGTCGAGGTTGCTGACGAGGATCCCGGCCTTCTCGTCGGAGAAGTCGAGGAACTTCTCCACCTGGACGCGGATCCGCGCCACCCATTCGGCCACGACGTCCGAGGAGTTGAGCGAGCGCTCGGTGCTCCGGCCGCTGGGGTCGCCGATCAGGCCCGTCGCGCCGCCCACCAGGCCGATGGCCCGATGGCCCGCCCGCTGGAGGCGGGTGAGGGTCAGCAGCGGGACCAGGTTGCCGACGTGCAGGGAGGGGGCTGTCGGGTCGAAGCCGCAATAGACCGTGATCGGACCCTCGGCCATCGCCGCGCGCAGGGCGTCGATGTCGGTGGACTGCGCGATCAGGCCGCGCCAGGCGAGGTCATCCAGAATGTCGGTCACGATCCTTGCTTTCCAATGCTCGAAGGGACATTTAGCGCTCTCGTACACCCTGCCCGATCACGGCACCCTCGCGCCACTCGAAACCCCCTCGCCCGCGAGGCGACCAGCGGGGGCGGCTGGCAAGGGGCGACCGGCGGGGAGGGAGGCGAGGGCGCCGGGGCGCACGCGGCCTACCGGCGGCGCGGGACGTGCGGGCGGTGCGGGGAGACCGTGGGATCACCGTCGATCCAGAAACGCCAAGGCGTCTCCTTTCCCGACGAGACCCCGGTGCGCGGCCCCGACAGGACGGACGGCGCCTTGGCCGGCTCGCCCTCGACCACGGAGAGTGATCCGGGGCCGCAGGCGTCGAGCCCGTTGTGCTCGCGGGTGAGGCCGAGCGCCACCGCCAGTCGTGCCGGCCCCCTGGCGAGATCGTTTTCCCTGACGGGACGGGCGCTTCCCGCGCTCCGGCGGGCCAGGGCGGTCTCGACACCGGAGATCACCTCTCCGGCCCGCAGCAGCACCCCGGAGCCGACCCCCTCGGGAAGGCAGGTGAGGTTGGCGCAGAAGTGCATGCCGTACGTGAAGTAGACGTACAGGTGGCCAGGTGGGCCGAACATCACCGCGTTGCGCGGTGTCCGGCCCCGGTAGGTGTGCGACGCGGGATCCTCGCCCGGCACCCCGTACGCCTCGGTCTCGGTGATCCGCAACGCGACCGGCCCGTGTACGAGCACCCGTCCCAGCAGGTCGGGGGCGACCTCGTGGGCGGGCCGGTCGAAGAAGTCGCGTGCCAGCGGCGTGGACGCGGCGGGCGGTCGCCCGCCGTCCTCGCCGTCCTCGTCAGCGGCCATCGCCCGGACCTCCCGCGGCCGAGCGACCACCACACGGATCGCCGGCGATCAAGCGGCCGTCCCCCAGACCTCCCGCGGCCGGACGACCACCACAAGGATCGCCGATGATCAAGCGGCCGTCCCCCGGCCCCCCTGCGACCGGACGACCGGCGCACGGATCCTCGGCGACCGGACGACCACCGTACAGATCACCGATGATCGAACGACCGGCTCCCAG
This sequence comes from Streptosporangium sp. NPDC002524, assembly GCF_040295985.1. Taxonomy (NCBI): domain Bacteria; kingdom Bacillati; phylum Actinomycetota; class Actinomycetes; order Streptosporangiales; family Streptosporangiaceae; genus Streptosporangium; species Streptosporangium sp. NPDC002524. Next base: position 517,707 of record NZ_JBEOWK010000002.1, on the reverse strand, counting down.
GCCCCTGGCGGCCGAACGGCCGGCGCCGGGCATCAGCTTCCGCTCGCCCAGGCGGCCTGGGCGTCGACGATGTCGCGCAGCGCGATGAGCTGGTCACGGACCCGGTCGGGGGCCGTGCCGCCGTGCGCCTTGCGGGCGGCCAGCGCGCCGGGCACCGAGAGGACCTCGCGGGAGTCGGGCGTGAAGTGCGGCGATACCTTGGCCAGCTCCTCGTCGGTGAGCTCGCCGAAGTCCTTGTCGTTGACCTGGCACCAGACGACCAGGTGCCCGACCGCCTCGTGGGCCTCGCGGAAGGCGACGCCCCTGCGGACCAGCAGCTCGGCCAGGTCGGTGGCGAGCGCGAACCCGTCGGGGGCCGAGCTCTCCAGCTTGGCGGTGTTGACGCGCATGGTCGCGACGAGCCCGGCCATCGCGGGCAGGACGAGCAGCAGGCTGTCGACGGAGTCGAACACCGGCTCCTTGTCCTCCTGCAGGTCGCGGTTGTAGGTCAGCGGCAGGCCCTTGAGCGTCGTCAGCAGCGCCATGAGGTTGCCGATGAGGCGGCCGCTCTTGCCCCGGGCGAGCTCGGCCACGTCGGGGTTCTTCTTCTGCGGCATGATCGACGAGCCGGTGGAGTAGGCGTCGTCCATCTCGATCCAGCGGAACTCCTGCGAGGCCCACAGGACGATCTCCTCGCCCAGCCGCGACAGGTGCACGCCGATCATCGCCGCGTCGAACAGGAACTCGGCGGCGAAGTCGCGGTCGGCGACGGCGTCCATCGAGTTGGGCGCTGCGGAGTCGAAGCCGAGCTCCCCGGCCACGGCCCGCGGGTCGAGCGGCAGGGAGGATCCGGCCAGCGCCCCCGCGCCCAGCGGGGAGACGGCCGCGCGCCGGTCCCAGTCGCGCAGGCGGTCGATGTCGCGGGCGAAGGCGTGCACGTGCGCCAGGAGCTGGTGGCCGAACGAGACCGGCTGGGCGTGCTGCAGGTGGGTCATGCCGGGGGCCGCCGTCTCGGCGTGCTCCTCGGCCTGGCTCATCAGCGCGGTCTCCAGCTCCACCAGCCGGGACACGATGTGCCTGACGTGGTCGCGCAGGTAGAGCCGCAGGTCGGTGGCGACCTGGTCGTTTCGACTGCGCCCGGCCCGAAGCTTGCCGCCGAGTGTGCCGAGGCGCTCCAGCAGGCCGCGCTCCAGCGCGGTGTGGACGTCCTCGTCGGCGACGGTCGGCCGGAACTCGCCCTCCTTGCAGGCGCGCTCCAGGTCGTCCAGGGCGCCGATCATGCGCTCCAGCTCGTCGTCGCTCAGCAGGTTCGCGCGGTGCAGCACCCTGGCGTGCGCGCGCGAGGCCAGCAGGTCGTACGGCACCAGCCGCCAGTCGAAGTGGACGCTCACCGAGAGCCTGGTCAGCGCGTCGGCCGGACCTCCCTCGAACCGGCCGCCCCACAGCCGCATGGGCTTGCCACCATCAGTCACCGTTGTTCTCCCTCCCCATTCAATCCGCGACCTTAGCCCAATCGGCCCAGCCGGGCGTCCCGGGCCGAGGCAATCTTGGAGGGCAGGCTCCATAGCTCGACGAAGCCCTTGGCCAGGGACTGGTCGAAGGTGTCGCCGGTGTCGTAGGTGGCGAGGCCGAAGTCGTACAGCGACGCCTCGGAGCGGCGTCCTGTGACGGTGGCCCGGCCGCCGTGCAGGGTCATCCGGATCTCACCGGTGACGTGCTCCTGGGCCTCGGCGACGAAGGTGTCGAGGGCCTTCTTGAGCGGGGAGAACCACAGGCCGTCGTAGACGAGCTCGCCCCAGCGCTGGTCCACCGACCGCTTGAAGCGGGCGAGGTCGCGCTCGACGGTGACGTTCTCCAGCTCCATGTGGGCGGTGATCAGGGCGATGGCGCCGGGCGCCTCGTAGACCTCGCGGGACTTGATGCCGACGAGCCGGTCCTCGACCATGTCGAGGCGGCCGACGCCCTGGGCGCCCGCGCGGCGGTTGAGCTCCTCGATGACCTGGAACGGGGTGAGGTGGCGTCCGTCCAGCGCGACGGGGACGCCCTTGACGAAGCTGACGATGACCTCGTCCGCCTCACGCGGCTGCGCCGGGTCGGCGGTGTAGGCGTAGACGTCCTCGATCGGGCCGTTCCAGATGTCCTCCAGGAAGCCGGTCTCGACGGCCCTGCCCCAGATGTTCTGGTCGATGGAGTACGGGTTCTTCTTGGTGGTCTCGATCGGCAGGTTCTTCTCCTCGGCGTAGGCGATCGCCTTGTCGCGGGTCCACGCGTAGTCGCGGGCCGGGGCGATGACCTTGAGCTCGGGGTGCAGGGCGGCCAGTCCGGCCTCGAACCGGACCTGGTCGTTGCCCTTGCCGGTGCAGCCGTGCGAGACGTGGGTGCCGCCGAACTCCTTGGCAGCCGCGGCCAGGTGCTTGACGATCAGCGGCCGCGACAGGGCGGAGACCAGCGGGTAGCGGTCCATGTAGAGGGCGTTGGCCTGCAGCGCGGGCACGCAGAAGTCGGTGGCGAACTCCTCGCGGGCGTCGACGACGACGGACTCCACCGCGCCGCAGTCGATGGCGCGCTTGCGGATGGTCTCCATGTCCTCACCGCCCTGGCCGACGTCGACGGCGACGGCGACGACCTCGGCGCCGGTCTTCTCGGCGAGGAAGGGAATGGCGACGGAGGTGTCCAGGCCTCCGGAGAACGCGAGTACGACCCGATCGGTCATGATGGGTATCTCCAAGATCTTTGTTGGTCACAGGTGCCGGACGATGTCGTCACGGCTGTCGGATGTCGCCGTCACGGGCGCCGGATACAGCCGTCACAGCTGTCGGACGACCGCCGTCACAGGCGTCGGGTACAGCCGTCACAGGCGTCGGGTGCAGCCGTCACGGCTGTCGGATACCGCTGTTACGGGCGGGATGCCGCCGGGGATGGCCCGCGTGAGCGGGCTAGATACGTCGGTCGGCGTGCCGGAGCAGTCCTTCGGCGACCGCCGCCCCGCCCAGCGGGTCGCGGCTGATGACGAGGATCGTGTCGTCTCCCGCGACCGTGCCGAGGATGGACTCCCAGTCGGCGTGGTCGATGGCGGAGGCGAGGAACTGGGCGGCGCCCGGCGGGGTGCGGACGATGACCAGGTTGGCGGAGGCCTCGGCGGAGACGAGCAGCTCCTCCGCGAGCCTGCCGAGCCTCGCGGCCGGGGACTCGCCGGTGCCGAGCCTGGCGAGCCGTATCCGGCCGCCGCCCTCCCCGGGCAGGGCGTAGACCAGGGAGCCGTCCTCGGCGCGCAGCTTGAGCGCGCCGAGTTCATCCAGGTCGCGGGAGAGCGTGGCCTGGGTGACCTCGACCCCGCTCTCCAGCAGGAGCTTGGCCAGCTCGGGCTGGGACCTGACCGGCTGCCGCTGCAGCAGGTCGGTGATCCGCGCCTGGCGGGCGACCTTGGTCATCGGGATCGTCATGCGGGTCACCCGCCTCCGGACGCGTCGCCGCCGCGCGGGAAGCCGTACCCGCTGTCCCGGCCCGCGACCGCGACCAGCCAGTGCAGCAGGGCCTTCTGGGCGTGCAGCCGGTTCTCCGCCTGGTCCCACACCAGGCTCCGCGGGCCGTCGAGGACCTCCGCGGTGATCTCCAGGTCGCGGTAGGCGGGCAGGCAGTGCAGGACGACGGCGCCGGGCGCCGCCCGGCTCACCAGCGCGGCGTTGACCTGGTACGGCATGAGGTCGGCGATGCGCTGCTCCTTGCCCTCCTGTCCCATGGAGACCCAGGTGTCGGTGGCGAGCACGTCCGCGCCCGCGGCGGCCTCGGCCGGGTCGGCGAGGACGGCGACCGAGCCGCCGGTCTCCGCGGCGACCTCGGCCGCCCGCCGGAGGATCTCCGGGTCGGGCCGGTATCCGGCGGGGGCGGCGACCCGCACGTGCATGCCGGCGACGGCCCCGCCGAGCAGGTAGGAGTGGGCCATGTTGTTGGCCCCGTCGCCGAAGTAGGCGAGCGTGATCCCCGCGGTCCTGCCGAAGCGCTCCCTGACGGTCTGCAGGTCGGCGAGGATCTGGCAGGGGTGGAACTCGTCGGTGAGGGCGTTGACCACCGGCACCGAGGACGCCGAGGCCATCGCCTCGATCCGCTCCTGGCCGGAGGTGCGCCACACGATGGCGCCCACCTGGCGCTCCAGGACTCGGGCGGTGTCCTCGATCGACTCGCCCCGGCCCATCTGGGAGGACCCGGCGTCGAGGATCAGGGGGAGGCCGCCGAGCTCTCCGATGCCGACCGCGAAGGAGACGCGGGTGCGGGTGGAGTGCTTGTCGAAGAGGACGGCGACGGTCTGCGGCCCCTCGAAGGGCCGGTAGGCGTAGCGGTCCTTCTTCACGGCCTCGGCCAGGTCGAGCACCTGGGCCTGCTCCGCGGGCGAGAGGTCGTCGTCCTTCAGGAAGTGCCTGACGTGTGCCCGTCCGGCGTGGTTACTGGGCATCTGCGGCCTCGTCGAGGATCGCGGGGAGCGCGGCGACGAAGGTCGCCACCTGGGCCGAGGTGATCACCAGCGGGGGCGCGAGCCGTACCGCGTCGGGCTGGAGGGCGTTGACCAGGAAGCCCGCGCGCTGGGCGGCGGCCTGGACCTGGGCGGAGCGGGCGTCGGTCAGCACGACGGCCCGCCACAGGCCCCGGCCGCGGATCCCGGCGAGCAGCGGGTGGCCGATCGCGGCGACGCCCTCGGCGAGCTCGGCGCCGACGGTGCGGGCGCGCTCCAGCAGGCCGTCCCGGTCGATGGTGTCGAGCACGGCGAGCGCGGCGGCGGCCGAGACGGGGTTGCCGCCGAAGGTGGACCCGTGGTCGCCCTGGGCGAAGACGGTGCCCGCCGCGCCGAAGCCGACGCAGGCGCCGATCGGCATGCCGCCGCCGAGGCCCTTGGCCAGGGTGAGCACGTCGGGCACGACGCCCTCGTGCTGGTGGGCGAACCAGTGCCCGGTGCGGCCGATCGCCGACTGGATCTCGTCGGCGATCAGCAGCGCGCCGGTGGCGTCGCAGATCTCCCTGGCGGCCGTGAAGTAGCCCTCGGGCGGGGGGACGACCCCGGCCTCGCCCTGGGTGGGTTCGAGGAAGACCGCGGCGCACTCTCCGGTGACCGCGCTCTTGAGGGCGTCGGCGTCGCCGTACGGGACGAAGCGGACATCGATCGAGAACGGCCCGAACTGGTCGCGGATGGCGGGCTTGCCGGTGAGGGCGAGCGCGCCGAGGGTGCGGCCGTGGAAGCCGTTCTCCGCGGCCACGAAGTAGGTGCGGCCGTTCGCCTTGGCGTACTTGAGGGAGAGCTTCAGCGCGGCCTCGTTGGCCTCGGTCCCGGAGTTGCTGAGGAACACCCTGGCCGGGGCGCCGAGCAGGCCGAGCAGGCGCTCGGCGAGCAGCACCTCGGGCTCGTGCAGGAAGAGGTTGCTGGTGTGGGCGAGCGTGGCGACCTGCCGGGAGACGGCCTCCACCAGGGCGGGGTGGGCGTGGCCGAGCGAGCTGACCGCGATGCCGCCGATCAGGTCGAGGTACTCGCGGCCGTCGGCGTCCCAGACCCTCGCGCCCTCGCCGCGGGCCAGCGCCACCGGGGGCACGCCGTAGTTGGGCATGAAGGCGGCCTCGAAGCGCCTGGCGAGCGCCTCTCCTGCGGGGCTGTCCTGCGGGCTCACTGGTGGTTCTCCTTCAGCTGGGCGGGGGCCTCGGGCCGCCGCCTGACCGGCTCGGGCGCGGCGGCCGCCTCGGGGGCGTCCGGCAGCACCATGGTTCCTACGCCCTCGTCGGTGAAGACCTCCAGCAGCACCGAGTGGGGCACCCTGCCGTCGAGCACGTGGGCCCGTGGCACGCCGCCCTGGACGGCGGTCAGGCACGCCTCCATCTTGGGGATCATGCCGCTGGACAGTCCCGGCAGGAGTTTCTCCAGCTCGGTGGCCGACAGCTGTTCGATGATCTCGTTCTCGTCGGCGTCGGGGCGCCAGTCGCGGTACAGGCCCTCGACGTCGGTCAGGATGATCAGCTTGGACGCGTCGAGCGCCACGGCGAGCGCGGCGGCGGCGGTGTCGGCGTTGACGTTGTAGACGGTGCCGTCCTCGCTGCGCGCGATGGAGGAGACCACCGGGATCCGCCCGTCGTCCAGCAGGGCCCGCACGGCTCCGGCCTCGACCCTGACGATGTCGCCGACCTGGCCGATGTCGACGCCGACGCCGTCGACGAGGGCGTGCTTGCGTACGGCGGTGAACAGGTGGGCGTCCTCGCCGGACATGCCGATCGCGAACGGCCCGTGCCGGTTGATCTGGCCGACCACGTCGCGGTTGACCTGGCCGACGAGGACCATCCTGACGACCTGCATGGCCTCGGGGGTGGTGACCCTGAGCCCGGCGGTGAAGGTGGACTCGATGCCGAGCAGGTCGAGCTGGGCGTTGATCTGCGGTCCTCCCCCGTGCACGATCACCGGCTTGAGCCCGGCATAGCGCAGGAAGACGACGTCGGCGGCGAACTTCTCGCGCAGGTGCTCCTCGGTCATCGCGTGGCCGCCGTACTTGATGACGACGGTCGCGCCGTGGAAGCTCGCGAGCCAGGGCAGCGCCTCGATCAGCGTGGCGGCCTTCTTCAGGGCCTCGGCCCGTCTCGTCTCAGCGCGTCTCATGAGGAGTACGCCGAGTTCTCGTGGACGTACACCGTGGTGAGGTCGGTGGTGTGGATCGTCGCCGAGTGCGGTCCCGCCGACAGGTCGATGATGATCGTCACCTCGCGCGGGGTGAGGTCGACCTTGGAGCGGTCGTCGCCCACGGCGCCGCCCCGGCAGATCCAGATGCCGTTCATGGCCACGTTGAGCCGGTCGGGCTCGAAGACGGCGTCGGTGGTGCCGACGGCCGACAGCACCCGGCCCCAGTTGGGGTCCTCACCGTACATGGCGCACTTGAAGAGGTTGGAACGGGCGACGGCTCGGCCGACGGTGACCGCGTCGTCCTCGGAGGCGGCGCCGACGACCTCGATGGCGATCGCCTTGGAGGCGCCCTCGGCGTCCAGCAGCAGCTGGCGGGCGAGGTCGGCGCAGACCGCGAGGAGGACCTGCTCGAACTCGGCGAGGTCGGGGACGACTCCGGAGGCGCCGCTGGCCAGCAGCAGCACGGTGTCGTTGGTGGACATGCAGCCGTCGGCGTCGAGCCGGTCGAAGGTGACCCGCGTCACCTTGCGGAGCACCGCGTCGAGCTGGTCGGCGGGCAGGTCGGCGTCGGTGGTGATCACCGACAGCATGGTGGCGAGGCCGGGGGCGAGCATGCCCGCGCCCTTGGCCATGCCGCCGACCATGTAGCCGCCCGCGCCCTTCCTGAAGGAGATCTTCGAGACGGTGTCGGTGGTGCGGATGGCGTCGGCGGCGGCGAGGCCGCCGTCCCTGGCGAGCTGGGAGACCGCGAGGTCGACCCCGGCCAGCAGCGGGTCCATCGGCAGCCGCTCGCCGATCAGCCCGGTGGAGCAGACCGCGACCTCCCCGGCCGAGTCTCCGAGGGCTTCGGCCACCTTCTCCGCGGTGGCGTGGGTGTCCTGGAAGCCGAGCGGCCCGTTGCAGGCGTTGGCGCCGCCGGAGTTGAGGACGACGGCGTGGACCCGGCCCCCGGCCAGCACCTGCGCGGACCACAGGACCGGCGCGGCCTTCACCCGGTTGCTGGTGAAGACCCCGGCGGCGGCGCGCGAGGGACCGTCGTTGACGATCAGCGCTAGGTCGCGCTCGGCGCTGGACTTGATCCCGGCGGCGACACCCGCCGCGCGGAAGCCGAGAGGGGCGGTCACGCTCATGGGGCGACTCCGTTGAGAGGAAGGCCGAGCTCTTCCGGCAGGCCGAGGGCGAGGTTGGCGCTCTGGATCGCGCCGCCGGCCGTGCCCTTGGTGAGGTTGTCGATGGCGACGACGGCGACGACGCGGCCCGCGCGCTCGTCCAGGGCGACCTGGAGGGCGGCGGTGTTGGCGCCGAGGGTCATCGAGGTCGCGGGCCACTGGCCCTCGGGGAGCAGCCGCAGGAACGGCTCGTCCTTGGTGGCGACCTCGTAGGCCTCGCGCAGGACCGCCTGGGTGAGGCCGGGCCTGGCGGGGGCGGTGCAGGTGGCGAGGATGCCGCGGCTCATCGGCACGAGCACGGGGGTGAAGGAGACGGTGACCGGCCCGCCCGCCAGCGGGGAGAGGTTCTGCTCCATCTCGGGGGTGTGGCGGTGGACGCCGCCGACGCCGTACGCGCTGGCGGAGCCCATCACCTCGCTGCCCAGGAGGTTCGGCTTGGGCGCCCTGCCCGCCCCGCTGGTGCCGCTGGCGGCGACCACCACCACGTCGGGCTCGACGAGACCGGCGGCGAAGGCGGGGAACATGGCCAGGGTGACGGCCGTCGGGTAGCACCCCGGCACGGCGATCCTGCGGGTGGCGCGCAGCTCCTCGCGCCGCCCCGGCAGCTCGGGCAGCCCGTACGGCCAGGTGCCCGCGTGGGCGCCGCCGTAGAAGTGCTCCCAGGCGGCGGGGTCGGCGAGCCGGAAGTCGGCGCCGCAGTCGACCACGAGGACGCCGTCGCCGAGCTGCTCGGCGACGGCGGCCGACTGGCCGTGCGGCAGGGCGAGGAAGACGAGGTCGTGGCCGCCGAGGGTCTCGGCGCTGGTCTCCTGCAGGATCCTCCCGGCCAGCGGGGCCAGGTGTGGCTGGTGGGCCCCGAGGGCGGTGCCCGCGCTCGACGCCGCCGTCAGCGCGCCGATCTCGATGCCGGGGTGGGACAGCAGCAGGCGCAGGAGCTCACCTCCGGCGTAGCCGCTGGCACCCGCGATCGCCGCTCTCATCCGTCCCCCCGTTGTCTGCATGCTTATGCATTGTTGCTCATGGACTTACTAGAAAGATTATGCATCGCGGAGGATTGCCATGCAAGCCGATAAGACGCGGGCCCGGCTGTCCAGAAGTACATCACGCGGCGGAAAAACCATGAAGACCATGCTTTATCGGCTCGTGAACAGGGGCACGATCGGCTCGCGAACGAGGACACGAGACCATCGGTCATGTTTCGGCACTGTTGCGCGTACCTACCGGTCGGTATCGTGACGGTTCCGGCCCCTCCACCTCCGGGAGTACGAACGCATGACTGTCACCCACGCCCAGGTCCAGGCCCAGCTCACCGCCCCGGGGCAGCTTTTCGAGACGGAAGAGGTCCTCAGCCACGGCGGGACCGTCAGAACCTGGAAGCACGCGCCCCGCGACTTCCGGGCCCTCCTGGAGACGAGCAGGTTCCACGGGGACAAGGTCTTCCTCACCTACGAGGACGAGCGCATCACCTACGAGGAGCACTTCCGGCGGGCCGCCACGCTCGCGCGGCGGCTGGTGGACGAGTACGGCGTGGTCAAGGGCGACCGGGTGGCGATCGTCATGCGCAACTATCCCGAGTGGGTGATCGCCTTCTCGGCCGCGCTGGCCGCCGGGGCGATAGCCGTGCCGCTCAACGCGTGGTGGACGCCGCAGGAGCTGGAGTACGGGCTGTCGGACTCGGGGGCCAAGGTGCTGATCGCCGACGGCGAGCGGGCGGCCGGGCTCGCGGACCTGGCCCCGGCGCTGATCGTGACCCGGGGGGAGACGCCCGCGGGCGCCCGTTCCTTCGCGGACGTGCTGGGCGAGGTGGAGGCGGACGTGACGCTGCCCCCGGTCGAACTCTCCCCCGAGGACCCCGCGACGATCTTCTACACCTCCGGCACCACGGGCCGCCCCAAGGGCGCGCTCGGCAGCCACCGCAACCTCGGCCAGTCGCCGATGACCGTCGCCTACGGCCTGTACCGCGCCGTGATCAAGGCGGGCAAGGACCCGGGCGACGCGGCCGGGCAGCGCCGCGTCACCCTGCTCACCGTGCCGCTCTTCCACGTCACCGGCTGCTTCGCGGTGATGACCACCACCATGTTCACCGGCGGCGGCCTGGTGCTGATGTACAAGTGGGACCCGGGCCGCGCGCTGGAGCTGATCGAGCGCGAGAGGATCACCGGGCTCACCGGCGTGCCCACCAACGTGTGGCAGCTCCTGTCCCACCCCGACCTGGACAAGTACGACATCTCCAGCCTCAGCGGCCTCGGGTACGGCGGCGCCCCCGCCCCGCCGAAGCTGCTGGAGCGCATCACCGAGCAGCTGCCCAACCGCGCCCCCTCCAACGGGTACGGCATGACCGAGACCACCGCCCTCGCCATCAGCAACGCCGGGGCCGACTACCTGGCCAAGCCCGACAGCATCGGCCTGCCGATGGCCGTGGTCGAGGTGAAGATCGCCGACCCCCTCGGCGGCGAGCTGCCCGCAGGCACGGTCGGCGAGCTCTGCCTGCGCGGCCCGAACGTCATCCTGGGCTACTGGAACCGGCCCGAGGCCACCGCGGAGACCTTCGTCGGCGGCTGGCTGCACACCGGCGACCTGGCCAGGGTGGACGAGGACGGGTTCGTGTTCATCGTGGACCGGGCCAAGGACATGGTCATCCGCGGTGGCGAGAACGTCTACTGCGCCGAGGTCGAGGCCGCCCTGTTCGAGCACCCGGCGGTCGAGGACGCCGCGGTGATCGGGATCCCCCACGACGAGCTGGGCGAGGAGGTCGGCGCGGTGGTCCGGCTGTCGTCCCCGGTCACCGACGAGGAGCTGCGGGCCTTCCTGAGCGAGCGGATCGCCCACTTCAAGGTGCCGGTCAGGTTCTGGGCACGCGAGACGGAACTTCCCCGCAACCCCGGCGGCAAGATCCTCAAGACCCGGCTGCGCCAGGAGGTCCTGGGCCCCTGAGGCCCGCGGACGACACTCCCCGACTCGTCCCCTCGCGTCCCCGTCGCCGTGGCCGCCACCGTCGTCGTCATCGCCGCCGGAGAACGTCACCCCTCCCGGTCGCCCCGTCACCCGTCTCCCGCGGGCGTCCGGCGCCGGGAGGGTCTCTTCACGCCGGACGCCCGCGACGAGCTGCCGGTGACGTGCCGGTGACCTGCCGGAAAATGATTTGCCTTCACGTAGATCACCATCGAAACTAGCTGTTCGTGCCGGAAAACGCCGATCGACCGATCAAGACCCTGCTCCGCCGTCTGGCGATGGATCTCAGCCCCCTCCGTGACTCGCGCGACTTCCGGCTGCTCTTCGGCTCCGGCGTCATCACGATGTTCGGCACCTTCCTGACGCTGGTCGCGGTGCCGCTGCAGATGAAGGAGCTCACCGGCTCCTACCTGGCGGTCGGCCTGGTCAGCGTGGCCGAGTTCGTCCCGATGGTGGTGTGCGGGCTCTGGGGCGGTGCGATCGCCGACGCCCTCGACCGGCGCAAGATCATTCTTCTCACCGAGGTGGGTCTCTGCGTCACGGTCGCGATCCTGACCGTCAACGCGCTGCTGCCGAACCCGCAGGTCTGGGTGCTGTACGTGGTCGGCGCCCTCTCGGCCGGCCTGGGCAGCCTGCAGCGGCCCAGCCTGGAGTCGCTGATGCCGCGCGTGGTCAGGCACGACCAGCTGACCGCGGCCGCCGCCCTCGGCGCCTTCCGGTGGAACCTGGGCGCCATCGTCGCCCCGGGCCTCAGCGGCCTGATCGCGGCCTGGTTCGGCGTCGCCGTCGCGTACGGCATCAACGTGGTGACCTTCCTGGCGTCCCTGGTCCTGCTCTGGATGGTCCGGGCCCAGCCGCGCCCGGAGGACACCCAGGCGGCCTCGATCAGGTCCCTGGTCGAGGGGGTCCGCTACGCCGTGGGCCGTCCTGACCTGATGGGCACCTACCTGGTCGACATCGCCGCGATGATCTTCGCGTTCTCCACCGCGCTGTATCCGTTCCTCGCCGACGAACTGGGCGCCCACGAGGCCCTGGGGCTCTTCTACTCCGCCTCGGCCATCGGCTCGCTGATCGCCTCGGTCACCTCCGGCTGGACCGCGCACGTGCACCGGCACGGCCTCGGCGTGATCATCTCTGCGGCCGTGTGGGGGGTGGCGGTGGCGCTGGCCGCGCTGATGCCCAGCGTCTGGGGCATCTTCGCCTTCCTCGCCGTGGCCGGGGCCGCCGACATGATCAGCGGCGTCTTCCGCTCGACCATCTGGAACCAGACCATCCCCGACGAGTTCCGCGGCCGCCTGGCGGGCATCGAGCTGCTCTCGTACACCAGCGGCCCGATGCTCGGCAACGCCAGGGCCGGTCTGATGGCCGGCATCGGCGGCACCCGCTTCTCCCTGGGCGTCGGCGGCCTGCTGTGCGTCGGCGCGGTGGCCGCGATGGCCGCCCTGCTACCGAACTTCCGCACCTACGACGCCCGCGTCGACGAGCACGCGATCAGGGAGCGCGCCCGCCGCGAGCAGGCCGCCCGCGCCTGACACGGGCACCGGCAACCCCCCTCACGGATTCGACGTTGACATCGACCTGACGAGGATCGACCGGCTCTAGGGTCCGGCCCCGGGGGGCAGCGCTCACCACCGCCCGGGGCGGGCTCCGGCCGCACCGCCCGGGCATCCCCCGCTCACCGCTCCACCCGGACGTTCCGCCGCCCGCGGCGAACTTCCCCGCTCTGCCCGACCGTCACGGGCTCACCTCTCCGCGCGAGAGTCCGCCGGACGAGGCCGCGTCTCACCCGCTCTCGCGCCAGCCCTCGTACTCCTCGGCCAGCGCCTCCAGGCGGGCCACGCCCTCCGGAGGCAGCGCGCCGGAGGGGTCCTCGACCACCACGAGCCACTGGGCGTCCTCGGCGTCGTCCTCGCCCGCGAGGGTCTCCCTGACCACCGCGGGCACGCCGACCAGCGGGAACTCCCCGGCCACGGTCTCGGCGACCTCCTCGGCGTCGTCGCGCTCGGCGAACACCAGCAGATGCCTCATCGCCCCCTCCCGGGGAAAGGCGCTCCTTCGCCCCGGGCGGACGGCCCGCCCCGAGCGACCGGCGGGTACGTCATCGTCGCCTCCTGAAGGGGAATCCACCCGGACCGCGAACCTCCCGGCCGTCCGTACCGCGACATTCCGGCCCGGTACGGCGAAAAGGGGCCCGGGACACGCCCCGGGCCCCTCGTGAACCGGTCAGACGCCGCGCAGCCGCGCCCCGGTGCGCTCCCCGGCCAGGGCCACGGCCGCGTCGCGGGCCGCGGTGGTCTCCTCCACGGTGAGCGTCCGGTCGGGCGCCCGGAAGCGCAGCGAGTAGGCGAGGGACTTCTTGCCCTCGCCCGCCTGGGCCCCGGTGTAGACGTCGAACAGCCGGATCGACTCCAGCAGCGGGCCCGCGCCCTCGCGCAGCGCCGCCTCCACGGCGGCCACCGGGGTCGCCGCGTCGACGATGAGCGCGACGTCCTGGCCCGCGACGGGGTACGCGGAGATCGCCGGGGCCTGCGGCGGACCCGCGGCCAGCGGCTCCAGCCGGGTCAGCTCCAGCTCCATCGCGCAGGTGCGCGGCGGCAGGCCGTAGGCCTCGACGACGCGCGGGTGCAGCTCACCGGCGTGGCCGACGAGCACGTCACCGGCGTACAGCGCGGCGCAGCGGCCCGGGTGCCAGGGCTCGTGCCGGTCGGCGCGGACGTCGAGGGTGACCCCGGCCTCGGCGGCCACCACCCGGGCCGCCTCGACGGCGTCCGCCCAGCCGGCCGCGCGCCCCCTGCCCCACCAGCCGGACGGCTCGAACTCCCCGGCCAGCACCGCCCCGACCCGGAGCGGCTGGGCGGGCAGCGCGGACTCGATCGAGGCGAGCTCCTCCGCGGTCGGCCTGCGGTCGACGCCCAGCACGGGGGCGACGGCGGGCGCGCCGGAGGAGGGCCGGTAGACCAGGCCCGCCTCGAAGAGCGCCACGTCGCCGAAGCCCCGGCCCACGTTGCGGACCAGCGTCTTGAGCAGGCCGGGCAGCAGGGTCGTCCGCATCAGCGGCTCGTCCTCGCTGAGCGGGTTGGCCAGCCGTACGGCCAGGCGGCGCGCGTCACCGGCGGGCAGCTGCAGGTTGTCGAAGTCGCGCTCCCCGTTGAACGGGTAGGCGAGGATCTCGACGTAGCCCGCGGCGGCGAGGGCGCGGCCGACCCGGCGGCGCAGGCGCTGGCTCTCGCTGAGACCGGCGCCCGCGGGGGCGGCGGGCAGGATCGAGGGCAGGTTCTCGTAGCCCTCCAGCCTGATGACCTCCTCGGCGAGGTCGTTCGGGTCGGTCAGGTCGGGCCGCCAGGTGGGCGGGGTGACCGCCAGCATGTCGTCACCGGTGACCGCGAGCCTCGCGGCGATCCCGGCGGAGGCGGCGTCGCCGGTGGCCGCGGTGCCGCCGGCCGTGCCGCCCGTCACCGGGCCGGTCCCGGCGGTGGCGCTCTCGGTGGTGCTCTCGACCGTGCAGCCGACCTGCTCCAGGCGGCGGATCACCGTCTCACGGTCGTAGGCGGTGCCCGCGACCCGGCCGGGGTAGTCGCTCGGGACGGCGACGCGGACCGGCTCGACCGCCACCTCGGCGTGGGTGACGCCCGGCTGGATCGTGCCGCCGCCGAGCTCGGCCAGCAGCCGGGCCGCGCGCCAGGAGGCGTACAGCGGCAGCTCCCTGTCGACGCCGCGCTCGAAGCGCTTGGAGGCCTCGCTGACCAGGTTGTGCCGGCGCGACATGCGGGCGGTGCCGCTGGCGGAGAAGTGGGCCGCCTCGATCACGATGTCGGCGGAGGCGTCGGAGATCTCGGTGTGCAGGCCGCCCATGGTGCCGGCCATCGAGATCGCGCCCGACCCGTCGGTGATCAGGATGTCGTCGGGGTGGAGCTTGCGGACCACGTGGTCGAGCGTCTCCAGCGTCTCGCCCGGCTCGGCCCTGCGTACCACGATCTCGCCGGTCAGCCTGGCCGCGTCGAAGGCGTGCAGCGGCTGGCCGAGCTCCAGCATGACGTAGTTGGTGACGTCGACGGCGAGGGAGACCGGGCGCATGCCGGCCCGCGACAGCCGCGCGCGCATCCACAGCGGGCTCGGCGCGGACGGGTCGAACCCGCGGATCTCGCGGAGCACGAAGCGGTCGCAGGCCGTCGGGTCGGCGATCGAGGCCGGGTAGGACGGACCGTCCTCGGCGGGCGGGGAGACGTCGGCGGGGTCGGCGAACGCCGAGTCGAAGGCGGTCGCGGCCTCGCGGGCCACCCCCCGGATGGAGAGGGCGTAACCGATGTCGGGGGTGATCTCCAGCTCGATCACGTCGTCACGCAGGCCGAGCAGCTCGACCACGTCCGCGCCGATCGGGGTGCCCGCGGGCAGCACGAGGATGCCGGGCGAGGAGTCGGCCACGCCGAGCTCCGCCTCCGAGCAGATCATGCCGTCGGACAGCCGCCCGTAGGTCTTGCGCGAGGCGATCTCGAATCCGCCGGGCAGCACGGCGCCGGGCAGCGCGACCGGGACGCGGTCACCGGCCTCGAAGTTGGTCGCGCCGCAGACGATCTCGCGCGGCGCGGCCTCCCCCACCTCGACCTGGCAGTGCCGGATGGGCTTCTTGAACCCCTCCAGCGTCTCGATGGAGATCACCTCGCCCACGACGACGTTCTTGATGTCGTGGCCGTAGGAGATGACGGACTCGAGCTTGAGCCCGGCGGCGGTGAGCTTCTCGGCGATCTCGTGCGCCGTGACGGCGGGGAGATCGACGTACTCCCGCAGCCATGAAAGCGGGACCTTCATCAGACCTCCATTCCGAACGGAAGGGTGAAGCGGACGTCTCCCTCGACCATGTCGCGCATGTCCTCGGCGTTGTGGCGGAACATCAGGGTGCGCTCGACGCCCATGCCGAAGGCGAAGCCGCTGTAGCGGGCGGGGTCGACGCCGCAGGCGATGAGCACCCTCGGGTTGACCATGCCGCAGCCGCCCCACTCGATCCAGCCCTCCGACCTGCAGGTGCGGCAGGGCGGGTTGCCGGGCACCGCGGAGGCGCCCCGGCAGACGAAGCACTTCAGGTCCATCTCGGCGGAGGGCTCGGTGAACGGGAAGTAGTTGGGGCGGAACCGGGTGGTGATGCCCTCGCCGAACATGACCTCGGCGAACCGGTCGAGGGTGCCCTTGAGGTGGGCCATGGTCAGGCCCTCGTCGATCGCCAGGCCCTCGACCTGGTGGAAGACCGGGGTGTGGGTGGCGTCGAGCTCGTCGGTGCGGAACACCTTGCCCGGCGAGATCACGTAGACCGGGAGCTCCCTGCCGAGCAGTGCCCGGATCTGGACGGGAGAGGTCTGGGTGCGCAGCACCTTGCCGGAGTCGACCGACTCCACGAAGAAGGTGTCGTGCTCCGAGCGCGCCGGGTGGTCGGCGGAGATGTTCAGCGCGTCGAAGTTGAACCACTCCCCCTCCAGCTCGGGGCCCTCCGCCACCTCGTAGCCCATCGCGACGAAGGCGTCGGCGATGCGCTCCTGGAGGGTGGTCAGCGGGTGCCTGGCGCCTCGGGACGCGCGGGCGGAGGGCAGCGTGACGTCGACGGTCTCCTCGACGAGGACCCGCTCGTCACGCTCGGCCTCCAGCTGCGCCTGCCGCTCGGCGAGGGCGTCGGCGACCGCCTTGCGGGCGCCGCCGATGCGCTTGCCCGCCTCGGAGCGGGCCGCCGGGGGCAGCGCGCCGATCTCGCGGTTGGCCAGGGCGATCGGTGAGCGGTCACCGGCGTGCGCGAGGCGCACCTGCTTGAGTTCTTCGAGGTCGCGCGCCGCCTTGACGGCGTCGAGCGCTTCGGCCCGCATGCGCGCCATCTCGTCGGCGTGCAGCGGGGTCACCTCGACCGGGTCGTAGTTTGACAAGAGAGAGCTCCGAATCCAGGGCTTGAGCGGCCATGAGTCTAGTCGGATGAGCCCACCGGGCCGACATTCGCGATCAGGCGAAGTCGGGGGTGCCGGTGGGCACCATAAATCGGAACTCGGCGCCGCCCTCGGGCCCGCGCTGCACGGAGATGGTGCCGCCGTGCGCCTCGATCAGCCCCTTGACGATGAACAGGCCGAGCCCGGTGCCGCCGCGGCGGCGGGCGTTGCCCCGCCAGAACTGCCGGAAGACGCGCGTGACCAGCTCGGGCGGGATGCCCTCCCCCTGGTCGCGGACGGACACGGCCACTCCCCATTCGCTCGGCTCGACGACTATTGTCACCGTACCGCGCCCGTGACGCACCGCGTTTTCCATCAGGTTGGCGAGCACCTGGTCGATCTTGTCCTGGTCGAGCCAGGTCTCGGGCAGCTCGCCGCGCACCTGGAGCACGAAGCGGTCCTCCGGCTCCCCCGCCGCCACCCGTCCCGCGATGATCCTGGAGATCCTGGCCGGGACGTCGACCACCTGGCGGTGGATCTCCAGCCTCCCCGACTCGATGCGCGAGACGTCGAGCAGCTCGGTGATCAGTCGGGTCACCCGGTCGGCGTCGGCGTTGACGGTCTCCAGCATGACGAGCTTCTGGTCGTCGGTGAAGCGGGTCCACTTGGCCAGCAGGGTCGCGGTGAAGCCCTTCACGCTGGTCAGCGGGGAGCGGAGCTCGTGGGCGACGGTGGAGACCAGGTCGGCGCGGCTGCGCTCCAGGCGGGCGCGGGCCCCGGCGTCGCGCAGCGTGATGACCACCCGGACGACCTCCCCGCCCCGCCGGGGCTCGCGCACCAGGCGGGCGGCCACCAGCAGCTCCTGGCCGCCGGGGGTGCGCAGCGGCAGCTCGGGCTGGCGGGCGCGGCTGGAGAGCCCGCCGTAGGTGTCGAGCCACTTCCACCAGTCGCGCCCGTCGTGGTCGCGGAAGGAGAACACGTCGCGCAGGTGCCGCCCCGTGGCCCGCTCGCGGGTGACACCGGTCAGCAGGGCCGCGGCCCGGTTGACGGTGAGCACGTGGCCGTCGCCGTCGGTCACCACGAGGCCGTCGGGAAGCTCGTCGACGTCGATCACAGAAGCGGCATCGGTGCTCCGCTCGCCGGTGTGTTCGCCGTGCACGACCCCGCCTCCTCGACGCTACATGGCCGACAATAGCGGGTTTCCCGCACCGTACGGCAGCCTCGCTGGGCCGGGAGCCTCACGTGGAGCCGGCGCCGGTGCGCTGAGAACGGGCAGATGCGTACAGACAGACCGCGGCGGCGGTCGCGAGGTTCAGGCTCTCGGCCCGTCCGTAGATGGGGACCCTCACGACCTCGTCGGCGAGCTTCAGGATCTCCTCGGGAAGCCCCCACGCCTCGTTGCCGAAGATCCAGGCCGTCGGTCCCGACAGGTCCACGTCGTCGAGGGTCCGCCCGCCCGCGCCGTCGGCGGCGAGCACCCGCAGCCCGCTCCCCTTCAGGTGCTCCACGGCCCGCGCCACCGGGACGCCCGTGCTGACCGGGAGGTGGAACAGGCTTCCGGCGCTGGCCCGCACGCACTTGCCGTTGTACGGGTCGACCGAGGCGTCGGTGAAGACGACGGAGTCGGCGCCCGCGGCGTCGGCCGTACGCAGCACGGTGCCCGCGTTGCCGGGGTCGCGGACGTGGGCCAGCACCGCCACCAGCCTGGAGCCGGGGACGACGGAGGCGTCCAGGGGCACGTGCACGAAGCGGCACACGGCCAGCAGCCCCTGGGGGGTGACGGTCTGGGCCAGCTCGGCCATGACCTCGCCGCTGGCCCGGTGCAGCGGCACCCCCGCGGCGGTGGCGGCGCCGACGACGTCGGCGTGACGCAGCTCGGCCTCGGCCGTGGCGAACAGCTCCACCACGACGCCGTCCAGCGCGAGCGCCTCGCGGACCGCCTGCGGCCCCTCCGCCAGGAAGGAACGGTCGCGGTCCCTGAAGGCCCGCTTCGTCAGCCGCCGCGCGGCCTTGACCCGCGGCGACTTGATGTTGGTCAGCTCAGACCCGGCCATGCCCGTCCCCCAAGAACCCCAAGAATGCGAATGCGGCCCGCAGCGATATCGCTGCGGGCCGCACGGTCGTCAGTGCCTCGCTCAGCCGGCGACCGGCGCGTTCACGTCGGCCGGGAGCGCCTTCTTGGCGGCCTCGACCAGCGTCGCGAACGTGGCGGCGTCGTTGACCGCGAGGTCGGCGAGGATCTTGCGGTCGACCTCGATGGAGGCGAGCCGCAGGCCCTGGATGAGCCTGTTGTAGGTGATGCCGTTCTGGCGGGCAGCGGCGTTGATGCGCTGGATCCAGAGACGGCGGAAGGTGCCCTTGCGGTCCTTGCGGTCGCGGTAGGCGTACGTCATCGAGTGGAGCATCTGCTCCTTGGCCTTGCGGTACAGCCTGGATCGCTGACCCCGGTAGCCCTTCGCCCGCTCGAGAACGACCTTGCGCTTCTTCTTGGCGTTGATCGCCCGCTTCACGCGTGCCATGTGTATCTATCTCCCCGGGGGCGGTTACTTAGCGAGCAGCTTCTTGATCTTCTTGGAGTCGGCGTCGGAGAGCACGACCTCGGGCTTGAGACGACGCGTCAAGGTGGACGGCTTGTGCTCGTTGTAGTGCGCACGGTTGGCGCGGCGGCGCACAAGCTTGCCGGAACCCGTGAGCCTGAACCGCTTCTTCGCACCGCTGTGCGTCTTCATCTTCGGCATCTCAGCCGTCTCTCCCTCGATCGTGCCGATGTCCCGGGCCGGTAACCCAAGTCAAGGGCGTGCCTGACTACGAGACCGGACCCGGTCTCGGACTGATCTCGCGACTACCTGACGATCCAGGCTATGCGAGTTACTCCTGCGGAGCCGCCACCGCTCCGCTGACGGACACCTCGTCGTTGACGCGCGTCTCGCCGTCGGCCGGTGACCCGTCACCCGAAGGGGTCTCGTCATGCCGTGCCTTGGCCGCCGCCTTCTCGGCCTTGGCCTCGGCCTTCTTCTTGTGCGGGCCGATCACCATGATCATGTTTCGGCCGTCCTGCTTGGGCTGGGACTCGACGAAGCCGAGCTCCGTCACGTCCTCCGCCAGCCGCTGCAGGAGCCGGAAGCCCAGCTCGGGCCGGGACTGCTCCCGGCCGCGGAACATGATGGTGACCTTGACCTTGTCGCCGGCCTTGAGGAACCGCACCACGTGACCCTTCTTGGTCTCGTAGTCGTGCGGGTCGATCTTCGGCCGGAGCTTGATCTCCTTGATGATGGTGTACGCCTGGTTACGGCGCGCCTCGCGTGCCTTCATCGCGGACTCGTACTTGAACTTGCCGTAGTCCATGAGCTTGCACACGGGCGGGCGGGCCGTTGCCGCGACCTCGACCAGGTCGAGGTCGGATTCTTGAGCCAGCTTCAAGGCATCGCCGATGGAGACGATGCCCACCTGCTCGCCGTTCGGGCCGACGAGGCGGACCTCGGGCACGCGAATGCGGTCATTGATGCGGGGCTCGGCGCTGATGGGGCCTCCTAGGTTGCGATCCGCGGCCGTCCTGGAGGAGGCCGCAACATGCTCGATCGTGCCGGGAGGTCGTAGAACGCACACCCTGTTGAGGGCGTTCGAACGCAAGATGCCCCGCACGTCACGCATGCGGGGCCACATGAACTCGAAGGCTTCACGCCGTTAAGCTCTCCGGGAATTCACCCCGGTTGTGATCCTGACCTGTCAGCCTTGCGGCCGACGAGGTGGGAGGACGACCTCCGCTTGCGCGTCCAGCAGGCACGCCGGACCGATCGAGTCGTTACTCTACCACAACAGCCCACTCACGCAGAATCATCCCGCCGGGGCGGCACGCCTGACGATCTCGGCCTTTCCCGCCTCGCGCATCGCCTCCACCGGCACGTCCGCGCGGCCGGTCATCATCTCGACCTGCCGGACCGCCTGGTGCAGGAGCATCGGGAAGCCGCCGACGACGATCCCGCCCCGCCCGGCCACGGCCGCGGCCGGGCGGGTGGGCCAGGGCGAGTAGACCACGTCGAAGAGGGCGGGCACGTCCGCCAGCGTCGCGGCGAGGTCGTCGGCCGCGCCGGAGGGCAGGGTCGAGACGACCAGGTCGACCTCCAGCGCGGTGTCGAGCTTGTCGAGGGTCCGCACCGACAGGTCCATGCCCAGCCGCCCGGCGACCTCCGCGGTCTCCCACGCCCTCGCGGGGTCGCGGACCACGAGGGTCGCCTCGCCGAGGCCCAGCTCGCGCAGGGCCGCCAGCGCGGAGGCCGCCGTCGCGCCGCCGCCGAGGACGGTCGCCGCCCTCGGCGGGGCCACGCCCGCCTCGGTGAGCGCCTGGACGATGCCGTACACGTCGGTGTTGTGCCCGTACCGGGCGCCGTCGCGCAGGATCACCGTGTTGACCCCGCCCACCTGGACCGCGAGCTCGGAGACGGTGTCGAGCAGCGGCATCACCGCCCGCTTGAGCGGCATCGTGAGCGAGAGCCCCGCCCAGTCGCCGTCCAGCCCGGCGAGGAGGCCGGGGAGCCCGGCCTCGTCGCACTCGATCGCCTCGTAGTGCCAGTCGAACAGCCCCATGCCCTGGTGGGCGGCGCGGTGCAGGTGCGGGGAGAGCGAGTGGACGATCGGCGATCCCAGGACCGCCGCCCTCAGCACCCGTTCACCTTGTTCCTCTCGTACTCCTGCTTGATCAGGGCGAACTCGGACTCCAGCGTGACGAACTTGGTGATGCCCTTGGCCGGGCAGGTGGTCACGAAGAAGAGCCAGGTGCCCTTGGTGGGGTTGAGCGCCGCCTGGATGGCGTCGTCGCCCGGGTTGGCGATCGGCCCCGGCGGCAGGCCCGGACGGTTGTAGGTGTTGTAGGGCGAGGTGCTCTCGAGGTCCTTGTGGGAGGACTCGATGCCGTACTTGTTCAGCCCGTACATCACCGTGCTGTCCATCGACAGGTTGAGGGGCGGGTCGCGGTCGAGCCGGTTGTAGATGACACGGGCCACCTTGCCCATGTCCTCCTTGGTGCCCGACTCGGCCTGGACGATGCTGGCGATCGTCATGATCTCGTGCGAGGTGTGCCCGAGGGCCTTGGCCTTGCCCTGGAGGTCGTCCTTGTCGGCGGTCTGGTTGAAGCGGTCGACCATCTTGGTGAGGATGTCCGAGGCCGTCATCTTGGGCGTGATCTCGTAGGTGGCCGGGAAGGCGTAACCCTCCAGCTTGCCCCTGGCGTACGGGGGCAGGCCGAGCTCGCGGACGTTCCTGGCGGCCTCCTGGAACTCGCGCAGCGGCTTGCCCGTCTCCTTGGAGAGCTGCTTGAGGGTGTCGACCAGGCGCAGCCCCTCCTTGAGGGTGACCCTCTCCCGCAGCCGCTTGTCCGGGTCGAGGAGCTTGACGGCCTCCGCGGCCGCCATCTGCTTGCGCATGGTGTACTCGCCCGGCTGCAGGGAGGAGCTCTTGCCCGCCGCGCCGACGGCGTCGACGAAGGCCTTGACGCTCTTCACCACGTCCTGGTCCTGCAGGGTCTGCGCGATGTCGGAGGCGCTCTGGCCGTCCTTGATCTCCACGACGACCTCGCCGGACCCCTGGCCGGTGTAGTCGTCGGGGGTCATCACGTCGCGGACCCAGGTGTAGCCGTAGAAGCCGGCGGCGCCGACGCCGCCGATCAGGACGATGATCGCGAGCATGGGGGCGAGGAAGCCGCCCCGGTTGCGGCGGCGCTTCCTGCGGCGGCCGCGCCGCCCGCCGGAGTCGCGGCCTGGGGACGTGTTGGATCCTCGGCGCGACCGACCTTCGTCGTCGGAACCGACCAGGAAGTCCATATCGAGATCGTTCATAGCGTCGCTGGCCAATCTCCCGCTAGAGACGGCCTGGCGTCAAGCGGGTGTGCCGAACCGAAGGAGGGCACCCGTCCAGACGTCCCGGGGCTCCGGGAGCCGTCGTCTGAACCGCGGGTGCGGGTCGCCGCCTGCGGCGGAACGGAGGGGATTCCGCCGGGCATCAACGCTTCCCGAGGTATCTGTTCAGCTCTTCCCGGTATCTCACAAACTCACTCTCTTTGTCAGTGAATTTCGTGATTCTATGCTCCGGATTGGTAGTGACAAACCAGAACCAATCACCTTGGTCTGGCTGGAGTACCGCGATCAACGCCTTCTCCCCGGGGTTCGCGATGGGCCCGGGTGGCAGGCCGGGTTTGAGATAGGTGTTGTACGGAGACCTCACCTCGGTGTCCCTGTCGGAGACCTCCAGGGTCCTGCGCCCCTGTGCGTACAGCACCGTGGTGTCCAGCTGGAGCGGCGTCCGGGCCCTGATCCGGTTGTAGATCACTCTAGCGATCTTCGGATAGTCCGGATCCCGCCCGCCCTCCGCCTGGACGATGCTCGCCATCGTGACGGCCTCCCGGGGCGAGAGCCCCTCCTTCGCCGCTCGTTTCCGCAGGTTTAGCTTCGCCGCCACCTGTTTGTAACGTTCCACCATCGTGGCGAGCAGGGCCGGGGCGCTCGTGCCCGGCTCGATCTCGTAGGTGGCGGGGAACAGGAAGCCCTCGGCGCTCCCGGCGTACCGGGGCAGGCCCAGCGCCCGCCCGTCGGCCGCGGCCCTGACCAGGTCGGCCCGGCGCATGCCGGTCCCCTCGGCGAGCCGGGCGAGCAGCTCGGGCAGGCGGAGCCCCTCGGGGACGGTGACCGTGCGGACCACCCGCGACGCGGGCGCCACCAGCATGCCGAGCGCCGACAGGGCGGCCATGCCCCTGCGGAGCCTGAAGCGGCCGGGGGGCAGGTCGCCCGTCCTGGCCTGCTCCTTCGCCGCCGTGACGAACGCCCTGGCGCTGGCCACCACCCCGGCGTCGGCCAGCACCAGCCCGATCTGGGCCGCGCTCGCCCCCCGGGGGATCTCGACGACGACCGAGCCGGAACCCGGCCCCTCGAAGTCGGCGGGCACGAGATAGGGACGGATCACGAGGAACCCGGCCGTCCCGGTGGCGGCGGCGAGCACGGACGTCCCGGCCACCCACAGCCACATCGGCCGCAGACGGCTCACCGGGCGGTCCCGCCGCCCGGCCGGCCGGCGTCCCCGCCCTGGGGAGGCCCGGCGGGCACCCCGGGGGGCCTGCCGGTGGCGCGCTCGGCGTCCAGCGCGGCCTGGAGCAGCACGATGGCGGCCGCCTGGTCCACCACGCCGCGCTGGTTCCTCGCCTTCACCCCGCTGGCCCGCAGGCCCTGCTGGGCGGTGACGGTGGTCAGCCGCTCGTCGAACAGCCGCACCGGGACGGGCGCCAGCCGCAGCGAGATCCGGTTCGCGAAGTCGCGGGCGGCCTCCGCCGCCTGCCCCTCGCGCCCGGAGAGCGAGGTCGGCAGGCCGACCACCACCTCGACGATCTCGTACTCGGCCGCGATCTCCGCGAGCCGGTCGAGGTCGCCCTTGCCGCGCCGGACGGTCTCCACCGGCGTGGCCAGCAACCCCGAGGGGTCGCTGCGGGCCACGCCGATGCGGACCGAACCGACGTCGACGCCCAGCCGAATGCCGTTTCTCATCGTTCCCGTCTCCGCCCGCGCGCCGGACCCGGCGCGCGGGCGTCGTTCCTGGTCAGGTGAGCGTCTGCGCGATCGCCTGCTCGACGGCGGCGAGCGCCTCGCCGATCGCCTCGGGGCGCACCCCGCCTCCCTGAGCGACGTCATCCTTGCCGCCACCGCCACCTCCGAGCGCCTTCGCGGCGACGCCGACCAGGCGGCCCGCCTTCAGGCCCCGGCCGCGCCCCGCCTCGTTGACCGCGGCCACCACGACCGGCCGGTCACCGGGGACACCGGCGACGACGACCACCGCGGCGCGATCACCCGGGAACCGGCCGCGCACGTCAAGCGCGAGCTTACGCAGGTCGTCGGGGGAGGTGCCATCAGGCGCGCGGTGCGTCACGACGGACACTCCGTGCAGGTCGACGGCGCCCTCCGCCATCTGCCCCGCACCGGCGAGCGCCTGGGCCGAACGCAGCGCGCCCAGCTCCTTCTCCGCGGCGCGCAGCCGGGTGACGATGCCCTCGATGCGCTCGGGCAGCTCCTCCCTGCGGGCCTTGAGCTGCTCCGACAGCTGGGCGACGAGCACGCTCTCCCTGGCCAGGAAGCGGAACGCGTCGAGGCCGACCAGGGCCTCCACCCGGCGCACGCCCGCGCCGATCGAGGCCTCGCCGAGCACCTTGACCAGGCCCAGCTGCCCGGAGCTGGCGACGTGGGTGCCGCCGCAGAGCTCGCGGGAGTATTCGCCGACCTCGACGATGCGGACGGTGTCGCCGTACTTCTCGCCGAACAGGGCGAGCGCGCCCATCGCGCGGGCCTCCGCCTGGGAGGTGTGGAAGGCGTTGACCCGCAGGTCGTTGATGAGGACGGCGTTGACCTCGTCCTCGACGTCGCGCAGCACGCTGGGCGGCACGGCGCCCGCGGCGGTGAAGTCGAAGCGGAAGCGGCCCGGCGAGTTCTCCGAACCGGCCTGCGCGGCGGTCTCGCCCAGCGCGTTGCGGAAGCCGCGGTGCACCAGGTGGGTGGCGGTGTGGCTGCGCGAGATGGCCCGGCGCCGCTCGACGTCGATCTCGGCCTGGGCCTGGTCGCCCACCCTGATCTCTCCCGAGCGGACCTTGCCTCGGTGCACGACGACGCCGGAGACCGGGGACTGCACGTCCAGGATCTCCACCTCGGCCCCGCCGGTGCGGATGACGCCCTGGTCGGAGAGCTGGCCGCCGCCCTCGGCGTAGAAGGGGGTGCGGCCCAGCACGACCTCGACCGACGTGCCCGCGCCCGCGGCGGGCACGGAGGCGCCGTCGACGAGGAGGCCGACGACCTCGGCCTCGGCCGTCACGTGGTCGTAGCCGAGGAACTCGACCCTGCCGGTCTTCTCCAGGAGCGTGCCGAAGATCGAGATGTCGGCGTTTCCGGTCTTCTTGGAGGCGGCGTCGGCCTTGGCGCGGTCGCGCTGCTCCTTCATCAGCCGGCGGAAGCCCTCCTCGTCGACCTGCAGCCCCTGCTCGGAGGCCATCTCCAGGGTGAGGTCGATCGGGAAGCCGTAGGTGTCGTGGAGCTGGAAGGCCTGGTCGGCGGCGAGCGTCGCCCTGCCCTTGCGCTTGGTCTCCTCGGCCGCCACGTCGAAGATCGCGGTGCCGGTGCGGAGGGTGCCGAGGAAGGAGGCCTCCTCGGCGTCGATGACGCCGTGGATCTGCGGGGCGTCGGCCCGGAGCTCCTCGTACTGCTCGCCCATCACCTCGACGGTCACGGCGGTGAGCTCGTGCATGTAGCGCTCCTCGCCCGCGCCGAGCAGGCGCAGGTTGCGGATGGCGCGGCGCAGGATGCGGCGGAGCACGTAGCCCCTGCCCTCGTTGGAGGGCAGCACCCCGTCGGCGACGAGCATCACGCCGGTCCTGACGTGGTCGGCGACGACCCGCAGCGACACGTCGGCGCGCCCGTCGCGGCCGTAGCGCGTCTTGGTGAGGTCGGCGGCCCGGTCGAGGATCTTGTACGTGGTGTCGATCTCGTAGATGTTGTCGACGCCCTGCAGGATCGCGGCCATGCGCTCCAGGCCCATGCCCGTGTCGACGCTCTTGGCGGGCAGCTCACCGGCGATGTCAAAGTCGATCTTGGTGCGTACCGCGCTGAGCTGGTACTGCATGAAGACGTTGTTCCACACCTCGAGGTAGCGGTTCTCGTCGGCGATCGGGCCGCCCTCGCGCCCGTACTCGGGGCCGCGGTCGTAGTAGATCTCGCTGCACGGGCCGCCGGGGCCGGGCACGCCCATGTGCCAGTAGTTGTCGGCCAGGTCACGGCGCTGGATGCGCTCCTGCGGCACCCCGGCCTTGCGCCAGATGTCGGCGGCCTCGTCGTCGTCGAGGTAGACGGTGGCCCAGAGGCGGTCCTCGGGGAAGCCGAACCCACCCTCGGACTCGGGCCTGGTCAGCAGCTCCCAGGCGAACGGGATCGCCTGCTCCTTGAAGTAGTCGCCGAAGGAGAAGTTGCCGAGCATCTGGAAGAAGCTGGCGTGCCTGGTCGTCTTGCCGACCTCGTCGATGTCGAGGGTCCGCACGACCTTCTGCGCGCTGGTGGCCCGCTTGTAGGGCGGCTTCTGCTGGCCCAGGAAGTAGGGCTTGAAGGGGACCATGCCCGCGTTGACCAGAAGCAGCGTCGGGTCCTCGGCGATGAGGCTGGCCGAGGGCACAACGGTGTGCCCACGCTCCTCGAAGAAGCGCAGGAAGCGGCGGGCGATCTCTGCCGACTCCATGTCAGCGGCCATCCTTTACGTTTGAGTGATAGGTGTTTTCCACGGTGTCGAGCCCGAACCTGGACCGCAACTCGATTTCCCGCTCGGCCGCGCCCCGCAGGGCCTCCCCGGCGAGGTCGCGCGCCTGCTCCAGGGCGCCGCCGGCGTTGCGCACGGCCCTTCTGGCCAGGTGGTTCGGGTGCAGCGCCTGGAGCTTGCGCATGACCCATACCGCGCCGAACGCGCCCAGGCCCATGTAGAACAGCCTGCGGATCATCGCGGACGCCTCTCCAGCGCCTGCGCGGCGGGCCTGGCCCGCCGGCGCGAGCCCAGGGCCCTGCGGACGCCGTGGGTGAGGGCCGCGACCTTGATCATCGGCCCGGTGACCAGGTTCTGGGTGACGTCGCTGACCTTGGCCACGTGCCCGCTGACCTGCTTGACGTCCTTGGTGATGGCCTCGATCGCGACCAGTTGCCGGTTGGTCTCGCCGACGGCGGCCGACACGTCCTCCAGCAGCGGCACGACGCGGTCGCCCAGCTGGGAGACCATCTTGGTGGTCTCGGTGAGCAGCCGGGCCAGCCTCACCATGACGACGGCCGTGAAGGAGACCAGGATCGCCCAGGCCATCGCGGCGATCAGCCCCGCGACCTCTCCTGCGGTAAGCATCTGCGGACCCGCTCCCCTCATAGGTTCATAGGTGACCCCGGCCATGGTCGGGCGGATTGGCAAAACCCTATCGTGCCCGATACCACTCATCCCCGCTTACCGCGCGCCCCGGGGACGGGCACCCGGGGTCGGCGCGGACCCTCCAGCCGTTCCCGGCTTCCCCGGGCTCGGCTTCCCCGGGCTCGGCTTCCCCGGGCTCGGCTCCCGCGGGTGCTTCTTTGTCCGGGTCCGGCCGGTACGGCGGGCGCGGCGCTCGCGGGCCGTACCCGAAGGCGTCCACGCACAGCTGCGCGAACCAGGTGATCCCGGGGAGCATCAGGAACCAGCCGGCCAGCGCCCAGCCGAGGTGGATGTGGGTCAGGACGTGCGCGACCGCCGCCACGCCCTGGAACGCCCGCCCGTCCGCGCGCTCGTAGGTGATCCTGCGAAGTCCCCCCGGGCGGTCCCCGGCCGCCAGCAGGCGCAGCCCCGAAGGTTTCCTGGCGGCGATCCACCGTCCCAGCTCCGAGCAGGTGGAGCAGCCGGTGTCCACGTACACCGAGGCCGGGGGCATAACGGGCCGCGGGCGCGGCACCCAGGGGCGCACCGCCCGCCGGTAGCCCGCCCACTCCGCGCCGAAGCGCGCGGTCAGCTGCTCCCCCTCGTGCCAGGCCGCCAGGCCGGCGCCGTAGGCGACGACGACCGGCACCGCGGCGAGGAATCGCGCGTCGAGCACACCGAGGACGAGATAGGCGCCGGCCATCGAGACCTGCATGGGATTGCGCACGTACCCGTAGGGCCCGGTGGTCACCAGCCTTCTCGGAGGGTCGTACGGCAGGGGGGTGCCACGCCCGGAGACCGCGAACTCTCGCGCCGCGGCCACGCCGAGCAGCAGCGGCACGGCGAGCGCCTGGACGAGGAGGCCGAGCGCCCAGCCCTGCTGCCGCCAGACTCCGGTCAGCACGACGGGCAGGACCACTCCCAGCCCGCCCGCGAGGACGACCTGCGCCAGGGAACGGGCGAACAGCCCCCGGTCGTCCACCGTCCAGCGGGCCAGCAGCAACCCCGGGACGAGGCACGCCGCGATCGCGGTCGCCTCGCCCGCGAGCCAGTGCTCGCCGAGGACGACGACGGGCTCGCCCAGCGGCATCACCGCCAGGTCCAGCCAGGCCGCCACGGCGGCCGTCAGCGGCAGCGGCGCCCTGGGCGCCACCAGGACGGGGAGCGCGCCCCACAGCAGCGCCCAGCCCAGCAGCAGGTCCAGCGGGACCCCCCGGTAGACGGCGCCCTCGGCGTGGAAGCGCCACCAGCCCAGGTGCGCGGCGAGGGCGTTGACGGCGGCGAGCGTCAGCAGGTTCCAGGCCGTGGCGACGATCACCGCGGCGACCTCGCGCTCCCCCGGCCTGCGCCGCGCCGCCGCGGCCAGCACGGCGGCGACGGGCACCATGAGCGCCAGGCCGCGGACCAGGGCGGGGTCGCTCACCGGGCGAAGGTCCCGGCCAGGTATCCGGCGGCCTCGGCGGCGGCGTACCGCTGGAGGGGGTCGAAGTACCAGCCGGGGTCGAAGGTGCGGCCGTAGCGAAGTGTCACGGAGAGCCGGTCCCCGCCCCAGGCGAACTCCGCCTCCCGCAGGTCCATCCAGCGCGCCACGGTGGTGTCGCGGACCACCGAGAACGTCACCCGCTCCGGCGACCGCTCCTTGATTCGGAGGGTCATCGAGCGCGGCTCGGGGAGGGCGCCGACGCCCAGGGGGCGGCGCGGGGTGAAGGTGATCTCCCGCTCGTCCCCGACCTCCAGCCCCGCCCCCTCGGCGCGTACCGGCGCGGGGAAGCCCAGCCGCAGGAACGGCGAGCCGACGCGGCCGAACCTCGGGGCGACGGCCAGTGCCCGTTCCACCCGTGCCCCCGAGGCCGGGCGGACGACGGTCACCTCGCTGTCGCGCGGCGGCGCGACCATCTCGCCGCCGCCGCCGAGCGCCGCCAGCAGCACCAGCGGGGCGACGAGGCCGTTGGTACCGCGTCTCCTGGAGTGGTCGACGGCGAGCCCGATCAGCAGGCCGACGAGGTAGAAGATCGGGGCCGCGAAGAGCAGGCAGACGACCCCCTCGTTGAGCAGGGGCCCGGCGATGGCGAGGGCGACCGTGATCACCGCCATGATCAGCCCCGTGACGGTCCTGGGCCTGACGGTGAGCACCACGGTGACGGCGATCACGGCGGGGACACCGACGTAGAACAGCGCCGTCTGCTCCAGGTGGCCCGCGTGCAGCACCCGGTAGGCGAGGAGCCCGGCGAACACGGCGAGCACCAGCCCGGCGAGCGCGCGTCGCGCGCCACGGTCCTCGCCGGGGCCGAGAAGCGGTTCCGGAGTCTCAGGGGGGTCGCTCACGGGCCCTCATCTCTCTTCATCGAACGGTTTAATCAGTCGATTAAACCGTATGCTCAGGAGGGCGGCGGAATCAAGGTGGAATCAGACCGGCGGAGCGAGCCGGAGCGGGGAGACGCGAGTGAGCAGGCAGCCGGGAGCCGAGACGCGCGAGCGGCTGGTCGAGGCCGCGTCGCTGGTCCTGCGGACCGAGGGGTACGCCGGGACCAGCGCCCGCAGCATCGCCAAGGCGGCGGAGGTCAACTCGGCGCTGGTCTTCTACCACTTCGGAGGCGTCGACCCGCTGCTGCTGGCCGCGCTCGACCGTTCGTCGGAGCAGCGGATGGCCACCTACCGCGAGGCCGTGGCCGGCGCCCGCACCCTGGAGGAGCTCGTCGAGGTCGCCAACGGGATCTACCGGGCCGATCTGGAGGGCGGGCACATCACGCTCTTCTCCGAACTCGTCGGCGCGAGCATCGCCAGGCCGGAGCTGAAGGAGGAGATCGTCAAACGCTCGGAGCCGTGGATCGACTTCGTCGAGCAGACGCTGGAGCGGGTGATCGGCGGATCGCCGCTGGCGAGGCTGCTGCCGCCCCGCGACCTGGCCTACGCGGCGATCACCTTCTACCTGGGGGTCAACCTGTTCACCCACCTCGACGCCGACCGCTCGCGCACCGAGGCCCTGTTCGGCCTGGCCGGGCGGGTCGCCCCGCGCGCCCGGCTGCTGACCATGCGGTTCCCGCGTCGCCGCACCCCATCCGCCGGGGACCATCCCTCGGAGGGGTGAGTCCCCCCAGCCCCCGGACCGGGGCCGGGTGACCGGGACCGGACCCGCGCAACGAACCGGTTACCTGGAAGAGCGGACCCGCGCGGCCGGGACCGGACGACCCCTTGGCGGGAGCCGGTGGCCGGGACCGGACCCGCGCGGCGAACCGGGCGCCTGAAAAGGCGGACCCGCGCGGCCGGGACCGGCCGGACCTCGGCGGGAGCGGGACGGCCCCTCCTCACGCGGTACGTCCCCCGCGAGGCATCCCTCGCGAGGTGCCCGAGAGACCCGGAGGGCTACTCGCCGCGCAGGAAGGCGCGGATCCTGGACCAGCGGTCGGCGAGGGCCGCCTCGGCGCCGTGGCGGGTGGGCTGGTAGTAGCGCCGGTCCCTGAGCTCCTCGGGGGCGTACTCCTGGCGGACCAGGCCGTGCTCGAACTCGTGGGGATACTTGTAGCCCCTGCCGTGGCCGAGCTGCTTGGCCCCGGCGTAGTGGGCGTCGCGCAGATGGTTGGGGACGTGGCCGATGTTGCCGCGCCGCACGTCCTCGGAGGCCGCGCCGATGGCGTTGATCACCGCGTTGGACTTGGGGGCCAGCGCGCAGTGGATGACGGCCTGGGCCAGGTTGAGCCGCCCCTCGGGCAGGCCGATGAACTCCACCGCCTGGGCGGCGGCCACCGCGACCTGCAGGCAGGTGGGGTCGGCCATGCCGACGTCCTCCGAGGCGAAGACGACGATCCTGCGGGCGATGAAGCGGGGATCCTCCCCCGCCTCGATCATCCGGGCGAGGTAGTGCAGCGCGGCGTCGGCGTCGGAGCCCCGCATGCTCTTGATGAAACCGCTGATCACGTCGTAGTGCTGGTCGCCCTGGCGGTCGTAGCGCACGGCCGCCTTGTCCACCGCCCGCTCCACCACCTCGACGGTGACCTCGCCGTCGGCGATCAGCGCGGCGGCCTCCAGGTAGGTGAGCGACCTGCGGGCGTCGCCGCCGGCCAGCCGCACCAGGTGCTCGGCGGCCTCCGGGGCCAGGCTCACCCTCCCGTCAAGGCCGCGCGGATCGGTGACGGCGCGCTCCAGCACCACCCGGATGTCGTCCTCCGACAGCGACTCCAGGGTCAGCAGCAGCGAGCGCGACAGCAGCGGCGAGATGACGGAGAAAAAGGGGTTCTCGGTGGTGGCGCCGATGAAGGTGACCCAGCGGTTCTCCACGGCGGGCAGCAGCGCGTCCTGCTGCGCCTTGTTGAAGCGGTGCACCTCGTCGACGAACAGGACGGTCTGGCGGCCGGACATGCCCAGCTCGCGCCGGGCCTGCTCGATGGCCGCGCGGACCTCCTTGACGCCCGCCGACACCGCGGAGACCTCCACGAAGCGGCGCTTGGTGACACCCGCCACCACGTAGGCGAGGGTGGTCTTGCCGGTGCCCGGAGGGCCCCAGAGGAACAGCGACATCGGCGCCTCGGCCTCGACGAGGCGGCGCAGCGGCGTGCCGGGGCCCAGCAGGTGCCGCTGGCCGATCACCTCGTCCAGGCTCCGGGGGCGCATCCGCACCGCCAGGGGCTCCTGGCCGCGATGGGCCTCCTCCGCCGCCGAATCGAACAGGCTGTCCACGCCTGAGACAGTACCGCCGCCCGGCGGGGTCCCCGTCCTCCCGGGCGCCCGCGACGTTTCGGGGGCCGTACGGGCTCAGCTCCCCCAGACCGCGGTGGCCCCGCTGTGCCCGCTCCGTACCACGTAGTAGAGCGCCACGACGGCCAGGACCACGGTCAGCGCCGAGACCGCCAGCTCGACCGGGCGGCCGGACCCGGCGCCGCGCGTGACGTAGACGAGGGCCAGCGACACCACCCCGAGGGCGAAGGTGACGAGCAGCAGGGGGGTGGCGAAGCCCGCGTGCTCGGCGATGCGCTCGCCGAGCTGGCCACTGGCGGAGGAGAAGCGGCTCTCCTCCAGCGCCTCCCCGCTCTGCCGCGCCGCGAAGACGCTCACCGGCACGACCGGGGCGAGCCCGGCCACCGCCCAGGTGAGCACCGGCCGGGTGCGGGGCGCCAGGGCGTACACGGCGGCGAGTACCGCGAGGAGCGGTGTCAGGACCACGGCCGCGTGGACGATCAGGGGGTGGAGGGGCAGGCCGAGGATCTCATCGAACATGGGGGCGCTCCGGTGGTGCGTGGCTCATCATCAGCAAGTACGGGGATCCCACCACGGGTGGGCTATGGGGAGCGTGAAGAGAGCTCGTCTTCCCCTCTGTCCCCATCTGATGAATTCCTCCACTTACGTACAGCACATGTTAGGGCCGGTACTCTTTTCGCCAGCCCGTAACCATGGAACATCAATCTTGGAGGACATAGCGGTGAGCGCCGAGGACCGCCAGAGCCAGCTGGCTCGGGAACACAAAGAGCGGCAGGCGAAGCGTGCCGAGCAGACGACCGCGTCGAAGCGCAACGTCGTCATCGGAGCCGTCGCCGCGGTGGTCGTCGTCGCGGGAGGACTGTTCGCCGGGGTCACCCTCCTCGGGAACGACGGCGACGACGTGCAGGCCAAGCCCGCCGCCACCAGTTCACCGGTTCCTTCGGAGACCGCCGCGACGCCGGAGCCGAGCCTCCCGGTCGCTCCGGCCAACACGAAGTGCTCCTATCGCAAGGACACCAGCGGCAGCCCGATGAAGGACGTGGGCATGCCGCCGGCCAAGCCCAACCTGAAGCTGAAGACCATGACGATCACCACCAACCACGGTGACGTCGTGATCGACCTGGCGACCCAGTACGCCCCCTGCACGGTCAACTCCTTCGCCTTCCTGGCCAGGAAGAACTTCTTCGACAACACCAAGTGCCACCGCCTGGCCACCCCCGAGAACTCCGGCCTGAGCATGCTGCAGTGCGGCGACCCGCAGGCCAAGGCCGACGGGAAGAACCGGACCGACGGCCAGGGCAGCTCGGGCTACGTCTACGACAGCGAGAACCTCGGCGGCCTGCCGTACACCAAGGGCACGGTCGCGGTGGCCCAGGCGGTCGACGCCGTCAACCAGAACGGCAGCCAGTTCTGGATCTCGCTCGGGGACGAGACCGACCAGGTGGAGAAGGCCTACACGCCTTTCGGCGTCGTCGCCCAGGGCATGGAGATCCTCGACAAGATCGCCAAGGGCGGCTGGATCAGCAACCCCGAGGACATCACCGGCGACGGCGGCTCCAACGCCCCCAAGATCCCGGTGATCATCAAGAACGTGCGGCTCTCCTAGCGGGACCCATGGCGGCTCGCCGCCACAGGACGCCCCGCCGGTCGGACGACCGGCGGGGCGTTTCCGCGTCCCCACCCGGACACGTCTCCGCCCAGACACATCTCCACCCGGACACGTCTCCGCTCAGATACGCCGGCACCCCGTACACCCCACACGCCCGCGTCCCCTGGACGGCACGCGACCGGCACGCGACCGGCACGCGCCGGCACACAGCGGACACACGGCCCGGTACGGCCGACGCGACCCCCAGCGCGGCCGTGCGCGGACCGGGGCCGTCTCCCGCCCCCGAAGGGCCCGGCGGCCCCACAGGGCGCCCAGGAGGCCTGTGAGGCGCGCGGAAGGCGTCGTCCCCGCCCACCCCGTCCCCCAGGCCCCGGACACGGCGAGAGCCCCCGGAACACCGTCCGGGGGCTCTCGTCACGTCTGGCTCACATCCGGGGCAGGCCCCGGGTCAGGCGTCGGCCTTGGGCCTGCCGTCGACGCCCGCCTCCTTGCGCTGCTCCACCGTGATCGGGGTGGGCGCGCCGGTGAGCGGGTCGAACCCGGAGGCCGTCTTCGGGAAGGCGATGACGTCGCGGATGGAGTCGGTGCCCGCCAGGAGCATGCAGATGCGGTCCCAGCCGTAGGCGATGCCTCCGTGCGGCGGGGGGCCGTACTTGAACGCCTCCAGCAGGAAGCCGAACTTGCCCTCCGCGTCCTCCTTGGAGATGCCCAGCACGTCGAAGACGCGCTGCTGCATCTCGGCCCGGTGGATACGGATCGAGCCGCCGCCGATCTCCATGCCGTTGCAGACCATGTCGTAGGCGTAGGCCAGGGCCTCGCCGGGGTGGTCCTGGAAGGTGTCGGACCACTCGGGCTTGGGGCCGGTGAAGGGGTGGTGGACCGCGGTCCAGCCGCCCTCGCCGTCCTCCTCGAACATGGGGGCGTCGACGACCCACAGGAAGTTCCAGGCCGACTCGTCGATCAGGCCGCAGCGGCGGCCGATCTCCAGGCGGGCCGCGCCGAGCAGGTCGCGGGAGGCGGAGGCCGCGCCGGCCGCGAAGAAGATCGCGTCACCGGGCGCCGCGCCGACCTTGGCGGCCAGGCCGCCCGCCTCGGTCTCCGACAGGTTCTTGGCGACCGGCCCGCCGAGCGTGCCGTCCTCGCCCACCAGCACGTACGCCAGGCCCCTGGCGCCGCGCGACTTGGCCCACTCCTGCCAGCCGTCGAGCTCCTTGCGGGTCTGCGAGGCGCCGCCCGGCATGACCACGGCGCCCACGTACGGCGCCTGGAACACGCGGAAGGTGGTGCCGGCGAAGAACTCGGTCATCTCGACGAGCTCCTGGCCGAAGCGCAGGTCGGGCTTGTCGGAGCCGTAGCGCGCCATGGCGTCCCGGTAGGTCATCCGGGGCAGGGGCGCCGGCAGGTCGTAGCCGACCGTCTCCTTCCAGATGCGGCCGATGAGCCGCTCGCCCAGCGCGATGACGTCGTCCTGGTCCACGAAGGACATCTCGACGTCGATCTGGGTGAACTCCGGCTGCCGGTCGGCGCGCAGGTCCTCGTCGCGGTAGCACTTGGCGAGCTGGTAGTAGCGCTCGAGCCCGGCCACCTGGAGCAGCTGCTTGAACAGCTGCGGCGACTGGGGCAGGGCGTACCAGCTGCCCGGCTGGAGGCGGACCGGGACCAGGAAGTCGCGGGCGCCCTCCGGGGTCGAGCGGGTCAGCGTCGGGGTCTCGACGTAGGTGAACCCCTGCTCGTTCATCACCTCGTGGGCGAGGTAGGTGGCCCGGGAGCGGATGCGCATGGCGTGCGCGACCTGCTGGCGGCGGATGTCGAGGTAGCGGTACTTCAGCCGCGCCTCCTCCGAGACGCCCGCGGTGCCCTCGATCGGGAACGGCAGCGGCGCGGACTCGCTGAGCACCTCGACCTCGGAGGCGACGACCTCGATCGCGCCGGTCGGCAGCTCGGGGTTCTCGTTGCCCTCGGGGCGGACCCGCACCTCTCCGACGACCTTGACGCAGTATTCGGCGCGCAGGCCGTGGGCGTCGTCCTCCTCGCGGAAGACCACCTGGGCCGAGCCCGAGGCGTCACGCAGGTCGATGAAGACCACGCCGCCGTGGTCGCGGCGCCGCGCCACCCACCCGGCGAGCGTCACCCGCTGCCCGGCGTGCTCCTCGCGCAGTGATCCCGCTTCGTGCGTGCGGATCATTTGTCCAGTCTCTCCTTCAGCATCGTGACGATCTCGGCGAGCGGTACGGCGGTCTGGTCCCCGCTGACCAGGTCCTTGACCTGGGCGACCCCCGCGGCGATGTCCCGCTCGCCGAGGATCACCGCGTAGCCGGCACCCGAGCGGTCGGCGCCCTTCATGGCGCCCTTGACGCCCTTGCCGCCGAACGACATGTCGGCGGCCAGGCCCGCCCGGCGCAGCTCGGTGACGAGCAGGAACATCCGGCGGCGTGCCTCCTCGCCCAGCGGCACACCGTACACCCGCACGCGCGCCTCGGCGCTCTCGTCCCCGAACAGCCCCTCGGCCTCCATGGCCAGGACCGTGCGGTCGACGCCCAGCGCCCAGCCGACGCTGGGCAGAGGGGGGCCGCCGAGCATCTCGCTCAGCCCGTCGTAGCGGCCCCCGCCCCCCACCGCGGACTGCGAGCCGAGCCCGTCGTGGACGAACTCGAACGTGGTGCGCGTGTAGTAGTCGAGGCCGCGGACTAGCCGGGGGTCGTCGGTGTAGGCCACGCCGGCGGCGGTCAGCAGCGCGCGGACCTCCTCGTGGTAGGCCTTGCACGCCTCGCACAGGTGGTCGACGACGAGCGGCGCCCCGGCCAGCTGCGCCTGCACCTCGGGGCGCTTGTCGTCGAGCACGCGCAACGGGTTGATCTCGATTCTGGCGCGGGTGGCCTCGTCGAGGTCGAGGGCGCGCAGGAAGTCCTGGAGCGCGGCCCGGTAGACCGGGCGGCACACCTTGTCGCCCAGCGTGTTGACGAGCAGCCGGACCCCGGTGAGCCCCAGGGAGGCGTAGCCGTCGACGGCGAGCAGGATCAGCTCGGCGTCCAGCGCCGGGTCCTCGGCGCCCAGCGCCTCGGCGCCGACCTGCCAGAAGTGGCGGTAGCGGCCCTTCTGGGCCCGCTCGTAGCGGAACTGGCTGCCCGAGTACCAGAGCTTCACCGGGAGCTGCCCGTTGTGCAGGCCGTGCTGGAGGACCGCCCGCACCACCGACGCGGTGCCCTCGGGGCGCAGCGTGATGGAGCGCCCGCCCTTGTCCTCGAAGGTGTACATCTCCTTGGAGACGATGTCGGTCGACTCGCCGACACCGCGGACGAACAGCGCGGTGTCCTCGAAGACCGGGGTCTCGATGTAGCCGTAGCCCGCCAGGCGGGCGGGCGCGGTGAGCGCCTCGCGCACGGCGAGCGCCCGCTCGGAGCGCGGCGGAAGCCAGTCGAAGGTGCCCTTGGGCGCCTGCAAAGTCATTGTCTCAAAGTCCCCTGCCGGGGCCGCGGTCGTGCCCGGCGTCCGCGGAACCCGCGGGCGCCGCGGGATTCGTGCCCGCGGCAGCCTTCGCCTCCGCGAGGTACGGGTTGGTGGCACGCTCGTGACCGATCGTGGTCTGTGGTCCGTGGCCGGGCAGGACCACCGTGTCCTCCGGCAGCGGCAGGCACTTGGCCGCCAGGCTGCGCAGGATGGTCGGGTAGTCGCCGCCCGGAAGGTCTGTGCGGCCGATGGAGCCGGCGAACAGCAGGTCGCCCGAGAACAGCACGTCCGGGATCTCCTCGGTGCTGGGCAGCCTGAACGTCACCGACCCCCTGGTATGGCCGGGGGTGTGGTCGACGGTGAGCTCCAGGCCGGCCAGCCGCAGCACCTCGCCGTCGGCGAGCTCGCGCACGTCGTCGGGCTCGGTGAAGGTGAGCCCGCCGAACAGCTGCTGCTTCGTCGACAGCGACAATCCCTTGCCCGGATCGGCCAGCAGGTCGCGGTCCTCCGGGTGGATCCACGCGGGAACGTCACGCGCGCCGCAGACCGGGGCGACCGACCACATGTGATCGACGTGCCCGTGGGTGACCAGCACCGCGACGGGCTTGAGCCGGTGCTCGCGCAGCAGGTCGTCGAGGTCGCCGACGGCGTTCTGACCGGGGTCGACGACCACGCACTCCTCGCCCGCGGCGGGAGCGACGACGTAACAGTTGGTCTGGAAGGACCCTGCGGGAAAGCCGGCGATGAGCATCTGCCTCAGCTGATCTCGTCAAGAATGCGGATGGGAATGTAACCGAAGGGTACCGGTGCGGGTCGGCGGGCTGCGAACCATTACCCATTGGCCGATACGATTCGCCCACCTCATTAAGTACTACTCGGCACTCGGGAGGGCGAAGCGGTGAGCGGCAAGGAGCGTCAGAAGCAGTTGGCGCGCGAGCACTACGAGCGGCAGACGCAGCGACGCGTCGAACGTGAGTCCAGGGCCAAGCGCAACGCGATCATCGGCAGCACCGTGGCCGGTGTGGTCGTGGTGGCGGGTGTGATCGCCGCGACGACCCTGTTCGGGGGCTCCGACACGACGGCGACCGCGACCACCGAACCGGCCCCGTCGGACAACGCCTCCCCGGCCGCGTCGGCGGCCACGGGCGCGCAGCCGAAGGCCTTCGACCCGGCGAGCGGCACCTGCGGCTACGCCGCGGAGCCCGGCGGCGGCCCGGCCAAGAACGTGGGCCTGCCCCCGGAGAAGGCCGACCTGACGCCCAAGACGATGACCCTGAAGACCAACCAGGGCGACATCGTCATCAAGGTGTCGGCCGACAAGACCCCGTGCACGGTCAACTCCTTCGCCTTCCTGGCGCAGAAGAACTACTTCAACGGCTCCAAGTGCCACCGGCTGGGTTCCGACCAGTTCCCGATGCTGCAGTGTGGCGACCCGCTGGCCAAGGCCGACGGAAAGAGCCAGACCGACGGCCAGGGCGGCCCCGGTTACCGTTTCGTGAACGAGAACCTGGAGGGCGCCAAATACACGCGCGGCGTCGTGGCCATGGCCAACAGCGGCCCCGACACCAACGGCAGCCAGTTCTTCATCGTCTTCGGCGACGCCCCGCTGACCCCGGACTACACACCGTTCGGTACGGTCACCAAGGGTCTGGAGATCCTCGACAAGGTGAACAAGGCGGGCGTCATCACCCCTGGCCCCGACGGCACCGGGGCACCGAAGGAAACCGTCGAAATCAAAGACGTGACAATGTCCAGTTAGAGCTGACGTAATACATACAAGGGGCGGTAAGTCCCGAAAGGCTGATGAAAGTGCGGGAGGACACGGTGAGCACCGACCCGTGGGGCCGGGTAGACGACGACGGCACCGTCTACGTACGTACGGCTGAGGGAGAGCGGGCCGTCGGGTCCTGGAAGGCCGGCGAACCGGAGGAGGCGCTTGCCTACTTCCATCGCAAGTTCGACGAGCTGGCCGGGCAGGTCGCCCTGCTGGAGCAGCGGGTCCGCGGCACCGACCTGCCACCCGCCCAGGCCGAGGCGACGATCGTCAAGCTCCGTGAGGCGATCACCGACGCGCACGCGGTCGGCGATCTCGACGCGCTGCTGAACCGCCTCAACGCCCTCACGGAGCTGGTCGCCCAGCGCCGTGAGGAGGTCAAGGCGGCTCGCGACGTGGCCAGGGCCGAGGCCAAGGGCATCAAGGAGCGGATCGTCGCCGAGGCCGAGCGCATCGCCGACGACACGACCCACTGGAAGACCGGTGGTGAGCGGCTGCGCCAGCTGATCGAGGAGTGGAAGGCCGCCGAGCGCATCGACCGGGTGACCGAGGCCGCCCTGTGGAAGCGCCTCTCGGCGGCCCG
This sequence comes from Streptosporangium sp. NPDC002524, assembly GCF_040295985.1. NCBI lineage: Bacteria > Bacillati > Actinomycetota > Actinomycetes > Streptosporangiales > Streptosporangiaceae > Streptosporangium > Streptosporangium sp. NPDC002524. Next base: position 478,024 of record NZ_JBEOWK010000002.1, on the reverse strand, counting down.
TACGGCCTTCGCCAAGCGGCGCAAGGCCTACTTCGCGGGGCTGGACGAGCAGCGCGAGGGCGTGCGCTCCACCAAGGAGCGCATCGTGGCCGAGGCCGAGACGCTGGCCTCGTCCACCGACTGGGGCGCCACCGCCTCCGCCTACCGCGAGCTGATGCAGGAGTGGAAGACGGCGGGCAGGGCCTCCCGCGAGGTCGAGGACGAGCTCTGGGGCCGTTTCAAGGGCGCCCAGGACCAGTTCTTCCAGGCGCGGTCGGCGGTCTTCGCCGAGCGCGACGCCTCGCTGGCGGCGAACGCCGAGATCAAGGAGCAGCTCCTGGTCGAGGCGGAGAAGATCCTTCCGGTCACCGACGCCCGCGCCGCCAGGGGCGCCCTGCGCAACCTCCTGGAGCGCTGGGAGGCCGCGGGTCCCGTCCCGCGCGAGCAGCGCGACCGCCTGGAGGGTGGCCTGCGCAAGATCGACGAGGCGGTCCGCAAGGCCGAGGAGACGGAGTGGAAGCGCTCCAACCCCGAGGCCCGCGCCCGCGCCCAGAACACGGTCGACCAGCTGCGCAAGTCGATCGCGCAGCTGGAGGGCCGCCTGGCCAAGGCCAGGGACGCCGGCAGGGACAAGGACGTCAAGGACTCCGAGGAGGCCCTGGCCGCCCGTCGTTCCTGGCTGGAGGAGGCGGAGCGCACGCTCGCCGAGTTCTCCTGACCTCCGGCACCGCGTGACCCCGGGGCCGCGGGGACACTCCCACCACGGAGTGTTCCCCGCGGCCCCGCCGTCTGTGACGGGCCGGGCGAGGACCGGCCCGCGCCGGACGTACGCGACACACGGCACACGGCGGGCGTACGCGGCCTGAGGGGTCGTTACGGAACAGCGGGAGCCCATAGGCTCACCCCGGGCCCCGCCTCCGGCCCTCGCGGCCTGAGAGGGCGTACGGGACGGCGAGAGGGGAAGGGCCTCAGGAACCGGCGCCGCTGACCCGGTAGACGTCGTAGACGCCCTGGATGTTGCGGACGGCCTTCAGGACGTGGCCCAGGTGCTTGGGGTCGCCCATCTCGAAGGTGAACTTGCTGATCGCCACCCTGTCCCTGGACGTCGTCACCGACGCCGACAGGATGTTGACGTGCTGGTCGGAGAGGGTGCGGGTCACGTCGGAGAGGAGCCGGGGCCGGTCGAGCGCCTCGACCTGCAGCGCGACCAGGAACACCGAGTCGTCGGCGGCGGACCAGGCGACCTCGACCAGGCGGTCGGGCTCCGACTGGAGCTGGTCCATGTTGGGACAGTTGGTGCGGTGCACCGACACGCCGTGCCCGCGGGTGACGAAGCCCACGATCTCGTCGCCGGGCACCGGGGTGCAACATCGCGAGAGGCGCACCCACACGTCGGAGTCGCCCGCGACGACCACTCCCGCGCCGCCGCTGCCCCGGGGACGCCCGCGCAGCTTGGTCGGCACGGAGGTCTCGGCGATGTCGTCCTCGGCGCCCTCGACGCCCCCGATGGACGTCACGAGCTTCTGCACGACCGTCTGCGCGGCCACGTGGCCCTCGCCGACGGCCGCGTAGAGCGCGGAGACGTCCGGGTAGCGCAGGTCCCTGGCGAGGGCCAGGAGGGACTCTCCGGACATCAGGCGCTGCAGCGGCAGGCCCTGCTTGCGCATGGCCCGGCCGATCGCCTCCTTGCCCGCCTCGATCGCGGTCTCGCGGCGCTCCTTGGAGAACCACTGCCGGATCTTGTTGCGGGCCCGGCCGGACTTGACGAACTTCAGCCAGTCGCGCGAGGGGCCCGCGTCGGGCGACTTGGAGGTGAAGATCTCCACGGTGTCGCCGTTGCCCAGGCGCGACTCCAGGGGCACCAGGCGGCCGTTCACCCTCGCCCCGATGCAGCGGTGGCCGACCTCGGTGTGCACGGCGTAGGCGAAGTCGACGGGCGTCGCGTTCTCCGGCAGGGCGATGACCTGGCCCCTGGGGGTGAAGACGTAGACCTCGGAGACCGACAGGTCGAACCTGAGCGACTCCAGGAACTCGCCCGGGTCGGCGGTCTCCTTCTGCCAGTCGAGGAGCTGGCGCAGCCACGCCATGTCGCTGGCGGGCTTCAGCTTCGCCCCGGGAGGACCCGCGGTGGTCATGTCCTCCTTGTACTTCCAGTGCGCCGCCACGCCGTACTCGGCCCTGTGGTGCATGCCGTGGGTGCGGATCTGCAGCTCCACCGGCTTGCCCTCGGGGCCGATGACCGTGGTGTGCAGCGACTGGTACATGTTGAACTTGGGCATCGCGATGTAGTCCTTGAACCGGCCGGGGACCGGGTTCCATCGCGCGTGGATCGTGCCGAGCGCCGCGTAGCAGTCGCGGACCGAGTCGACCAGGACCCGGATGCCGACCAGGTCGTAGATGTCGTCGAAGGCGACGTCCCTGGCGATCATCTTCTGGTAGACGGAGTAGTAGTGCTTGGGGCGGCCCTTGACGGCCGCGCGGATCTTGGCGTCGCGCAGGTCCCCGGAGACCTTCTCGATGACCTCCTGCAGGAACAGGTCCCTGCGCGGGGCCCGCTCCGACACCATCCGGGCGATCTCGTCGTACCGCTTGGGGTAGAGCATGGCGAACGCGAGGTCCTCCAGCTCCCACTTGATGGTGTTCATGCCCAGCCGGTGGGCGAGCGGCGCGAAGATCTCCAGCGTCTCCCGCGACTTCTGGTGCCGCTTGTGCTCGGGCAGGTAGCGCATGGTGCGCATGTTGTGCAGCCGGTCGGCGAGCTTGATCACCAGCACCCGGATGTCGCGGGACATCGCCACGACCATCTTGCGCACGGTCTCGGCCTCGGCCGCGGCGCCGAACTTGACCTTGTCGAGCTTGGTGACGCCGTCGACCAGCAGCGCGATGTTGTCGCCGAAGTCCGAGCGCAGCTCGTCGAGGCCGTAGGCGGTGTCCTCGACGGTGTCGTGCAGCAGCGCCGCGCACAGCGTCTCGTCGTCGGTGCCGAGCTCGGCCAGGATCGTGGCCACCGCCAGCGGGTGGGTGATGTACGGGTCGCCGCTCTTACGCTTCTGGTCGCGGTGGTGGTAGGCGGCCACGTCGTAGGAGCGCTCGATGAGCCGCAGGTCCGCCTTCGGATGGGTCGCGCGGACCGTCCGGAACAATGGCTCCAGGACCGGATTCATGCCGCCACCCCATGTCCCCCCGAAACGTGCGAGCCTTCGCCTTACCGCCGGCTTCTCCTCGGCGGCTCCGGACATGGCGGAACCGGCATCGCCTGCTGGGACGGCCGTCTCGGGGCCGCCACCGCCGGCGGTCGCGTCGGGGACGACCACATCACGGGGCACTCAGACTCCTTACGTTCGAGTCCAGATCCCTCAGTGTATCCAGACGGGGTTGTGTGCATTTGTCCGCGGGGTCGATCAGACGACGACGAGGGTGTGCAGCTCCACGTCGGTCAGGCGCTCGCGGCCCTTGAGGAAGGCCAGCTCCATGAGCACGGCGACCGCGACGACGTCGGCGCCCGCCCTGCGGACCAGCTCCACCGCCGCGCGCGCCGTACCTCCGGTGGCGAGCACGTCGTCGACGACGAGAACGCGCTCTCCGGGGGTGAAGGCGTCCCGGTGAACCTCGATGGTGGCGGAGCCGTACTCCAGATCGTAGGACGCCTCAAGCGTCTCAGAGGGCAGTTTGCCTTTCTTCCGCACCGGGACGAAGCCCGCGCCCGCCCGGACGGCGACCGGGGCGGCCAGGATGAACCCCCGCGCCTCGATCCCGACGATCTTGTCCACCTCGTACAGCCCGGCCAGTTCCTCGGTCACCGCGGTGAACGCCACCGGGTCGGCGAGCAGGGGGGTGATGTCCTTGAACAGCACGCCGGGCTGCGGGTAGTCGGGCACGTCGCGGATGCGGTCGAGGATCAGGCTGGTCAGCTCGGTCATGGTCGGCGCTCCTGTGGAGGACTCGGGGTGGAAGGCACCGGGGGGCCGGTGCCTTATGGGAAGGAGGCTGCGAAGGGGAGAGGCCGCGGGGGTGAGGGAGGCTACGGGAGAAGAAGGTCGCGGGGTAAGGAAAACGCCTCCGCTCCCTGTGCGGGGAGCGGAGGCGCGGACGTGCTCGTGCTTACTTCTTCCTGCGCTTGTCACCGGCCGGGGAGGTCCTGCCGGCGGCCGTGGAGGCACCGCCGGAGGCCCCGCCGACCGTGGCGGCTCCGTTGGAGGCCCCGGCGGTGACCGGCTGGCGCACCGTCTTGACCCCGGAACCGCCTCCGTGCGCGGCGAGCCTCTTGGCGATCTCCGTGTAGAGGGGCTCGCGCTCCTTCAACGTGACCAGCAGCGGCGTCGCGACGCACAGCGAGGAGTAGGTGCCGACGATCATGCCGACGAACAGCGACAGCGACAGGTCCTTCAGCGTTCCCGCGCCGAACAGCGTGGTGCCGATGAAGAGGATCGCCGCGACCGGCAGGATCGCCACCAGGGTGGTGTTCAGCGACCGGATCAGCGTGTGGTTCAGCGCGTTGTTGGCGGCCTCGGTGTAGGTGAGCTTGGAGGTCCTGCCGAGCTTGGCGGTGACCTCCTTGATCATGTCGAAGACGACGACGGCGTCGTACAGCGAGTATCCGAGGATCGTCAGGAAGCCCAGCAGGGTCGCCGGGGTGACCTCGAAGCCGGACCAGGCGTACACACCGGCGGTGATCACCAGGTCGTGCAGCAGCGCCACGACGGCGGCCAGCGCCATCTTCCACTCGAAGGCCATCGTCAGGTACAGAATGATCGCCAGCATGAAGACGATCAGTCCGATGACGGCCTTGTTGGCCACCTGGCCACCCCACGAGGCGCCGATCACCTGCAGGTTGACCTGGTCCACCGGCAGGCCGAACTCGGTGGACACGGCCTTCTGCATCTTGGTGACCTGGTCGGCCGGGAGGCTCTCCGTGGTGACCCGCCAGCCGTTCTGGGTCGTCTGCGCGATGACCTGGTGCGCGCCGGCGTCGGTGAACGTGGCGCGCACCTGCTCGATGTTGGCCGTCGGGGCCTTGAAGGAGAAGACGGACCCGCCCTTGAACTCCACGCCCAGGTTGAGGCCGTTGAAGACCAGACCGGCGATGGAGATCACCAGCAGGATTGCGGAAAGGGTGTACCAGAGCTTCTTGCGGCCGACGAAGTCGACGTCGACCTCGCCCCGGTACAGCCGGCGCGCGATGCCGGACATCAGGCCTCCTGCGGAACGGTCTTGGGCGTGACGGGGGCCTCGCTCATGCGCTCGGCGTCGAGCCCGGAGAGCTTGTGCCCCTTGGCGAAGAACGGCAGCTTGGCCAGCATCGCGACGAACGGCTTGGTGAACATGAACACCACCGCGATGTCGATGAGCGTGGTCAGGCCCATGGCGAAGGCGAATCCGGCCACGCCGCCGACCGCCAGGAAGTAGAGGACCACGGCGGCGATGAACATGACGGCGTCGGCGATGAGGATCGTCCGCCGGGCGCGGACCCAGGCGACCTCGACGGCCGTGCGCAGCGAGCGCCGGCCCTCCTTCATCTCGTCGCGGATCCGTTCGAAGTAGACGATGAACGAGTCCGCGGTGATACCGATCGAGACGATCAGTCCGATGATGTGCGGCAGCGAGAGGCGGAAGCCCGCGAACGCGCCGAGCAGCACGACGGCCTGGTAGGTCACGACCGTGGCCACCACGAGGCTCAGCACCGACACGATGCCCAGACCCCGGTAGTAGAGCATCGAGTAGATCACGACCAGCAGGAGGCCGATCGCGCCCGCGATGAGACCGCCGCGCAGCTGGTCGGCGCCCAGCGTGGAGGAGACCTCCTCGATGGAGCTCTTCTCGAACTTCAGCGGCAGCGCGCCGTACTTGAGCTGGTTGGCCAGCTCGTCGGCCGTCACCTGGGTGAAGCTGCCGGAGATCTGCGCCCGGCCGCCGGTGATGGGCTCCTGGATGACGGGCGCGGAGATGACCACGCCGTCGAGGACCATGGCGACCTGGTTGCGGGGGGCCTGCGAGTTGAAGGCGGTGGTGGTGACCTTCGACCACTGGTCGGGGCCCTGGCCCTTGAAGGCGAGCTGGACGAGCCACTCACCGGTGGTCTGGTCGACGCCGGAGGACGCGCTGTCGATCGAGGTGCCGGTCACGGCGGCCTTCTCCAGCACGAACTTGGTGCTGCCGTCCTGGCTGCAGCCGACGTACTGCTTGTCCGGCGCGTCCTGGGCGCCCACCCCGGCGTCCTTGGCGCAGTCGAGCGTCTCGAACCGCTTGAGCGCCGCGGGGTCGATCCCGGTGGTGTCGACGCCCGCCATGGGGTCGTCGGGCGACGCGGGCGGGGCCGTCGGCACGGCGCTGGCGTCGGGCGCGGCACTGGCGTCCGGGGCCGCGCTCCTGCCCGGCTTGGCGGACGTGTCGCCGCTCGGCTCGGCGGAGGGCGCGGCGGTGGCGCCGGGGCTCGGGTTGGTGAGCGCCGACGACAGCGCGCGGCCGGCCGGGGAGGCCCCCGTGTCGGGCGCGGCGGTCGTGCCGGGCTTCGGGGTCGCCGACTCGGCGGGCTTGTTCCCCTTGTCGCCCTTGCGCCCGGAGGCGCTGGGCGAGGGAGTCGGCGTCGGCGCCTGGGTGGAGAGCTGGCCCGGGGGCGGAGGCGACCCGGCCCCGATCGCCAGCACTTGGCGGAACCTCAGCTCCGCGGTGGTGCCGACCAGCTTGACGACTTCCTCCTGGCCGGCTCCGGGAACGGAGATGACGATGTTGTCACCGGATTTGGCGACCTCGGCGTCGGAGATGCCACTGCCGTTCACCCGCTCACGGATGATGTTCACGGCGAGGTCGAGGCTCTCCTGCGAGGGAGCGCCGCCGTTCGGCGTGACGGGCTGCAGCGTCACGGTCGTGCCGCCGGCGAGGTCGAGGCCATACTCCGGGGTGTACGCCTTGTTGAGGAGCATCGCCCCGCCCATGGCGAGAATGATCGCCAGAAGCACCAGGAGCATGCGCCCCGGTCTGCTCTGGCCGCTGGTCGGTCGGGCCACTGGTCGTCAGTTCTTTCGGTTATAGGGGGTTGGAGGTGAGGCTACTCACGGCTTCTTGCTCGTCGTGTCGTGGTCTGCACCCTGCTGTTCCGCCGTCTCCACGACAACATCGTGGTCGACAGCCTTGACATTCTCCTCCTCCGCGTCGTCAACCGGAACCAGGACACGGCCGATGGCCGCCTTGACCCAGCGGGTCTCCACGCCGGGGGCGATCTCCAGGATCACGTCGTCGGCGTCGATGGCCACCACGGTCGCGAAGAGACCCGTCGTGGTCATGACACCGGTGCCCGGCGTGAGACTGTTCTGCATCTTGACCTGCTCCTGCTGCCGCTTACGCTGCGGCCGGATGAGCAGGAAGTAGAACACCACGACCATGAGAGCGATCATGATCAGGCTCGAATAGTTGCCGCCCACAGGGCCGCTCCCTCTCTTGAGATTGACCGGCGGAAGCCGGACGTCACATACGGCCACGCCGCTCAGCACGTCAGCCTACACAGCCAGCCAAGGCTCGGAGTTTAGGCGAGCTGTTAAGAGCGCGGCAACGAAGTCACGTTTCGGCACGCAGGGAAGTTCCCATTTCGATACAGTTGTCATCGTTCTGTGATCAATCCTGTACGACTCCCCTACCGACTCCCAACGCTAGATTTGCCCGGGATCATCCTCAAGATCGATGAGAAATGAGGCCCCGAAGGCGTCCGGCGGGGGCACCAGCCCCAGATGGGTCCAGGCCGCGGCGGTCGCGACCCGGCCGCGGGGGGTGCGGGCCAGCAGCCCCTGCCGCACCAGGAACGGCTCGGCGACCACCTCGACCGTCTCCGGCTCCTCCCCCACCGCGACCGCGAGGGTCGACAGCCCCACCGGCCCGCCGCCGAACTTGCGCAGCAGCGCCCCGAGCACCGCCCGGTCGAGCCGGTCGAGCCCCTCGGCGTCGACCTCGTAGAGGTTGAGCGCGGCGGAGGCGACGTCCCTGGTGACGACGCCCTCGGCGCGCACCTCGGCGAAGTCGCGGACCCGGCGCAGCAGCCGGTTGGCGATGCGGGGGGTGCCCCGGGAGCGGCCGGCGATCTCATGGGCGGCGTCGCCGGGGAGCGTGACGCCCAGCAGGCGCGAGGAGCGGTGCAGCACCTCCTCCAGCTCGGCGACCCCGTAGAAGTCCATGTGCGCGACGAAGCCGAAGCGGTCGCGCAGCGGCGCGGGGAGCATGCCGGCCCTGGTGGTGGCCCCCACCAGGGTGAACGGGGCGATCTCCAGCGGGATCGCGGTCGCCCCGGGCCCCTTGCCCACCACGATGTCGACGCGGAAGTCCTCCATCGCGAGGTAGAGCATCTCCTCGGCGGGCCTGGCCATCCGGTGGATCTCGTCGATGAACAGGACCTCGCCCTCGGAGAGGGTCGACAGGATCGCCGCGAGGTCGCCGGCCCGCTCCAGCGCGGGCCCCGAGGTGATCCGGAGGGGCACGGAGAGCTCGGTCGCGATGATCATGGAGAGGGTCGTCTTGCCCAGCCCGGGACCGCCGCTCATCAGCACGTGGTCCGGCGGCCGGTTGCGCCGCAGCGCGCTCTGCAGCACCAGCGACAGCTGCTCGCGCACCCGCGCCTGGCCGATGAACTCCTCCAGCCGCTTGGGCCGCAGCGCCGCCTCGATGTATCTCTCGTCGCCCTCGGCGTCCGGCGACACCAGATCACGCTCGGAACTCACGCCGCCCCTCCCCCGCCGTCCGCCCGCACATGTCCCGTACGGTCTCCCCCGCACCCGTCCCGTACGGCGCGCCCGCCCCCGGAGGACCGGTGAGGCCCGCCCCGCCCGCCCCTCATCGCACGCTCAGCGCGCGGAGCGCGGCCTTGAGCAGGGCCGCCACCTGCGGGGGGCGGCCCTCGGCCAGGTCCGCCTCGGCCTGCGGCTCGACGACGGCGACCGCCTCGTCGGCGTCTCGCCCCGAGTAGCCCAGGCCGACCAGCCCGGAGTGGACCTGGGACCGCCAGGCGGGCACGGCGATGCGGCCGTCGAGCGCGGCGTTGACGGCCTCCTCCGGCGTGCCGAGCTTGTTCTTGAGGTCGACGATGATCCGCTGGGCGCCCTTCGGGCCCACCCCGGGGACTCGGGTCAGCGCCTTGACGTCGGCGGAGGCCACCGCGACCCGGAGCGCGTTGGGGGTGTGCACGGCGAGCATCGCGAGGGCGACCTTGGGGCCGACCCCGCTCGCCGTCTGCAGCAGCTCGAAGATGCCGCGCTCGTCGTCGGTGACGAAGCCGAACAGGGTGAGCGACTCCTCGCGGACCACCAGCGAGGTGGCGAGCCTGGCCTCCTCGCCCGTCCTGAGCGTCGCCAGCGTGCCCGGCGTGCAGTGCACGAGGACTCCGACCCCGCCGACCTCGACGACCGCCCCGTCGGGCGCGATCGCGGTCACCTGTCCTCGCACCGAGGCGATCACTTCGCGGTTCCTCTCGGGTGTCCGGCCCTGCCACGGCCTCGGAAGTAGGCGGCGGGGGTCGTGGTGGCACTCGCCGCCTTCGCGGCGGCCTCGGCCAGCCTGCTCTGGGCCCCGCCCCGCCACACGTGGCAGATCGCGAGGGCGAGCGCGTCGGCGGCGTCGGCGGGCTTGGGCATGGCGTCCAGCCGCAGCAGGCGGGTCACCATCGTGCCGACCTGCTGCTTGTCGGCCGTGCCGCTGCCGGTGATGGCGGCCTTGACCTCGGACGGCGTGTGCAGCGCGACCGGCAGGCCCCTGCGGGACGCGCACAGGATCGCCACGGCGGAGGCCTGCGCGGTGCCCATCACGGTCCTGAGGTTGTGCTGGGCGAAGACCCGCTCCACGGCCACCGCGTCGGGCTTGATCTCGTCGAGCCACTGCTCGATGCCCGCCTCGATCGCCACCAGCCGGGCGCCGATCTCGTCGTCGGCGGGGGTGCGGACGACCCCGACCTTCACCAGGTTCAGCGGCGCGCCTGGCCGCCCCTCGACGGCGCCGAGCCCGCACCGGGTAAGCCCTGGATCGACCCCCATCACCCGCAACTCGGGCAACCGCACCGACACGCCTCCGCTCGCCGAACACCTGTTCGGTGGCAGACTCTACCGCTTGGGAGCGGCCCGCGCACGACTCTTCCCCGGCCCGCCGGAGAGGCCGCGAGCGGGCCCGCGGCTCACAGGTGCTGGGCGGCGGGTTCGGCGTCCCGGCCGTTCCCCGCCCGGTCGCGCAGCCGGTCCAGGCGGTTCATCACCGGCGAGGCCGAGATGCCGTGGATCGCCAGCGAGGCCAGCACGGTGAAGGCGACCACGGCCCAGAGCTCCTCGGCGGGGACGCCGAAGTCGGCCTGGCCCAGGGCGTAGGCGAGGTAGAACAGCGAGCCGATGCCGCGGATGCCGAAGAACGCCGTCGCGACGCGCTCGCGCGGCCCCGCCCTGCCGCCCAGCGCGGCGAGCCACCCGGTCAGCGGCCGGATGACCAGCAGCAGCAACAGGCCGACCGCGGCGCCCCGCCAGGTGAGCGCGGCCAGGCCGCCCACCGCGACGAAGCCGCCGAGCAGCAGGATCAGCCAGGCGGTGAACAGCCGCTCGATCTGCTCGATGAAGCCGTGCAGCACCCCGTTGTAGCCGTGGCTGCGCTCGGCCGCCCTGATGGTGCAGGCCGCCACGAACACCGCGATGAAGCCGTACCCGTGCACCAGCTCGGTGAGCCCGTACGCCAGGAACGTCGCGGCCAGGGCCACGAAGCCGTCGCGGTGCTCGGCCAGGCGCAGGTCGGACTTCTGGGCGCGGAAGAACAGCCGTCCCAGGCCCTTGCCGATCAGCAGGCCGCACACCACTCCCGCGGCGCACCGGTAGAGCAGGTCCACCAGCGTCCACTCGGCGATCCAGCCGACGCCCCCGCTCACGGCCAGCGCGATCGCGGCGTACACGAGGGGGAAGGCGAGGCCGTCGTTGAGGCCCGCCTCGGAGGTGAGGGTGAAGCGGACCTCGTCGTCGGCCTTCTCCGAGTCGACGGGCTCGCCGACCTGCACGTCGGAGGCGAGCACCGGGTCGGTCGGCGCGAGCACCGCGCCCAGCAGCAGCGCCGCGGCGAGCGGCCAGCCGAGCAGGCCGTACGCGGCGGCGGCCACGCCGAGGACGGTCAGCGGGAGCGTCCACCCCAGCAGGCGCCAGGTCGAGGACCAGTTGCGCCGCCCGAAGGGCCGGTTGATGGCGAGCCCGGCGCCCATGAGCGAGATCAGCACGCAGATCTCGGTGGCGTGCTCGACCAGCGCCCGGTGGGCCACCGGATCGGGATCCGGCAGCTCCAGGGGCAGCGCGTAGAGGAGGAGGCCGCCCAGCAGGCAGGCCAGGGGAAGCGAGAAGGGACGCCGGTTGAGGAGCCGGGGCAGCGTGGCCGCGAGCAGCGCGGCGACACCCGCCACGGCAAAAATCAGATCAGGATTGCCCATTGTCCGCGTGATATGCCCTTGACCACGCGGACAAACCTCGCAGACAACACGAGATCACACCGGAATTACCCGGGTCAGGCGTCGAGCTTCTCCATGACCTCGTCGGAGACGTCGAAGTTGGCCCAGACGTTCTGCACGTCGTCGCTGTCCTCCAGGGCGTCGATCAGCCTGAAGACCTTGCGGGCGCCGTCCTCGTCCAGCGGGACGTTCATCGTCGGCATGAAGCTCGACTCGGCCGAGTCGTAGTCGATCCCGGCGTCCTGCAGGGCCTTGCGGACCGGGACGAGGTCGGTGGCCTCGGAGACGACCTCGAACTGGTCGCCCAGGTCGTTCACCTCCTCGGCGCCCGCGTCGAGGACCGCGACCAGCACGTCGTCCTCGGCGAGCTCACCCTTGGGGACGAGCACGACGCCCTTGCGGTTGAACATGTAGGACACCGAGCCGGGGTCGGCCAGCGAGCCGCCGTTGCGGGTCAGCGCGACGCGGACCTCGGAGGCGGCGCGGTTGCGGTTGTCGGTGAGGCACTCGATCAGCACCGCGACGCCGCCGGGGGCGTACCCCTCGTACATGATCGTCTGCCAGTCGGCGCCGCCGGCCTCCAGGCCGCCGCCGCGCTTGCGGGCGCGCTCGATGTTGTCGATCGGGACCGAGCTCTTGCGCGCCTTGGTGATGGCGTCGTACAGCGTCGGGTTGCCGTCCGGATCGGGTCCGCCCGTCCGGGCCGCGACCTCGATGTTCTTGATGAGCTTGGCGAACAGCTTGCCGCGCTTGGAGTCGAGCGCGGCCTTCTTGTGCTTCGTCGTCGCCCATTTGGAGTGGCCGGACATCGCCTAGAGCTCCCTCACCATCTCAGCGAAATATGAATGCACACCGACATCCCCGGTAAGTTCCGGGTGGAAGGACGTGGCGAGCAACGGTCCTTGGCGGACCGCGACGATCCTATCCCCAGGTTCGGCCAGCGCCAGCACTTCGACCTCCGAACCCACGGATTCCACCCAGGGGGCGCGGATGAAGACGGCCCGCATGCCGCCGCGGCCGGCGAAGTCGACGTCGGCCTCGAAGGAGTCGACCTGGCGCCCGAAGGCGTTGCGGCGGACGACCATGTCGATGCCGCCGATCGTCTGCTGGCCCTCGATCCCGCCCTCGATCCGGTCGGCCAGCATGATCATCCCGGCGCAGGAGCCGTAGGCCGGCATGCCCGCCTTGATCCGCATCCGGAGTGGTTCGAGCAGCTCGAAGGTCTCGGCGAGCTTCCACATCGTGGTGGACTCGCCGCCGGGGATGACGAGGCCGTCGACCGCCTCCAGCTCGCGGGGACGCCGCACGGTGACCGCTCTGGCGCCCACCGCCTCCAGGGCGCGCACGTGCTCGCGCACGTCTCCTTGCAGCGCGAACACGCCGATCGTGGGGACGATGGTCACCGATGGTCCTTCCCGTGCGGGTGAGGTGCCCCTTCAGCGTATGGCCACCGGTCGCGGGCTCCCAAACCGGTTCGGAACCGGGCGAACCCCGCCGGAACGCGTCACGGGCGCCCCGGCGAGGATCCGCCGGGGCGCCCGTGGCGTCCGATGACAGGTGGTCGATCGCGTGCTCAGGGACGCTTGGTCTCCAGGTCCACGGTCTCCTGGATCCAGTCGATCCCGGGGGTCCTGGCGGCCGAGGGGTCGACCGGGCGCAGGTACGTCTGCTGCACGCCGGGGACCCGGTCCTCGATCACGAAGGTCGCCTTGGTGTGCGCCGCCGCGCCCGGCCGCGTCACCTGCGGCAGCACCTTGAAGTCGGCGGTGAGCCGGTCGCGCTCGATCCGGGTCAGCACGTAGCCGCGCTGGTTGTTGTAGAACTTCAGGTGCGGGTTGATCGTCAGGTACGGGTGGGTCGCCGGGTCGGAGTCGAGGCCGTCGCCGCCCGTGGTGACGGACGAGGCGACCAGCTCGGAGCCGACCGTGCGGGTGGTGGGGTCGTCGTAGTCGAGCTTGAGGTCGCTCGCCCAGTGGGCGTGCACGTCGCCGGTGAGCACCACCGGGTTGCGCACCTTCGCGTCCACCCAGCCCTGGGTGATGCGCTGCCGGGAGGCGACGTAGCCGTCCCAGGCGTCCTGGCTGGTGATCTTGGCGGGTCCGGCGTTGTTGTCGCGCTGGGCGAAGAAGACCTGCTGGCCGAGCACGTCCCAGCGCGCCTCCGAGCGCCGCATGCCGTCGAGCAGCCAGCGCTCCTGGGCGTCGCCGGTGATCGAGCGGGCCGGGTCGACCGCCGCCGGGCAGTCGCTGTAGCCGTCGCCGCAGCCCTGGTCGCTGCGGTACTGGCGGGTGTCGAGCATGTGGAAGGTGGCCATCCTCCCCCACCGGACGCGCCGGTAGAGCTGCATGTCGACGCCCCTGGGGATGGCGGAGCGCCGCAGCGGCATGTTCTCGTAGTAGGCCCTGAAGGCCGCCTCGCGCCGGGCGAGGAAGTTCGGCTGGGGCACCTCGGGCTTCTCCGGCACCTCGTCGGCCCAGTTGTTGTCCAGCTCGTGGTCGTCCCAGACGACCAGCCAGGGGGCGGCGGCGTGCGCGGCCTGCAGGTCGGGGTCGGTCTTGTACTGGGCGTGCCGCTGGCGGTAGTTGGCCAGGCTCTCGGTCTCCGGCCCCTCGTGGTGGCGGATGTTGCCGCCGGGGATGGTGTAGGTGTCGCGCCGGTACTCGTACTGGTAGTCGCCCAGGTGCAGGATCAGGTCGGGCCGCTCCTCGGCCAGGCGCCCGTAGGCGGTGAAGTAGCCGTGCTCGTACTGGGCGCAGGAGACGAACGCCATCGCCAGGGCCGAGCCGTGGGAGAGGGCGTGCGGGGCCGTCCGCGCCCTGCCGATCGGCGAGACGTACGGGCCGACCTTGAAGCGGTACCAGTAGTCCCTGTCGGAGGGCAGCCCGTTCAGCTCGACGTGGACGCTGTGGCCCCACTCGGGGGTGGCGACGGCCACGCCCCGGCGCAGGAGGCGGCGGCCCCTCTCGTCGCCGTAGACGTGCCACTCGACGGCGAAGGGCCGGGCGGGCATGCCGCCCAGGCCGTCCTCGGCGAGCGGCTGGGTCGCCAGGCGGGTCCAGATCACGAAACCGCCGGCGTCGGGGTCACCGCAGGCGACGCCGAGCGTGAAGGGGTCCGAGCGCAGGCCGCGGGAGGCCAGGGACGCCAAGGACTCAGCGCTCTCCTGGGCGGGCTCGGGCTCCGCGTGCGCGGCGGCGGGGATGCCCGCCGCCGCGCCGGCCGCGATGCCGGTGACGAGAAAGGAGCGGCGGGTGAACTTCGACAAGGGAGACCTCCCGGGTGATCGGGCTCGAACGCCCGTCAGCCTCGCGGAGCACCATGACCGAGGAGTTAACTCCTCCTGTCAGGAAAAAGGCGATCTCCGTGACGGAGATCGCCCTTCCCGGTTTCCGGGGGTTCCCGGGGGGCTTCCGGCGCCCCCGTCCGCCCCTACCAGCCGCGCTCGGCGAGCCGGTGCGGGGCCGGGATGTCGTCGACGTTGATGCCGACCATGGCCTCACCCAGACCTCGGGAGACCTTCGCGATGACGTCGGGGTCATCGTAGAAGGTGGTGGCCTTGACGATCGCGGAGGCGCGCTCGGCGGGGTTGCCGGACTTGAAGATGCCCGAGCCGACGAAGACGCCCTCGGCGCCGAGCTGCATCATCATCGCCGCGTCGGCCGGGGTGGCGATGCCGCCGGCGGTGAACAGCACGACCGGCAGCTTGCCGGTCCTGGCGACCTCGGCGACCAGCTCGTACGGCGCCTGGAGCTCCTTGGCCGCGACGTAGAGCTCGTCCTCGGGCAGCGAGCCCAGGCGCTTGATCTCGCCCCTGATCTTGCGCATGTGGGTGGTGGCGTTGGAGACGTCGCCGGTGCCGGCCTCGCCCTTGGAGCGGATCATCGCCGCGCCCTCGGTGAGGCGGCGCAGCGCCTCGCCCAGGTTGGTCGCGCCGCAGACGAAGGGCACCGTGAACTTCCACTTGTCGATGTGGTTGGCGTAGTCGGCCGGGGTGAGCACCTCGGACTCGTCGACGTAGTCGACGCCGAGCGACTGGAGCACCTGGGCCTCGACGAAGTGGCCGATGCGGGCCTTGGCCATGACCGGGATCGAGACGGCGGCGATGATGCCGTCGATCATGTCGGGGTCGCTCATCCGGGAGACGCCGCCCTGGGCGCGGATGTCGGCGGGCACCCGCTCGAGAGCCATGACGGCGACGGCGCCGGCGTCTTCGGCGATCTTGGCCTGCTCGGCGTTGACGACGTCCATGATGACGCCGCCCTTGAGCATCTCTGCCATGCCGCGCTTGACCCGGGCGGTTCCGGTGACGGTGGTCTCGCTGACTTCGGGCGTGCTGCTGGACACGGTCTCTACCTCACGACGGCTGGCTGCGGATCATGGGCCGTCCTCGGGAGACGGCCATTCGCTCCCATCGTAGGCGCTGGCGGCGTACCCCCTTACACGACGCCTTGTCACCCTTGGACGATCTTCTTGGACAGGATGTAGGGGTTGCGCGTCAGGGAATGACGGGTTTGGCGGAGGCGAGCACGACCCAGACCTGCCCCGGGGCGAAGTTCATCGGCTCGCCCGCCTCGGTGGTGAAGACGGTGCCGTCCTTCTCCTTGGGGCGCGACCAGCGGGCCTTGAACGCCTGGCCGTCGCGGAGCACGATCGCCCTGCCCTTGCCGGTGCTGTGCACCAGCGGGGTGTAGCTCTGGTTCTTGTCGTGGAACTCCGAGCGCTCCGTCTTGGTGTACTGCACGACGATCGTGGGCGCGCCGAGCTGGCCGCCCTCGGCCGCCATGTCCTTCTTGCCGTCCTGCCAGATCAGCCACTTGCCCGCCGTCTCCGACCAGCCGAAGGTGAAGCGCGCCGCCGGGTACTTCACGCTGTACGTCTTGCGCGGCACGCCGCCCTCGGGCGCGTCGCCGAAGGTGAACCCGATGTCCTTCGCCCTGGTCGCCTTGGGCGCCCCGGCCAGCAGTCGCCTGGTGTTGGCGAACAGGTTGTAGGGGGCGAAGCGTCCCGGCTGGCGGAAGTACGCGCCCGGCTCCCTGCTGTCGGAGACGTCGAAGAGGGGGGCCTCGGCGATGAAGGGGAGCATCTTGGTCTGCGCGCCCGAGTAGGCGAAGGCGGGCCTGCCGAACTGCGGGACGATGTGCAGGTCGGAGATGCGGGCGCTGCGGACCGGGCCGACCTTGGCCGGGATCTTCGAGGAGAAGATCGCCATCAGGCGGGTCAGGCCCGCCTCGACCTGCTCGACGTAGACGACGTCGGCGCTCTTCAGGCCGAGCTGCGGCTTGCCCGCCGAGGTGTTCTCGATCTTCACCGCGAGCACCGCCTTGCGGGCCGCGCCGGGCAGGCCGGTGAAGGGGTGCGTCGGCTCCGGCGTGGGGGTCGGGGCCGTGCTCGGCTCGCCTGCCGCGCCCGCGGGGCTGCCCGGCGCGGCCGGATCGTCGGAGGAACAGGCGGCGGGCGCCAGGACCGCGACTCCCGCCAGCGCGACGGCGATCATCCGGGACACCCGCACGGTTCATCTCCTCAGGTCGGCCACTCAGCTACTCGGCCACTCAGCCACGAATCGCCAAGAGCTTACCGGTGTCCGACTTGTCAGATAGTCCGCTTCATGTACGCCTTAATCATCCTTATTCAGCGGCCAGGGCCTTCGGGGGCGCGTCGTCGATCTCGAAGAAACCCGGATACTCGGTGTGCCCGGCGAGCCGCAGCGTGCGGGCGAGCCAGCGGCGCTGCGCCGTCCGGGTGACGCCCACCGCGTTGTTGTAGAACCGGCGGGAGTAGAGGACCTTGGCCACCGCCGCGTCCAGCTCCTCCAGCAGGTCGGCCCCCGCGGGGGTGTCGGCCAGCCGGTCGCGGAAGCGCTCCTGGTCGACGACGGCCCGCAGGGCGCGCGACAGGTCGCTCTCGGCGTGCTCGCGCTCCTCGGGCCCCGCCGTACGGGCCTCGTGGGCCGCCGCGGCCAGCACCAGGCTCGTCGCCGGGTCCAGCAGCCGGGAGGCCGCCAGCTCCAGGCTGACGGCGGTGCGCCGCACCAGGGCGGCGTCCAGGGACTCGCGGGCCAGCTCCAGCCGGATGTGCATCCGGTCGAGCCGCCCCGCCCGCCAGGAGACGTAGACGGCGAGGAGCACCACGATCGCGCCCACCACCAGGATCAGCGTGGTCGTCACAGCGCGTCGTTCCTCCCGGCCGCGGCCTCCCCGGCCCCGACGGCGGCCGTGCCAGCCGCTGTACCCGCCGCCGTGCCCGTCACGGCGTCCTCCTCGACCCCGGCCGTGCTCGCCACGGTCTCGTAGACCCGCAGGACGTCGCGGGCGACCGTCGACCAGTCGTACTTGCGCACGGCGAGGCGGGCCTCCTCCGACAGCCTGGCCCGGCGCCCGGGATCGTCGAGCAGCGCGGCGGCCTCGCGGGCGAGCGACCGGGCGTCGCCCGTCTCGAACAGCGCCCCCGCCCCGCCGTCGTCGAGCACCTTGCGGAAGGCCGGGATGTCGCTCGCCAGCACCGCGGCCCCGGCCGACATCGCCTCGGTCAGCACGATGCCGAAGCTCTCACCGCCCAGGTTGGGCGCGCAGAAGACGTCGACGGTGTGGTAGGCCCGGACCTTGTCCTCCTCGCTGACCATGCCGAGCAGGCCGATCCGGTCGTGGAAGGCGGACGGGACCCGCCCCAGCACCTCGTCGGCGTCGCCGGGCCCCGCCAGCAGCAGCCGCAGCGCGGGCCGCTCGGCGGCCAGCAGGGCGAACGCCTCCAGCAGCACCGGCAGGCCCTTGCGCGGCTCGTCCATCCGGCCCAGGAAGCCGATCACCTCGCCCTCGTCCCAGCCGGGCAGCGGCTCGCCCTCGGCGTAGCGGCTCACGGTCACCCCGTTGGGGATGAGCACGGCGTCGCCGCCCATGAACTCCACCAGGGTCTTCCTCGCCGCGTCGGACACGGCGATCCTGCCGCCGATCTTCTCCAGCGCGCTCATGATCACCGGCACCCCGACCGAGAAGGAGCGGGAGTTGCCGTACGAGGCGTGGAAGGTCGCCACGATCGGCCCCTTCGCCACCCAGCAGGCGAGCAGCCCGAGCGAGGGGATGGCCGGCTCGTGCACGTGCAGCACGTCGAAGCGGCCCTCGCGCACCCAGCGGCGCACCCGGTTCGCCGACAGGAACCCGAACGACATCCTGGCCACCGACCCGTTGAACGGCACCGGGACGGCGCGGCCGGCCGAGGTCACGTACGGGGGCAGCGTGGCGTTCTCCGCGGCGGGGGAGATCACCGAGACGTGGTGGCCGTCGGCCATGAGCGCCTCGGCCAGGTCCTGGATGTGCACCTGGACCCCGCCCGGCACGTCCCACGTGTAGGGGCAGACGATGCCGATCCTCATGGCCTTGTCTCCCCGGTCTCCCCGGTCTCCCCGGTCTCCCCGGTCTCCTGGGATCCCTGGGGCTCCTGGGACTCCTTGGGCTCTCGGGGCTCCAGGTCCTCCAGCCAGAGGCGCTGGAGCATGTGCCAGTCCTCGGGGTGCTCGGCGATGCCCTTCTCGAAGACGGTGGCGAGGCTCTGCATGACGACGGCCACCTTCTCCTTCCTGGTGCCCTCGGCCGGGATCGCGATCTCCTCGTGGAACTGCAGCCCCCAGCCGTCCTTCTCGAAGTAGGGGATCGCCGGGATGAGGGCGGCCCCGGTGTGCACGGCCAGCAGGCCGGGACCGGCGGGCATCCGGGTGGCCGCGCCGAAGAACTGCACCTCGACCCCCCCGGCGGTCAGGTCGCGCTCGGCGGGCAGGGCGACCGGCAGGCCGGCGCGCAGCCGCTGCGCCAGGGTGCCGAAGGTGTGGCCGTCGCCGCCGGTGAGCGGCAGCACCTCCATGCCGAGCCCCTCGCGGAAGGCGGTGTAGCGGTGGAACAGCGACTCGGGCTTGAGCCGCTCGGCGACCGTGGTGAACGGGTGGCCCGTCCCGGCGAACCAGGCGCCCGCCTGGTCCCAGTTGCCCATGTGCGGCAGGGCCATGACCACGCCCCGCCCCTTGGCGAGGTTGTCGTAGACGGGCTCGGCCCCGGTCACGCGCATGCGGGCGACGATCTCCTCGATGGGGATCGAGGGCAGCCGGAACACCTCGTGGAAGTAGCGGAAGTAGGAGCGCATGCCGTCGCGGCTGAGCGCCCGGATCGCCGGGTCGCCGGGCGAGGTTCCCTTCACCCTGGCGAGGTTGGCCTCCAGCCTGAGCACCGACTTCCCGCGGCGCTTCCACAGCCGGTCGGCCGCGGTGCGGAAGGCCCAGGCGGTGAGCCTCTCGGGCAGGCGGGGCACGACCGTCCAGCCGGCGCCGAACGCCGCGGCGACGAGACGGTCCTGGGGGGAGGGCTTGTCGGTCATCGATCTTTCCGATCAGCGGAGGGTGCGGGGCGGGATGGAAACGGCCTGCCGGCGCACGTGCAGCAGGCGCTGGCCGACCGTGACCGCGCTGGCGGCGGCGAGCAGCCAGAGCCCCGCGGCCAGGATGTACGGCACGCCGAGGCCGCCGAGACCGGCGGAGACCAGGCCGACGACCAGGCGCTCGGGCCGCTCGGCGAGGCCGACGTCGCACGTCATGCCCAGCGCCTCGGCCCTGGCCTTGACGTACGAGACCACCGCCCCCGCGACGAGGCAGAACAGCGCGACCCCCGCCAGCACCGGCTGCTCGCTCACGAGGAACCAGAACACCAGCCCGGAGAAGATGCCCGCGTCGCCGACCCGGTCGAGGGTCGAGTCGAGGAAGGCGCCCCAGGTGCTCCCCGGGCCCGTCATCCTGGCCATCACCCCGTCGAGGAGGTCGGCCAGCACGAAGAAGGTGATCACCACCGTGCCCACGAACAGCTGTCCCCGCGGGTAGAAGAACAGGGCCGCGGCGACGGTGCCGAGCGTGCCGGCGGCGGTGACCGCGTCGGGACTGATCCCGCGGCGGGTCAGTGCCCTGCCCAGCGGGGTCAAAAGCCTGGTGACGGCGGGACGCAGAAGTTTCAGCATGGCGCTCCGATCGTAGGCCACCGGGCCCGCGGGCGCGCATCGGCGACGGGGAGCGGCGAGCCACGGCGGAACGGCGTTCGCGGGGGCCGGGCGGAGCCATCCGGACGACCGAATACGTAGCGATCGGGTCCGCCTCTCGCAAGAGGATCGCCACATCCCTCTTGTGATATTCGCCACATGGGTATTTGGTGAACAGACCGAGTCCACGCGGTGAGCGGACTCGGCAGCGGACCCCGGGGGTGTGGCCCCACCAGGCCGCGCCCCTTCGGCAACGACGCGGGAGGCGATGTGGCGGAGAGAGCAACCGGCGGAACAGCGGGAGCCGCGGGGAGGGCACCCGCGGCCGACCGGCCCGGCATGATACGAAACGTCGTGCTGGTCGGCCATTCCGGCGCCGGGAAGACGACACTTGTGGAGGCGTTGCTGGCCGCGACGCGGACCGTCCAGCGGTCCGGCAGGGTCGAGGACGGCACGACCGTCAGCGACTTCGACGAGGTCGAGGTGCGCCAGCAGCGCTCGGTGAACCTGACCGTGGCCCCCGTGGTCCACAACGACATCAAGATCAACCTGCTGGACACCCCCGGCTACGCCGACTTCGTCGGCGACCTGCGCGCCGGGCTGCGCGGGGCCGACGCGGCGCTGTTCGTCGTCTCGGCCGTCGAGGGCGTGGACGGCCTGACCAGGATGCTCTGGGACGAGTGCGCGGCGGTCGGGATGCCCCGCGCGGTCGTGATCACCAAGATCGACCACCAGCGGGCGAACTTCGAGGACGTCCTCGCCGCCTGCCAGGACGCCTTCGGCGACGGCGTCTCGCCGCTGTACCTGCCGGTGGTGACCAACGGCAAGGTGAACGGCCTGATCGGCCTGCTGAGCCAGAAGTTCTACAACTACGCGACCGGCAACCGGACGGAGAACTCCCCCGGCCCCGCCTACGCCGACCAGATCGAGCTCTACCGGGGCGCCCTGATCGAGGGCGTCATCCAGGAGAGCGAGGACGAGTCCCTGATGGACCGCTACCTCTCCGGCGAGGAGATCGACACCAAGGCCCTCATCGAGGACCTGGAGAAGGCCGTCGCCCGCGGCGGCTTCTACCCGGTGCTGGCCTCGGGGGCCGGCGTGGGCGCGCTGGAGATCCTGGAGCTCATCACCCAGGGGTTCCCCTCCCCGCCCGAGCACCCCCTGCCGGAGATCATGTCGATCGACGGCCGGCCCGTCACCGGCATCGCCTGCGACCCCGACGGACCCCTGGTCGCCGAGGTGATCAAGACCACCAGCGACCCGTACGTGGGCAGGATCAGCCTGGTCCGGGTCTTCTCCGGCACGCTGCGCCCGGACATGACGGTGCACGTCTCGGGGCACGGCCTGTCCGACCGGGGGCACGAGGACCACGACGTGGACGAGCGCATCGGCGCGCTCTCCTCCCCGCTGGGCAAGCACCAGCGGACGACCGCCAAGTGCGTGGCCGGGGACATCGCGGCGGTGGCCAAGCTGTCGCGCGCGGAGACCGGCGACACCCTGTCGGACCGGGAGAACCCCCTGGTGATGACGGCCTGGAGCATGCCGGAGCCGCTGCTGCCCGTGGCGATCCAGCCCCGGTCCAAGGCCGACGACGACAAGCTGGGCCAGGCGCTGCAGCGGCTGGTCGCCGAGGACCCGACGCTCCGGCTGGAGAACAACCCCGAGACCCGCCAGCTGGTGCTGTGGTGCATGGGCGAGGCCCACACCGACGTGCTGCTCGACCGGCTGAGCAGGCGGCACGGCGTGGAGGTGGAGAAGACCGAGCTGCGGGTGCCGCTCAGGGAGACCTTCGGCGGCAGCTGCCAGGCCCTGGGCCGCAACGTCAAGCAGACCGGCGGCCACGGCCAGTTCGCCGTCTGCCACCTGGAGGTCGAGCCCCTGCCGTCCGGCGGCGGCTTCGAGTTCGTGGACAAGATCGTCGGCGGCGTGGTGCCGCGCCAGTTCATCCCCTCGGTGGAGAAGGGGGTGCGCACCCAGATGCAGCGCGGCGTGCTCGCCGGGTACCCCATGGTGGACGTGCGGGTGACGCTGTACGACGGCAAGGCCCACTCGGTCGACTCCTCCGACATGGCGTTCCAGATCGCCGGGGCGCTCGCGCTGAAGGAGGCCGCGGCCAAGGTGCCCACGCTGCTGCTCGAACCGGTCGACGAGGTGTCCATCCTGATCGCCGACGACTACGTCGGCGCGGTGATGTCCGACCTGTCCTCGCGCAGGGGCCGCGTGCTCGGCACGGAGCCGGTGGGCGTCGGCCGTACCCTGGTCAGGGCCGAGGTGCCCGCGCTGGAGATCACGCGATACTCGATCGATCTGAGATCCATGTCACACGGGACGGGGACGTTCCGGCGGGTCTTCCTGCGCTACGAGCCGCTGCCCTCGCACCTGATGGACAAAGTCACCGGCTGACGGGGCGGTGAGACGCGCGCCGGACGGTGCCCGCCCCCGGGGTGACGCGCACCGTCCGGCGCACCTCCCCCAGCATGCACACATGTAACAGAGTCATCACGAAAGGATTTCTTTTTTCCGTTCAAAGCACACCGGCGCTGGTGCCACACTGGGGAACCATGCGATACGGACGCCCTCTTCTGGCCGCTGCCGCGCTCGCCGTCCTGACCACGGGAGCCGCCTACACCTTCGGCCCCGACGCCGCGCCCGCCCGGCCCAAGGCCGCGAAGAGCTCGGAGGTCTCGGCCGAGACGGTCGGCTCGACGACCTCGGCGCGGTGCGAGACCGACGCGAGATACCCCAAGCGGCAGCTGCGCGGGGTGTGGATCGCCACGGTCAAGAACATCGACTGGCCCTCGCGGACCGGCCTGTCCCCGGCCCGCCAGCAGGCCGAGTACGTCAAGATCCTCGACAACGCGGTGAAGCGGCGGCTCAACGCGGTGTTCGTCCAGGTCCGTCCCGCGTCCGACGCGCTGTACAAGTCGGACCTGGAGCCGTGGTCGCAGTATCTGACCGGCACCGCGGGCAAGGACCCCGGCTGGGACCCGCTGCCCTTCCTCGTCGCCGAGGCCCACCGGCGCGGCCTGGAGTTCCACGCGTGGTTCAACCCCTACCGGGCGGCCGCCGACGGCGACCTGTCCAGGCTGCCCGCGAGGCACCCCGCCCGGCTGCACCCCGAGTGGATCGTGAAATACGGGGACCTGGCCTACTACAACCCCGGCCTCCCCGCCGTCCGCGACTACGTCACCAAGGTCGTCAAGGACGTGGTGACCCGCTACGACGTCGACGGGGTCCACTTCGACGACTACTTCTACCCCTATCCCGTCCCGGGCGCGAAGTTCGCCGACGGCGCCGCCTTCACGAAGTACGGCAAGGGCGCCAAGCTCGCCGACTGGCGCCGCTCCAACGTCGACAAGCTGGTCGCGCAAGTCGACAAGGCCGTGCACGAGGTCAGGAACAGCGTGAAGTTCGGCATCAGCCCGTTCGGGATCTGGCGCAACAAGGCGGAGGACCCCACCGGCTCGGCCACCGGCGGCATGTCCGCGTACGACTCCATCTACGCCGACGCCCGCCACTGGATCAAGAAGGGCACGGTCGACTACGTCATCCCGCAGCTCTACTGGCCGCGCGGGTTCAAGATCGCCGACTACGACGTGCTGGCACCCTGGTGGGCGAACGAGGTCAAGGGCACCGGGGTGCAGCTCTACATCGGCCAGGGCCTGTACCGGGTCGGCACCACCGACACCGCCGCCTGGACCAGGCCCGGCGAGATGTCCTCCCACCTCACGCGCAACCGCAAGTACGGGCAGGTCTCCGGCGACGTCTACTTCAGCGCCAAGCAGCTCTCCACCAACCCGCTGGGCGCGCTCGACCGCGTCGTCAAGGAGCACTACAGCCGCCCGGCGCTGCTGCCGCTGATGAAGGACCGCGGCGGCCAGGCCCCGGCCAAGCCCGCCGACGTGCGGCTCCAGGGCACCTCGCTCAGCTGGAAGAGCTCTCCGGAGGCCCGCTCGTACGCGGTCTACCGGATCGCCTCGGGCAAGCCGGGAGAGTGCGCCACCGCCGACGCCCGCAACCTGGTCGCGATCGTGCCCGCGGCGGCCAGCGACCGCCAGGCCTTCACCGCGACGGGCGGCGGCACCTACCTGGTCACCGCCCTCGACCGCCTGCAGAACGAGAGCGCGCCCTCGGGGACCTGAGGCCCCGGGCGCGGCGGCCCGCCGGTCCCCGGCACGGCTGGACCCGTGACACGATCTTCCCCTACGGTGCCAGCATTTGGCTGGAGCTGAAGGGGAGGTCGTTCGTGAAGCGGACGCTTGTCGCGCTCGCGATGGTGCTGGGACTGCTGTGGCCGGGGGCCGCGCACTCCGCCACGCAGGCCGACGGACGGGTGATGCTGATCGGCGTCCCCGGCCTGCGGTGGAGCGATCTCAGCCCCACCGGCACCCCGAACCTGTGGCGGCTGGCCGGCCAGAGCGCGGTCGGATCCCTGTCGGTCCGCGCGGTGGGCAGGGTGACCTGCCCCTACGACGGATGGCTGACGGTGTCGGCCGGGGTGAGGTCCGCGGTCGGCTACGGCTGCGGGCTGCCCCCGCTGCCCGAGGCCGGCGGGACGGGCGCGGTCATCCCCGACTACGAGTACCTGCGCGAGGTCGCCGACCAGCGCAACGCGGGCGCCCTCGGCGAGGCCGTCCGCGCCGCCGGTGACTGCACGCTCGCGATCGGCCCCGGGGCCGCGCTGGCACTGGCCGACCGCTCGGGCGAGGTCGACGTCTACGCCCCCTCCCCCGCGCAGATCCGCGCCGACGTGCTCACCAGGTGCCGGGTGATGGCCGTCGACATCGACGACCTGATCCGGCCGTACGTGACCGGCGAGCGGCTGTCGCCGGAGGAGGACCTGCTCACCGCGCAGGAGCGGGCCGCGGCGCTGCGGCTGGCCGACGCCAAGGCGGGGGCGGTGCTGACCGTGCTGCCCAAGGACGTCAGCGTGCTGCTGGCGGGCCTGTCCGACCACGGCGGCAACCCGCACCTGCGGGTGGCCATGATGCGCGACGGGGACGTCTCCGGCCGCTTCCTGGGGGCGGCCTCCACCCACCGCGACGACACCACGATCCTGCCGGACATCACCGCGACGATGCTCTCCCTGACGGGCCTCGCGGCGCCGCCGGGCGTGATCGGGATCCCCTGGCGGGCGAGCGAGCGGCGCACCGGCGGCACCGAGGCGGCGAGCGTCGAGCTGGAGCGGGCCGACGTGGCCGGGGAGACGATCAGGAACGTGGGCGGGCTCTTCTTCACCGCCGTCGCGGTGCTGCAGGTCGCCTTCTACCTGACGGCGTTCCTGATGCTGCGCCGCAGGCGGGGGCTGACCGGCGTCCGGGTGGCCGCGATGGCGCTGGCCTCGGTGCCGGTGTCGACGTACCTGGTGAACCTCACCCCCTGGCACCACGCGGGATCGCCGGTGCTCGCGCTGGTCGGCGGGATCGCCGGATGCGCGCTGCTGCTGGCCACGGCGGCGCTGGCGGGGCCCTGGCGCCGGGCGCCGCTCGGGCCGCTGGGGGTGGTGGCCGGGGTGACCGCGGCGGTGCTCGCGGGCGACCTGCTGACCGGGACGACCCTGCAGCTCAACAGCGTGATGGGCTACAGCGCCGTGGTCGGGGCCCGCTACTACGGCCTGGGCAACATCCCGTTCGCGCTCTTCGCCACCTCGGTGCTGCTGCTGGCCGCCACGATCGCGCACCGGCTGACGCGCGGGGACCGCGTGAACACCCCGGCCGCGCCTGTCGCGCCGGTCGCGGCGACCGCGCCGCCCGCACCGGCCCCGTCGGCCGGGCCGGCCGGGAGCGGTCAGGTGGACGACGTCACGGCGGACCGACCAGCGAGCGGCGAGCGCGCGGGCTCGGCGGCGGGCGGCGTCGCGGCGGGCCGGACCTCACCGGGCAGCCGCGCGAGCATGGTGGCGGCCGTCGTCGTGGCGGTGCTCGGCGGCTTCGCGATGATCCTGGGCGGCTGGCCGGGCGTGGGCAGCGACTTCGGCGGGGTGATCGCCTTCGTGCCGGGCATCGCGGTGACCGCGCTGCTGATCGCGGGCAGGCGGGTCTCGATCGTCAAGCTGGGCGTGTTCTGCGTGGCGGGCGGTGTCATCGTGATGTCCATCGCCTACCTCGACTACCTGCGCCCGCCGGGCTCGCAGACCCACCTGGGCCGCTTCGTCGGCCAGGTGTTCACCGGCGAGGCCATGGAGGTGATCGGCCGCAAGTTCGGCGCGATGCTGGGCACGCTGCTCAGCCCCAACCTGATGCCGGTGGTGATCGCCGCGGTGGCGTTCCTCGTCTACGCGCTGCTGCGTCCCGAGCGGGCGACCGCGGGGGTGCTGCCCGCCGCGTTCGCGCACTCCCCCGCGCTGCGGGCCGGGCTGGTCGGCACCCTGGTCAGCGGGGTGGTCGGCATGCTGGTCAACGACTCGGGCGCCGCGGTGCTCTCGATGGCGCTGGCGCTCGCCGTGCCGCTGACGCTGTCGGCGGGCATCAAGGCCCTGGACGGGGGCGCCGCGCGCTACGACGACCCGGGCCAGGAGCCGGCGAGCAGTTCCCTGGTGTCGCGCAGCAGCTGAGGAAGCACCCTGGTCTGGCCGACGACGGGCATGAAGTTGGTGTCGCCGCCCCACCTGGGCACCACGTGCTGGTGCAGGTGGGCGGCGATCCCGGCGCCCGCCACACCGCCCAGGTTCATGCCCACGTTGAAGCCCTGCGCGCCGCTGGCCTTGCGCAGGGCGACCAGCGCCCGCCGGGTGAAGTCGGCGAGCTCGAAGGTCTCGGCCTCGTCCAGGTCCGTGTAGTCCGGCACGTGCCGGTAGGGGCAGACCATCAGGTGGCCGGAGTTGTACGGGTAGAGGTTGAGCAGCGCGAAGACCGTCTCCCCCCGGGCGACGACCAGGCCGTCCTCGTCGCTCATGCGGGGGATCTCGCAGAACGGGCAGCCGTCCTCGGGGCCGGAACCGGTGGGTTTGCTGGCACCCTTGATGTAGGCCATCCGGTGGGGGGTCCAGAGTCTCTGGAACGCGTCCGGTGTCCCCGCTCCGTGCTGCGCCTCCGGCTCGTTGCTCATGGTCGCCAGCATATTGCCACGCCGATCGCCGCCGTCTTGCGCCTCCCCCGGCCCCGCCCGCGCTCACCGCCGAAGGTCCCGGCAGTGCCCTTGTCCGTGCCCCCGGTTCACGCCCCCTCGTGCTCCCTCGCGCCCCTTCGTGCTCCCGCTCAGGGTCTCGCCGAACGCCTCGCCCGTGCCCCACTCGGGGCTCCGCCCGTGTCCTTGCCCGTGCCACCGGTTCGTGCCCCCTCGTGCTCCCGCTCGGGGCTCCGCCGGGGCCCTTGTCCGTGCCGTCGCTCGGGGCTTCGCCGGGCCCTTGATTCGTACCGCCGTCCGGGAGGCGGACCAGGCAGGATCCGGGGCCGGTACGAAACGGGCGGCGGATGTCACACGGTATTGACGGACGAATGCGGCAGATTTCCGGCAGAATCCCCCCAGCACGATCATCGACTGCCGAGGAGCACCCTTATGACCGACGTCTCCGTCGAGGAGCCGACCGAGGAGACCGCGTCCCCCGGGTCCCCAGCGTCTCCGACGTCCTCCACATCCTCCACGCCTTCAACGGCCTCCACGCCCTCCACGGCCTCCACGGCCTCCACGGAGACCGGCGGGAGGCCCACCCGCCCGTTCTCCCTCAGCCTGTCCCTGTCCGCCGCCACGGAGCCGCCCTCGCCGGAGCCGGTTCCGGTCCCGTCCTCCGGCGAGCCGGTCTTCTCCACGGGTGAGCCCTTCCTCGCCGTGGTCGAGGCGCTCCCCGAGCCGTCACCCGTGTCCGAGACGCCGGACGACGCGCCCGCCCCCTCCCCCGTTCCCGTGCCCGCCAGGACGGCGCCGTCCCCGGTGTCCCCGGTGTCTCCCGTCTCAGCGGTGTCCTCGGCCGTGGTGAAGGGCCGGATCAAGGTCGCCGACGAGGTGGTGGAGAAGGTCGCGGCCCTCGCCACGCTGGAGGTCACGGGCGTCGCCGAGCTGGGAGGCGACGCCGCCCGCGCGGTGGAGCCGATGCGCGAGCGCGCGGGCGTCGCCAGGCGCGGCCCCCGGGGCGTCGACGCCCACGTGCAGGACCGTACGGCGGCCGTGGACGTGACGATCGTGGCGGAGTACGGGCACGTGGTGATGGACGTGGCCAACGAGGTCAAGACCAACGTGGCCCGGACCATCAGCCGGATGCTGGGCATGCGGGTCGTGGAGGTCAACGTCGACGTCGAGGACGTCCGCATGCCGGGCGAGACCGGCTCGAAGGCTCCCGCGGAGCCCGGCGGCGACGCGTAGGACGCCCGAGGCCCCCGGCGAAGGCCGGTAGCGGGACGCGAGACGCCGAAGGGCCTGACGAAGACCGCAGCGAAGACCGCAGGACGCCGGGACACGCCGAAGGGCCCCGGCCAAGGCCGTGGGACGTCAGGACCTGGAGGCCCCGGCGAAGGCCGTAAACCGTCAAAGGGACCCCGAGGGCCCGGGAACGACGTACGGGGGGCCGTGAAGCCCCCCGTACACCCCGCCGGGCGGCCGAGGCCACCCGGCGGGAAAGATCAGACCTGGACCCGGCGCTCGATCGCGTCGACGATCTCGGCGATCGCCTCGTCGACCGGCACCCCGTTCTTCTGCTCGCCGTTGCGGAAGCGGAAGGAGACCGCGCCGTTGGCGATGTCGTCGTCGCCCGCGAGGAGCATGAAGGGCACCTTGGACTTCTGCGCGTTGCGGATCTTCTTCTGCATGCGGTCGTCGGAGGCGTCGACCTCGATCCGGACGCCCCGCTCGCGGGCCTTCTTCGCGATGTCCTGGAGGTAGGGCGCGTGGGCCTCGGCGATCGGGATGCCGACCACCTGGACCGGCGCGAGCCAGGGGGGGAACGCGCCCGCGTAGTGCTCGACCAGGACGCCGAAGAAGCGCTCGATCGAGCCGAACAGCGCCCGGTGGATCATGACGGGCTGCTGCCGGGAGCCGTCGGTCGACTGGTACCCCAGCTCGAAGAGGTGCGGCAGGTTGAAGTCGAGCTGGATCGTCGACATCTGCCAGGTCCTGCCGATCGCGTCACGGGCCTGGACGGAGATCTTCGGCCCGTAGAACGCCGCGCCGCCCGGGTCGAGGACGAGCTCCAGCTTCTCCGACTCGGCGACCTCGCGCAGGGTCTCGGTCGCCTCCTCCCAGTCCTCGTCGTTGCCGACGAACTTGACCGGGTCCTTGGTCGACAGCTCCAGGTAGAAGTCGTCGAGCCCGTAGTCGCGGAGCAGGTCGAGCACGAAGCGCAGCAGCGACTTGAGCTCGTCGCGCATCTGGTCGCGGGTGCAGTAGATGTGCGCGTCGTCCTGCGTCATGCCGCGCACCCGGGTGAGGCCGTGGATCACGCCGGACTTCTCGTAGCGGTAGACCGCCCCGAATTCGAACAGCCGCAGCGGCAGCTCCCGGTAGGACCGCCCGCGGGACCTGAAGATCAGGTTGTGCATCGGGCAGTTCATCGGCTTGAGGTAGTACTTGGCCCCCTCCAGCTCCATGGGGGGGAACATCCCGTCGGCGTACCAGTCGAGGTGGCCCGAGAGCTTGTAGAGCCCCTCCTTGGTGATGTGCGGGGTGTTGACGAAGGAGTATCCCGCCTCCTCGTGCCGCCTGCGCGAGTAGTCCTCCATCACGCGGCGGATCACCCCGCCCTTGGGGTGGAAGACCGGCAGGCCCGAGCCCAGCTCGTCGGGGAAGGAGAACAGGTCGAGCTCGGCGCCCAGCTTGCGGTGGTCGCGCTTCTCGGCCTCCTCCAGCATGTGGAGGTATTCGTCCTGCTTCTCGCGCGACTCCCACGCGGTGCCGTAGATCCGCTGGAGCTGCGGGTTCTTCTCGCTGCCCCGCCAGTAGGCGCCGCCCGAGCGCATCAGCTTGAACGCCGGGATGGACCGGGTGGTCGGCACGTGGGGGCCGCGGCACAGGTCCTTCCAGCACAGCTCGCCGGTCTTGGCGTCGAGGTTGTCGTAGATGGTCAGCTCGCCGCCGCCGACCTCGACGCTCTCCTCGTCGCTGACAGTCAGCTCCCCGGCTCCACCCCCCGTGGGCACCTCGACGCTCTCCTCGTCGCTGACAGTCAGCTCCCCGGCTCCACCCCCCGTGGGCACCTCGACGCTCTCCTCGTCGGCCGCGCCGCCCTTGAGGCCGATCAGCTCCAGCTTGTACGGCTCCGCGGCGAGCTCCTCGGCGGCCTGCTCGTCGGAGACGGGCCTGCGGGAGAAGAGCTGCCCCTGCTTGACGATCTCGCGCATGCGCTTCTCGACGCGCTTGAGGTCCTCGGGGGTGAACGGGTCCCTGACGTCGAAGTCGTAGTAGAAGCCGTTCTCGACCGGGGGGCCGATGCCCAGCCTGGCCTCGGGGAAGATCTCCTGGACGGCCTGGGCCATGACGTGCGCGGTGGAGTGGCGGACGATGGCGCGCCCGTCGGGGCTGCCCACCGGGACCGGCTCGATCACGTCGCCCTCGGCGACCGGGGCCGCGAGGTCCCTCAGCTCGCCGTTGGCGCGGGCGGCGACCACCGAGCGGCCGTCGGCCTCCAGCGCCTCGCCGTACGTCGTGCCTCCCGCCACCACACGCGCGGCTCCGGCGAGGGTGATACGAAGTTCTGGCACGGCGGACACGGTTGCTCCCTGGGAGACGTCGACGGATGGTCTGGGAATCGATGCTACCGGTGTCGGCAACGCGATTTCTCAGGCGTCGCGGCTCCGGCGGTAGCCCAGGGAGGTCAGCTCGGCCCGGGTGCCGCGGAAGACGTTGCGATCGACGGGCTTGTTCGAGTGCTGGTGGATCGTCCACCTGCTCCACGGCCTCGGCACCTCCGGCCTGCCCCGGGGGTGGTCGGGCGCGGCGATCCACAGCGGGTAGGGCTCCAGCCCGGCGCAGTTGCCGCCGCGCGCGAACGACAGGAACGTGTAGATCACCGGCCTGACCCCCGACAGCGCGACGATCGCCTGGCACCAGCTGCGGGCGAACCGCGCCACCCGGTGCGCCGGGAGGTGGTCGTTGGTCTCCAGGTCGAGCGCGAGCAGATCTCCCCGGCGCAGGCCGCCGGCCCGCTGCACGATCCGCAGGAAGTGCACCGCCTGCGCCTCGGGATCTCCGGCGGGACGGGCGAAATGGTAGGCGCCGCAGACGATCCAGCTCTCGCGCATGCCGTTCCAGTTGGCGCCGAACCACTTGTCGGTGAAGGTGCTCCCCTCGCTCGCCTTGGCGAAGGCGAAGGAGACCCCGCCCCTCGCGTGCGCGCCCCAGTTGACGGCGCCCTGCCAGTTCGACACGTCGATCCCCTGCAACATGGCGGCCACGCTAACCACCGGGCGCGGCGGGCACACGGACGACGCTCCCTCGGCGTACTGCCATTGCGGCCACTTTGGCTAGGCTTGGTCGGCGTGAACGAAGCAGCCCAGATCTCCGGCGCGTACGCGGCCGGCATCGCGACCATCACCTCCGGCGGAACCGTGCTCGACACGTGGTTCCCGTCCCCGCGGCTCGGCGAGCCCCCCTCGCCCGGCACCACGCGGCTGACCGAACAGGAGGCGGTCGAGGAGCTCGGTTCCGGGGTCGCCGCGCTGCTCGGCCCCGACGAGGACCGCGGCGTGGAGGTGGTCGCGGTACGCACCGGCATCGCCAAGCTGTCGGAGGCCCCGGCCGACGCCCACGACGCCTACCTGCGCCTGCACCTGCTGTCGGCGCGTCTCGTCCAGCCGCACGGCCAGAGCCTGGACGGCCTGTTCGGCCTGCTCAGCAACGTGGTGTGGACCAACCACGGCCCCTGCGCCGTCGAGGGCTTCGAGGAGGTGCGCCTGCGCCTGCGCGCCCGGGGGCAGGTGACCGTCTACGGCGTGGACAAGTTCCCCCGGATGGTCGACTACGTGGTGCCCGGCGGTGTCCGGATCGCCGAGGCCGACCGGGTCCGCCTCGGCGCGCACCTGGCGAGCGGCACGACCGTGATGCACGAGGGCTTCGTCAACTTCAACGCCGGGACGCTCGGCACCTCCATGGTCGAGGGCCGCGTCTCGGCGGGCGTCGTCGTGGGCGACGGCTCGGACGTCGGCGGCGGCGCCTCGATCATGGGCACCCTGTCCGGCGGCGGCAGGCAGGTCATCTCGATCGGGCGGCGCTGCCTGCTGGGCGCCAACAGCGGCGTCGGCATCTCCCTGGGCGACGACTGCGTCGTGGAGGCGGGCCTGTACGTCACCGCCGGGACCAAGGTGGCCCTGCCCGGGGGGCGGGTGGTCAAGGCGGCCGAGCTCTCCGGCGCCTCCGGCCTGCTGTTCCGCCGCAACTCCACCTCGGGCGCGGTCGAGGCCGTCCCCCGCGAGGGGACGGGCGTGGAGCTCAACAGCGCCCTGCACGCCAACGACTGACCATCCCCGGGGCCGTGGGCCCGTGGATGTTCGTCCCCGGGCCCCTCAGCTGACAGGGTGGCCCCACAGGCTTCACGGGCCTCACAGGCCTCACGGCCCTCATGTCGACGCGGGCGGGCCGCCCCTCGCCGGAAGCCCGGGAGCGGGGACTCCACGCTGGAAGGATTCGGATGACCGGTCAGGAGATGGTAGGCGACGGCGAGAACGCCGCGGGCGCGGCGGCCCGGTGGGTGACCGGGCTGTTCGCGCCGCAGGTGCTGGTCATCGGGCTGCCTCCGCTCGTCGGGCTGATGGCCGACGGCTGGCCGGGCGCGGCCTGGGGCCTGGTGGCCTCGGCGCTGTGCGGCGGGATCCCGGCCCTGGTGATCCTGGCCGGGGTCCGTTCCGGGCGCCTCGACTCCCACCACCTGGTCGACCGGGCGAGCCGGACGGTTCCGCTGCTGGTGGCGGTAGCGGCGGTGGTCGTCGCGCTGACGCTGCTGATCCTGCTGGGCGCGCCCCGGCTCCTGGTGGCCACGGTGACCGCGATGCTGGCCGCGCTCGCGGTCACGGTCCCGATCACCCTCTGGTGGAAGATCTCCTTCCACGCGGCCGTGTCGGCGGGCACCGTGGTGGTGCTCGCCCACGTGCTGCCCGCCGTGCCCACGCTGGTCGCGGGCGCGCTGGTCGTGGCGACGGTGTGCTGGGCGCGGGTCAGGCTCACCCACCACACGCCCGCCCAGGTCGCCGCCGGGACCGTCACCGGCGCGGGAACGGCCTGGGCGGCCCTGAGCGCCTTCGGCGTCTGAGCGGACCGGAAGCGGGCCCTCGAAAACGAGCCCTCGGAAACGAGCTCCCGAAAACGGGCCCTCGGAACCGGGCGCTTAAAAGCGGCGGGCCCTCGAAGGGCGGAGTTCCCAAGGGTTCTCAAGAGCCCTCAAAGGGTCCTCAAGGGTCCTCAAGGGTCCTCGAGAGCCCTCAGAGGAGGCTCTTGAGGAACTCCCGCGTCCGGGTGCCCGGCGAGTACTCCGAGGCGACGAAGTCGGTCACCCCGGCCTTGGCGAGCGCCTCGATCCGCGCCGCCACCTCGTCCTCGTCGCCGATGATCGCCACGTCCGCCGGCCCCTCGGCGCCCTCCCTGTCGAGCACCGCCCGGTACGACGGCAGCTGGCCGTAGATCTCGAACCGCTCGGCGGCGAGCGCCCTGGCCGCCTCGGCGTCGTCGGTGACGCAGACGGGCAGCGCGCACACGATCCTCGGCGCGGGACGCCCGGCGGCCCGCGCGGCCTCGGTGACGGCGGGCGCCACGTGCTCGGCCACCGTCCTGGCGCCGGTCATCCACAGCACGGTGCCGTCGGCCACCTCCCCGGCCAGCTTGAGCATCCTCGGGGCCAGCGCGGCGATGAGCACGGGCATGTCCCTCGGCCCCGGCGTGGTCAGGCCCAGCCGTCCCGTGAGGGTCTCCCCCTCGAAGTCCGCGTTCTCCCCGCGCGCGAGGGGCATCAGGATCGACAGGTACTCGCGCATGTGGCGGGCGGGCCGGTCGAAGCTCATGCCGTACATGCCCTCGATCACGATCTGGTGCGAGAGCCCGATGCCGAGGGCGAGCCGCCCGTCGAGGGCGGCGTTGACGGTGAGCGCCTGCTGGGCGAGGGCCGCCGGGTGGCGCGGGTAGGTCGGGACGACGCCGGTGCCGAGCTCGATCCCGGGCACCTGGCTCCCGATCACGGCGAGCGCGGTCAGCGTGTCGAGGCCGAACGTGTGGGACATCCACACGGAGGAGAAGCCGTCGTCGGCCCCGCGGGCGATGCGCTCCCGCAGCCGTCCGAACGCGTCCGGCTTCTGGGACTCATTGAGGAACAGTCCGAATCGCATCGCTACCGAACTCCATTCTAGTAAGTTCGGCCCAGTCTAGGACGATCACGGCGCGGTGCGGGAGACCCGAAATCACGGGAGACGCCGGGAGGGCTCAGGGCAGCTCAGTGAACCGCTCCACCTGCTCGATCTTGCCCGCGATGACGATCACGTCCCCGTACCCCAGCACGGTCCCGGCGTCGGCGTAGGTGAACTCGTCGTGCTCGCCCTTCACGCAGACCACGGTCACGCCGTACTTGCGCCGCAGGTTGGACTCACCGAGGGGCACGCCGACGTACTCGCGGGGCGGGCGGGTCTTGACCACCGCGTAGTCGCCGTCGACCTCCATGTAGTCGAGCATCCGGCCGTTGAGCAGGTGGGCGAGCCGCTCCCCCATGTCGTGCTCGGGGAGGATCACGTGGTGGGCGCCGACCCGCTCCAGGATGCGGCCGTGCTCGCGGCTGATCGCCTTGGCCCAGACGTCCTCGATCTCCAGCTCGACGAGCAGGGACGTGGTGAGGATGCTGGACTCCAGGTCGGTGCCGATGGCGACCACCGCCCGGTAGAAGTCGGGCACCCCCATCTGCCGCAGCGCCTCGATGTCGGTGGAGTCGGCGACGACGACGTGGGTGAGCTTCCCCGCCAGGCTCTGCACCACCTTGGGGCGGCTGTCGATGGCGAGCACCTCGGTGCCCCTGCGGAACAGCTCGACCGCGAGGGAGCTGCCGAAGCGGCCGAGCCCGACGACCACCACCGGATCGTTCCTTCTGTCAGCCAACGATCGTCCTCTTTCGGGGGTTCGCAGCCACGGGGGGATCCGCCAACGCGAGAAGCCCGGAGGCGGACGACAGCCTCCAGGCTCCTACATGCGTCTCACTGCGCGAGCCATCAGGCCCGAATTCGGCTGATTCTACCTCAGGGGAACTCCAGAAGGGCTTCCTCGCCGCCCCCGGATTCCCGGCCGGAGCCGCCCCCGGACTCCTGTCCGGAACCGCTCCCGGACTCCCCGCCGGAGCCCGCGAGGGTGTCGAGGACCTGCTGGCCGTACTTGGCCAGCTTGTTCTCGCCGATCCCGCTGATCGTGCCCAGCTCGGCGAGGGACGAGGGAGACCTGGTCGCGATCTCGCGCAGGGTCGCGTCGTGGAAGATGACGTACGCGGGCACCCCCTGCTCCTTCGCGGTGGCTCCGCGCCAGGAGCGGAGCAGCTCGAACACCGGCGCCGCCTCCTCCGGCATCTCGACGGGCTCGGCCCGGCGCGAGGTGGAGCCCTTGGAGGACCTCGCGGCCTTCGCCGCCCTCTCCGGCTCGCGCCGCAGCGGGACCTGGCGTTTGCGGCCCAGGACCTCGGCGCTCGCCTCGGTCAGCACCAGCGTGCCGTAGTCGCCCTCGACGGCGAGCAGCCCCTGGGCGAGCAGCTGGCGCACCACGCCGCGCCACTCGGCCTCGCCCAGCTCCGTGCCGATGCCGAACACCGTGAGGCCGTCGTGGTCGTGCTGGATGACCTTGGCCGTCTTCCTGCCGAGGAGGATGTCGATGATCTGCCCGGCGCCGAACTTCTGGCGGCGCTCGCGCATGAGCCGGAACACGGTCGACAGGACCTTCTGCGCGGCGACCGTGCCGTCCCACGACTCCGGCGGCGACAGGCAGGTGTCGCAGTTGCCGCAGGCGGTGGCGCCCTGCTGGCCGAAGTAGGCGAGCAGCCGCGCGCGGCGGCACTCGACCGCCTCGCACAGGGCGAGCATGGCGTCCAGGTGGGTCGCGAGGCGGCGGCGGTGGGCGTCGTCGCCCTCGGAGGTGTCGATCATCTTGCGCTGCTGCACGACGTCCTGGAGGCCGTAGGCGAGCCACGCGGTGGAGGGCAGGCCGTCGCGCCCGGCCCTGCCGGTCTCCTGGTAGTAGCCCTCGACGGACTTGGGCAGGTCGAGGTGGGCGACGAAGCGCACGTCGGGCTTGTCGATCCCCATCCCGAACGCGATGGTGGCGACCATGACGAGGCCGTCCTCGCGCAGGAAGCGCGCCTGGTTGGCGGCGCGGACGCGGGCGTCGAGCCCCGCGTGGTAGGGCAGCGCCTCGATGC
Organism: Streptosporangium sp. NPDC002524; assembly: GCF_040295985.1. Taxonomy (NCBI): domain Bacteria; kingdom Bacillati; phylum Actinomycetota; class Actinomycetes; order Streptosporangiales; family Streptosporangiaceae; genus Streptosporangium; species Streptosporangium sp. NPDC002524. Next base: position 441,305 of record NZ_JBEOWK010000002.1, on the reverse strand, counting down.
CGTTCTGCACCAGGAACTCGGCGATCTTCTCGACCGAGTTGCGCGACAGGCAGTAGACGATGCCCGCGTCCCCGGCGTGCTCGGCGCGCAGCAGCTCCAGCAGCTGCCGCTTGGGCTCGTTCTTGGGGGCGATGCGGTACTGGATGTTGGGGCGGTCGAAGCTCGCCACGAAGTGACGGGCCTTGTCCAGGTTCAGGCGGGAGGCGATCTCCGCGTGGGTGGCCTCGGTGGCCGTCGCGGTCAGCGCGATGCGCGGCACGTCCGGCCAGCGCTCGTGCAGCGCGGACAGGGCGAGGTAGTCGGGCCGGAAGTCGTGCCCCCACTGGGCCACGCAGTGCGCCTCGTCGATGGCGAACAGCGAGATCACCCCGCTGTCGAGCAGCCGCAGCGTGGCGTCGACCCGCAGGCGCTCCGGCGCCAGGTAGAGCAGGTCCAGCTCGCCGGAGAGGAAGGCCGACTCGACGGCCCGGCGCTCCTCGAAGTCCTGGGTGGAGTTGAGGAACCCGGCCCGTACGCCGAGCGCGGTGAGGGCGTCGACCTGGTCCTGCATGAGCGCGATGAGCGGCGAGATCACCACTCCGGTGCCCTTCCGCACGAGGGCGGGGATCTGGTAGCACAGCGACTTGCCGCCGCCGGTCGGCATGAGCACGAGCGCGTCGCCGCCGGACACGACGTGCTCGATGATCTCCTGCTGGCCCTCCCGGAACGAGTCGTAGCCGAAGACGCGCTGCAGGACCCGCGACGCGTCGCTCACCTCGGGGCCGTTCTCGGGGGAAACCATCGGGACATTGTACGAGGATCTTCCCGCTGGTCGGCGGCGAACAGGCGGGATCGGCCCGGACGCCCTCCGGAAACGGCGCGGGGCCGCGCGGGACCCGCCCGGACCGCCCGGCCGGGTCCCGATAGGGAGAGCCGGGAGAACGGGAAAGTGCCGCCGGGAGGGTCGGACCTCCCGGCGGCACCGGTACCACGGGCTCTCCCGCGATCTTCCTATGGGATCACGAGGTTACGGGTTGACGATGATGTTGAAGGTCGACGTCGTGTTCCTGATGTTCTGGAAGTTGTTGCTCAGCTGGAGATTGTTGAACGTGGCCGAGCCGACCGCCGGGCCCTGACCGGGCTCGGGCATCTCGTTGGCCCAGATGGCCCAGCCGGACTTGGCGTCGAAGGCGTCGCCGCTCTTCCTGGCACCGGTGATCGACACGTTCGTGAAGATCGTGTCGGTGACCGGGTTCTGCGGCTGGCCGCCGACGTAGTTGGTCTGGAACATGATGCCGCCGTAGGTCGGGTCCACGATGTCCACGTTGTTGACGCGGATGCCCTGGAAGACCTTGGAGGCGGAGAAGATCCAGATCGCCGGGAAGACCTGCTGTCCCCAGAAGTGCCCGCCGGCGCGGACGATCGAGATGTTCTCGAACCTGGTGGGCGGGCTGGCGCCGAAGCCGTTCATCGGGTAACCGAAGTCCAGCGAGCTGATCGTGATGCCGGAGTAGACCAGCGTGTCGGCGATGTAGATGTTCCTGAAGACGTTGTCGTACCCGCCGTAGACCGCGACGCCCGCGGCCCGCCAGGTCAGGATGGACGTCAGGTTCTCGTAGACGTTGCCGCGCATGTCGGCGCCGCCGGCGTCGATGGCCGAGAACAGCGCGAAGCTGTCGTCACCGGTGGCGCGGGCCTCGTTGTTGCTGACGAGGTTGTCCGTGCTGCCGTTGGTCATGTTGATGCCGTCGGCGAACATGTTGCGGATCCGGGAGTTCTTGATCGTCACCCGGTCGGTGTTGGCGCCCCAGTAGAGGCAGACCATGTGCTCGTTCCAGATGTTGTCGATCACGATGTCGCTGACGTTCGAGAAGTCGAACACCTTGCCCGGGCCGTCGATGCGCGAGGTGTAGTTGCCGAAGTAGGCGAAGTTCGCGAAGGACGAGCCCCTCGCGGTGCCCTCGGCGCGGAAGCCGACGTCGGTGTTGTCCTGCGTGTCGGGCGCCCGGAACTGGGTGTACCAGGGGCCCGCGCCGACTACCTTGACGGCCTTGCCGTAGACCTGGAACTTGCTGGCCGTCTGGTAGGTGCCCGCCGGCAGGTAGACGCCGACCAGGTTGCCGGTGGTGTCCATCCGGACCCGGTCCAGGGCGTTCTGCACGTCCTGGTGGGTGAAGCCGGTGGGGGTCGTGTACCGGGCGGGGTCGGGGTTCGCGACCGGCGAGACCTGCTCGGTGTTGATGAAGTCGATCGCGTACGTCGTGGTGTTGGCCGCGTCCTTCTGCAGCCTGATCTTGCTGCCGGCCGGGACGGTGGTCCCGAGCATGACGTTGGCCTCGTCGTAGATGTGACGCGGGCCGCCGGAGCCGGGCGAGTTGTTGGGACCGGCCTCGGGGCCGTACAGCCAGGCGTACTTGGACGTCAGGTTGATGGGCTTGAGGAAGGTGCCGTTGACGTAGACGTTCAGCGTCGAGTTGATGCCGCCGCCGCCCGCGGAGTCGGGGATGGAGAAGCGGGTGACCAGGGTGTTGGTGCTGGCCTTGGTGGTGAACTCGACGTAGTTGCCGGTGTTGTTCAGCGTCACGGCCCTGCGGCCGGAGGCCTCACCGGCCACGTGGCCGATCTCGCGGTTGGGGCCGACCACGACCGCCCCGCCGCCGACGACGGCGTCCTCGGCCTCGTAGAAGTCGTACGGCATGTTGGCGCCGCGGCCGACGAAGAACGGCTGGGTGCCGGTGTTGTTGGCCCGCTTGACCGGGAGCTCGTTGGCGTCGTCGGCGAGGACCGTCCGGACGGTGAACTTGCCGTTGGCCGCCGTCCAGGTGCCCAGGTTCACCGGGCTGGTGGTGGCGCCCGGCGCGATCACGCCGGTGTGGGAGCCGGTCAGGGTACGGACGACGGTGCCCGCCTCGTTGAGGACGTTCAGCGTGATGCCGTGGGCGCCGCTCGCGGAGGCCACGGTGCCCTGGTTCCTGATCGCCACCGAGAAGGTGACGACGGCGCCGTTGGACGGGTTGCTGGGGGTCCAGCTGGTCGTGGCGACCAGGTCGGAGGTGTCGACCGGCCTGACCACAAGGGGGGCGGAGGCCGCGAAGGTGTTGTTCGACTCGTTCTGCTCGATGACGCCGTTGTCCTCGTCCACCTTGGCGCTCAGCGCGTAGCTGCCCGCGTCACGGGGACCGGCGTTGGCGGTCACCGTGGTGGACGCTCCGGCGGCCAGCGCGCCGACCGAGGCGGTGCCGACCTTGGTGGTGCCCAGGTAGAAGTTGACGTTCGTCGCGCCGGACGCCGCGGAACCGGCGTTGCGCACCGTGGCCGAGAGCGAGACGGAGTCGGTCTCGATGGGGGACGCGGGGGACGCGGTCACGGCGGTGAGCGTCAGGTCCGGGTTCGGCGCCGGGGTGCCGATGACCTGGAACTCGGCGACCTGCCCGGCGGGGGCGCCGGTGTTGGAGGTGATCCTGAGCTGGACGTCGGCGTAGGCGCCGCTGACCGGGATCGTCACCGTGTTGCCGGAGGCGGGGTTGAAGGTGTAGTTCGCCGCCGCCGCCAGGCTGGTGAAGGTGGTCGAGCTCTGCCCGCGCCCGAGGACCTGGATGTTCTGCGTACGCGTTCCCCAGGCGCTGTCGGGGTTCAGCTTCACCACGACCGAGCTGAGGGTGGCGTTCGACCCGAGGGCGACGGTCAGCGTGTTGGGGTAGCTGCCGCCGTTGCCCTCCCAGTAGGTCGCCGTGTTGTTGTCGTTGGCGTTGGCGGGCACGAACGTGAAGACCGAGGAGGAGGCGGTGATCGCCTTGCCGACGGCCAGGTTCGTCCCGGACGGGGTGCTGCCGTTCCGGGTGACGGTGTTGCTGTTGCCCGACTGGTTGTTCGCCGCGTCCTTGGCCTTGACGTAGTAGGACACCGTCGCGGTGGCCGGCTGGGTGTCGGTGTAGGTCAGGACGTTGCCCGCCACGCTGCCGCGCAGGGCGTTGTTGGCGTAGACGTCGTAACCGGTCACGCCCACGTTGTCGGTCGAGGCGTTCCAGGTCAGCCTGATCTGGCCCGAGCCGGGCTCGGTGTAGGCCAGGTTCGACGGCGTGCTCGGCGGCGTGGTGTCACCGCCGCTGACGGGGCCGTACACCTCGAACTCGGAGATCTGGCCGGCCGGCCAGCCCGTGTTCGCGGTGATGTTCAGCCGCAGGTAGCGGGCGCTGGTCGCGGCGAAGTTGATCGTCACCGTGTTGCCGGTCGACGGGTTGAAGGTGTAGCCGGCCGAGCCCACGACCGTCGTGGTGGGCGTGGAGCTCGTGCCCGCAAGCACCGACAGGGTCTGCGTCCTGGTGTTCCAGGCCGCCGCGGGCGGCAGCTTCAGGACGACCTGGTCGACGCTGGCCGCCGCCCCGAGGTCCACCTGGACCCACTGCGGGAAGGCGTTGTTGTTGCTCTCCCAGTAGGTGGTGGCGTTGCCGTCGGTGACGTTGCCGGCGCCGTAGGGGGCGCTGACACTGCTGGACGAGGCCGGCTTGCCCGCCGCCAGGTTGGGGCCCGCCGCCGCCGAGGCCGGTGCGGCGACCGCCCCGGCCAGAGCGAGCAGGCTGGTCGCGGCCATCGCCGCCACCAGCCGTAACGCCAGGTACTGCTTTCTCATTGCGTTCCTCTATCTCTCGTCTGGAACGACAGGGTCGGGAGGGAGGCCGTGGCCTCCGCCGGGCGACGCGCTCGGCACCCGGGGGTGCCTCGCCCACGAGACGCGGATCTCTGACCCTCTTCCTCCGGGTCGTCGGAATCCGGCGTACGGGCCGGCCGGGTGATCTTGTGCGGGCCGATCCGCGAGCCGTGCCTCGTTCGTCGCTGGGGGGTGCTGTTCGCCGTGTACGCCGGCGTTCCTCTCGTGGAGACGACCGGCGGGACGAGCGATGGGTGAACGTCGGGTCGGTGAGCTCTGTCGATGGGTCCCGGACGGGGGACGTCCGGAGCCCCGGGCCCCTTACCGGCTGCGGCGGCGGCGCGGGACGTTCTGCCGGGCGCGGGCCGTGACGGCCGGACCGGTCAGCGTCGGCGCGGGGGCGATGAGTGTCGCAACCGGGGCCGCCATGGCGGCGACCGGCCGCGCAATGCCGAGAACGACATCACCTGGGGCCTCTCCGGAGGGGTGGGAGGGATGTGCCGGCGCAGCACATCACTGCCGTAAGTTGCGGAGAACAGAGAGAATTTAACAGGACTTTGCAATATTTTTGCATTGCGCTGGCCAAATGTTACATACGTGCTACGGCCGCGTCAACGGGTCGAGAAAGGTGGCTTACTTCCCGGTACGGCCCGGCGTGCGATCCGGCCGATCCGCCTGCTGCGGGGGCCTTCGGGCCCTTCCGCGGACCGGCGCGCGAGGGGTGCGCGGCCCCCTCCGGGAGGCCCCCGCGCGGTGGGACGGAGGGGACACCGGCGGCGTGGCGGGACCCGGGGACACGTCCCGGAAACATCGCCGTACGGAACGGCTTGCGCGACGGAGGCAGGTGGGCGCGACTCGCGGGCCCCCGCGCATACCCGGACATCCCGGCCCGCCCGGTCCGCGCCCGGTCCGTGCGACGCGGCCCGTACGTCCGCGGGACGCGGTCCGCGCACCCCTGCGGCGCGGTCCGTGCGACGCCTGTTCCCGTGATCGCCGACCGGCCCGGAAGGCGTCACGCCGAGGCGCCGGGGACACGCGCGGCTCGGCACGAAACCCGGAGGAGGCTAGATAAAGAGCTGTTTTGGACTATTCAGCCTGAAATATGTGGCTTGACGGATAGCAAGGTGAGACGCGGCGATGGTTCACCGTTCGAAGAGGCGCAGCCGGTGGCGTCGTGGCGGGACGCCCCCTACTTCACGGCGATGGTTCATCGTTCGAAGAGGCGCAGCCGGTGTGCCGTCGCCGCCGCCTCGCCGCGCGAGGAGGCGCCCAGCTTGGCGAGGATGTTGGAGACGTGCACGCTCACGGTCTTCGCCGAGATGAACAGCTCCCCCGCTATCTCGCGGTTGCTGCGGCCGGCCGCCACCAGGCCAAGCACCTCGTGCTCGCGCGCGGTGAGCCCGAGCCCGGCCCGCTCGGAGACCGGCTCGGCGGGGGCGGGCTCCCCGGAGAGCGGGATCCGGGCCCGCCTGGCCAGGGAGGCGATCTCGGCGGCCAGCGGCGGGGCCCCGACCCGCGCCGCGAGCTCCGCCGCCCGGGACAGGCTCGGTGCGGCCTCGTCGCGCTCCCCCGCCTCGACGGCGGCCCGTGCCGCGCCGAGCAGGGCGCGGGCCTCGGCGTAGGGCTGGCGGAGCGCGGCCCAGGCGGCGGCCGCCGCGTCCCACGCCTTCCGGTCGGGCGCCCCTTCCGCCTGGGCGGCCTCGGCCGTGAAGGTGAGGCTGTGCGCCCGCTGGAGCTCCCCCTCCACCGGGCCGAGCCGCTCCGCCACGGCGCGCAGCCGGGACAGCGGGGGCGGCGAGGACACTGAGGACGACGAGGACGACGAGGACAGCGAGGACGGCGAGGACGGCGAGGACGACGAGGACGACGAGGACAGCGAGGACGGCGAGGACAGCGAGGACGGCGAGGACGCGGCGACTCGCAGGCAGGCGAGGAGGAGCGGCCAGACGTAGCGGGGGGTGCCCTCCAGGTCCTGCTCGTCCAGGATCCGCCCGACGAGCGCGGACGCCTCGTCGTCCCTGCCCCGCGCCACCAGCAGCTCGATCTCCCTGCGCAGCTGGGGCAGGATCGTCTGGTCCCGGTAGGTGCCCCTGGCGAACACGGCCCGCGAGGACCGGAAGAGCGCGTCGGCCCGGTCGATCTCCCCGCGGGCCAGCGCGATGTCGGCGGCCAGGGCCTCAAGGCTCGCGCGGTAGGGGGCCGGCGGGGTGACCTCCAGGCCGCCCTCGACCACCTCGGACGCCTCGTCCCAGCGGCCGAGGGAGACCAGGGGCTCGACCAGGTTGATCGCCAGGAAGGCGCCGGACGTGCGGGCCAGGCCGTACGCCTCGGCGTCGGCGATGCCGCCGCGGGCGACCTCGGCGGCCCGCTCGTGCCATCCGGCCCCCTCCAGGGCGTCGGACTCGGAGATGACGGCCCGCATCAGCGCGTGGTACGTGCTGGCCCGGCTCGCGATCTCCCGCGCCCTGGCGAACGCGACGACCTGCTCCTCCATCCGGGAGTATCGGCACCTGGCCCAGGTGAGCGTGACGAGCGCGTGGGCCTCGATGTCGGGGTTGCCGACCTCGTGGGCGATGCGCATGGCCTCCTCGGCGAGCGACTCCTTCTCGGCCCAGTCCCCGGGGTGGCTGAGCATGCGCGACAGGTTCTCCAGGACCTGGGCGCGCAGGGCGGTCGGCGGCTCCGCGGGAACGAGCGCGACGGCGGTGCGGAGGTCCTCGAGGAACCCGGCCCTGCCGAGGTCGTACCTGACGAGCCCGCGCTGCCGCAGCAGCCGGGCCGCGCGGATCGGGTCGGTGGCGGTGTCGATCTCCCGCAGGGCCGCCTTGGCGAGGGAGATGCCCCGCTCGAACTCCCCGGCCAGGTGGGCCACGGTGATCGCCTGCCGGAGCACGTCGATGTGGTCGGCCCCGATCCGCTCGGCGGCGTCGGGGATCGTCTCCCACAGTTCCAGGACCCGGGTCAGCATGCGCAGCTGCTCGTCGTAGGCCGCCGTCTTCCGGGCGGCCGCGGCCGCGTGCCAGGCGCTGGTCAGCGCCCAGAGGGGGTTGTGCGCGGCGTGCCAGTGGTGGGCGAGCTCGATGGCCGACCGGGGAGCGGGCAGGATGCCGGGATTGCCCTCCAGGGCCTCGGCGAAACGGGTGTGCAGGCGGGTGCGCTCGCCGGGCAGCAGGTCGTCGTGGACGGCCTCGCGGATCAGGGCGTGCCTGAAGGCGTACGTCTCGCCGTCGACCAGGAGCACGTTGCCCGCCACCGCCGGGCGCAGCAGGCGGGAGAGCTCGCCGTCGTCGGCCCCGGCGACGGCCGAGAGCATCGTGTGCTCGATCCTCGCCCCACCTGCGGCGGCCAGCCGCATCAGCTCCTGGGTCTCCTCCGGCAGGCGCTCGACGCTGGCCAGCAGCAGGTCGCGCAGCGAGTCGGGCAGCGTCTCACCCTCGCCCCCGCTGAGCAGCGCCTCGACGAACAGCGGGTTTCCCTCGCTGCGCGCGTAGACCAGATCGAGGTCGGCGACCGGCTCGCCGTCGAGGATGCTCGCGGCCTGCTGGTCCACCTCCCGGCGGCTCAGCCTGCGCAGGTCGAGGCGGGTGACCCAGTCGACCCGGCTCAGCTCGGCCAGCAGCGGGCGCAGGGGATGCGTGCGGTGCAGCTCGTCGGCCCGGTAGGTGACCAGGGTCAGCAGGGGCACGTCGGAGCGCTGGTAGCGGACGAGGAACGACAGCAGGTCGCGGGTGGAGCGGTCGGCCCAGTGGGCGTCCTCGATGACCAGGATCGTCGGCCGGGTCTCGGCGAGCCGCTCCAGCAGGCCCAGGACCTGCTCGAAGAGCCGGGCCCGCGCCTCGGCGCCCTCCCTCTCCGGCTCACCGAACTCCGGCAGCAGCCGGGCGAGCCCCCGGGTCGCCCCGCCGGGCAGCAGCGCGGCGACGCCGTCGTGGCCCAGGTCGCGGGCGAGCTTGCGCAGCACCGCGGTGAAGGGGGCGAAGGGGAGGCCGTCGGTGCCCAGCTCCAGGCACCCGCCGACCAGCACCAGGGCGTCGTCCGAGCGCTCGGTGAACTCGCGGACGAGGCGGGTCTTGCCGACCCCGGCCTCGCCTCCCACGAACACGGTCGAGGCCGACCCGGAGCGCGCCCTGGCGAGCGCTTCTCCCAGAACGGCGAGCTCGTCGGCGCGGCCGACGAACAGGGGGCTTACCGCGTGGGCTCTCACGCCCCCAGGATGCCACCGGCCGCCGACAGAACCGCCGCCACGAGCCCGCGGGCGTCATTTCACCCTGAGTTCGAGATCCTCGGCGAACTTCGCCCAGGCCGTGGCGAACTCCTTGGCCATCTGGCAGACAAGGTCGACGCGGTGCTCGGGGACCGCGTCGACGAGCTGCTCCCGGCTCGGCGTGAGGCCGGCGCTCGCGCCGAGCATCCGGAGGAGGAGCCGGCCACGCTCCCTGGACCGGATGGACGGGTCTCTGATCAGGATGCTCAACGCCGACGTCCGGTTACGGCCGGGCTTCGGCTCCGGGCGGGGTCCGGTCTCGACATCTGGAAGCGGAACGTTCGCGGCATCCGCCTGGTTCCGGGTGGCCGGCACGGGTGGCGCGGGTGGCACAGGTGGCACGGGTGGCGCGGCAGCGGACCGCAGCGAGCTCGGCAGGGGGTCCTCGCCTCGCCTCAGGCGCTCACGGACGTCCCGTACCGTGCTCGGCGAGATCCCGGACCGCTGTGCGATCTGACGGAGCGAGGCCTGCGGCTCCTCCGCGATCAGTTCGGCCGCGCGTATCCGCCCGGCGGAGCTGTCCAGCGGGCGGACCCGCCCGTCGCGCCCCAGCCGTGCCTCGATCCGGGTGCCCTGGGGAAACGCCGTACGGCGGATGTCGCTCACCACCCGGGCGGACAGTCCGGCGACTCCCGCGATGGCCCTGTCGGACCAGTAGGGGTGCGAGCGCACGATCCGGCCGGCGGCCGCGGCGCGGTCGGCGGCCGACAGCGGCAGGCCGTGGGCGGTGTTCTCCTTCACCGCGACCACGAAGGCGTCGCGCTCGTCGCCGTCGAAGAACCGCACGCGCATGCTCTCCTCACCGCGCAGCACCGCCGCCCGCAGCCGGTGCATCCCGTCCACGACCCGCATGGTGGCCCGGTGCACGATCACCGGGGGCAGTACGGTGTCCAGCCTGGAGAGCACCTTCACGTGCTCCAGGTCCTCCCCCGCGCTCCGCGGCGTGTCCGCCGCGAGCAGCGAGCGGACGGGCACCGTCTCGATTTCCGAGAGCCTGGAGCGGTACTCTCCCTCCGGCGTTTCCTCCCCGGTCCGGTTCACGTGCGACGGGGCCGTTTCCATGGTCTGGTCAGCCATTGCGTCTTCCCATCCGACGAAGCCTTCTCGCTTCCCATTGCTGCATCGGGCCGGCCCACGTCCCCTCCCGGACCTCACGGGCCCGCCCTCCTGTCCTGCGGGGATGTACGCGCGGGTCGGCGATTCACCCCGAACCCGCTCACCCCGAACCCGCTCACCCGAACCCGCGATCGAGTCAGGGACGGTACGCGGCGGGGCCGCCGGGATCAGGGTTCGACGGGCTCGGTGCCGGTCGTGGCGCCGCCCGTACTCGCGCGGGGGAACGTCCGGATCGACGATGATCGGGCGCCCGGGGAGATCACCGGGTTCCTTGACCGGCGGCGAGCGGGTGTAGGCGGCCGCACCGGCCCTGTGAGAGGTCCTGGCCGGGCGGTGGTCTCACATCCGGCACGCGAGGTGCTCGCCGTCCACGTCATCGGCCACGACGAACGCGCATGGATCTCCTTCCCCGAGAGGAGCCACCGCGTGGCCCCTGCGGAAAGTCTGCGTTCCAGCGCTTGTTTTGTCGTTGACCCTCCATGCACGCCTGTTGATCACTTCTGCACGGTCGTGGTGCGGGAAAGGGCGTGCCTGTAGTCGCTGGGGGTCATGTCGTAGCGGGCGCGGAAGGCGCGGCTGAAGTGGGACTTGTTCGTGAAACCCCAGCGTGTGGCGATGGCGTGGATGGAGCGGTTGCCGAGGGAGGGGTCGGCGAGGTCGCGGCGGCAGTGTTCCAGGCGGCGTTCGCGGATCCAGGCGGCCACCGTACGGCCCTCCTCCTCGAAGAGGGTGTACAGATGACGGGTGGAGATCCCGTGGGCGATGGCGATGGCGGCGGGAGTGAGGGCCGGTTCGCCGAGACGCTGCTCGACGAAGGTGTGGATGCGCTGCTTCAGCGCGTGTCTGTGGATCTCCGGGGGTACGGCGTCCGCGGCGTCCACGCAGATGGCGAGGGCGGAGGCCAGGAGGTCCCGGGTGACCTGGGTCAGGGTGGGGACGTCGGCCGGGGTGAACTCACCGGCACGTGCGTTGAGGTCGGTCAGCCAGCGGGCCAGCATCCCGCCCATGCCGCTGCGCCCGTCGATCGGGACGCCGACCAGGTTCCGCATCGTCCTCTCCGGTAGCGGCATCAGCTCGCGAGGACACTGCACGACCAGGTTCGACCAGTCGTCCGGGAGGGCGTGGACGTCGGCGTGGAAGACGCGGCTGCTGTCCACCACCACGAGGTCACCGGAACGGAACACCGCGTCATGACCGGCCTGGGAGACGGTCCCTCCCCCGCTGAGGAAGTAGTTGATCTGATAGACCTCCGAGTCGGTCTGCCGTATCACCTTCGCCGTCCGCGCGATCTCCAGATGCGGGTAGGCCAGCGCGGACACCTGTAACGGCCCCAGGTCCATGACGCGGATCCTGGCGCGGAAGTCGTCGTGGTCGTCGCTGCGGTGCCGGTTGGGCACGTGCGACTGTGCCGCGACCTCCTGCCACAGCGCGAACCGCTCCGGTGCCGCCACGACCTCCGTGGTGAACTCGGTCACCAGCATCCGCCACCCCCAGTGCCCTCGGTCACCCTGCGGCTTTCCGTAAAGCCCGACTTAACGGACATATCAGGATTTGCGATCTAGCGGCAGCGCAATCGCCTTTCGGGCGCTCTTAACCGCGTATTGAGCCTGGTCATCTTGAGGCTGGTCATCCGGGTGCGCGCGGGCGCCCGTCGAAACGACCGCGACGGCGTCCACGGCGAGCGGGACGTCGTCCCACTCCGCCGGGTCCCGGAGGACCGGAGAGGCCCCCCTTCCACGTCGCCCACACTCGACCGGGCGGGGGGCTGTGGTGGCCGCAGCGGAGGGAACGGGCCCGCACGCCTGGCCGGGGGCCGCCCCCGCCACCCAGGGCGCGCACAAGGACACTCAGGGCGCCCGGCTGATCGTTTGGAATCCGGAGGGCAGGCCGGAGGCGGCCCGCCCGCACCCCGGCCGGTGCGGCGGCGATGGATCGATCTTCCCCGGGAGCACCACAGAGGCGTGGTCGCCCAGCCGGTCGCGCGACAGGTCGCGGGCAGACGAAAGCCCCCCGGCCGGTGTCAGCCGAGGGGCTCTGACCTGCGACTTGCTAGTGTGGGCGATACTGGGATCGAACCAGTGACCTCTTCGGTGTGAACGAAGCGCTCTCCCGCTGAGCTAATCGCCCGCCCTGTGCGGCCCCTCACGGTGCCGACGTGGAAAACCATACAGCAATCCGAGAGTGCTCGCGAAGCGGTATCCGCCAATAAAATGATCTTGAAAGACGACACGGTCGGGAGGCAAAGGTCTGAGGATGCATCCGGCGGGGGGCTACGGTGTCATAGCATCGTCCTGATCCGTAGAAGCACCGAACGACCCTCGCTCGACCCGAATCACCCGAGACGCCCCGCCGGGGAGTCGACGGTGACCAAAACGAGACGCAAAACCCTTGCAAATACGGCCCTGTTGGTGATGTTTAGCCAGGTAGATGCCCAAATGTCGCGCTGTGATGTGTGTTACAGAAGGGCGTGGAGGCGGAATCTTTCCTACAGGTTTCTTTGTTCCGCGTGATAGCCCGCGAGGAACGACGCCGTTTCAGAGCAGTGAGAGCAGTGAAAGCCCCGCAGAGGGGACCGACGACGAAAAAGGTTTGGCTGACGATGAACAGCGCCACCGTCTCTGCCGAGCTAGGCCTTCGGCTTGTGGTCCCCGACCGTACCACCGTCCCCCTCCTCGCCGGGCTCAGCTACACGGCCGGTGATCCGTACGCGATCAGGATGGCCTTCCACGTCGGAAACGACGAGCCGGTCGAGTGGATCTTCGCTCGCGAGCTGCTCACGGTCGGCATCGTGCGGCGGGTCGGCGACGGGGACGTCCAGGTGTGGCCGGCGCGCGCCGACGGCGAGCGCACGCTGCACATAAGCCTCACGTCGCCGTTCGGGCAGGCCCTGTTCGAGGTGCCCCTGGCCCCGCTCACGGAGTTCCTGCACCGGACGTACGAGCTGGTCCCCGCCGGTCGCGAGACCGACTTCATGGACCTGGACGCCGAGCTCAGCAACATGCTCTGGAGTTCGTGACGGGCCCTCGGCCCCTCGGCCCCGTCCCCCGGGTTCCGTGGTGACGGCGGTCGCCTGATCGGGGTCGCCCGGCCCCGCCCTGGCCCGAGCGGGTCCGCATATCAAGACCACGCCCTCAGGCCTGAGCGGGTCCCGCACGCCGAGACCGCCTTCCGGGCCCGAACGGCTCCCGCGCCGGGCTACGTCCCCGGCCCGAGCAGGCTCCGCATCCGGGCGATCTCGATGCCCTGCCCGGAGACGACATCCTTCGCGGTGGCCAGCATGATCCGGTCGGTGCCCTCGCGCAGCTGGATCCCCGCCATCGTCACCGCCGCCTCGTGATGAGTGATCATGAGGTTCAGGAAGAGGGTGTCGAAGGCCGCTCCCCTGGCCGCCCTGAGCCGGTTCATCTCCTCCAGCGGGAGGGCGTGCTCGTCGTGACCGCCGTGCTCGCCCGGCGGACGTCCCGCCGCCTCCAGCCACGAGGTGAGGGCCGCGATCTCCGGCCGCTGCGCCGCGGTGATCCGCTCGGCGAGCCTCCGCAGCACCGGTGAGGAGGTGCGGGCCGGCACCAGCGCCGCCATCTCCAGCGCCTGCCGGTGGTGCGGGATCATGCCCTCGGCGAACCGTACGTCGGCCGCGGTGACGCGCGCCTCCGACTCCCCGAGGCTCTCTCCGGGCCGCGCCGCGCGACCGGCCTCCCCCGGGCCGCCCGGGATGATCACGGGCGCGCCGGACTCGGCGACGAGCGGGGTGGAACGCTCCGGCCCGGCCCCCGCGCATCCGCCGAGAACCGCTGCCATCATGATCACCGCGATACCCTGACTCGGCACACGCATCCTCCGCATAGCTTCAATAATGGGGCAAGTGGACCGACGTAATGGGGGCACCGTGCGACCGATCGTGGCATTCGTCCTGGCCGCGCTACTTCTCGTGGCAGGGTGCGGGGCGGATCCGACCCCCGCCGCCTCGCCACCGTCCGAGGCGACCGCGCCCAGCACGGCCCCGGCCACCCCCGAGGGGAGCCCGAGCGTCCCGGAGCAGGCGACGGAGAGCCCCGCCGCCGGGATCTCGGGGGACGGTACGCACAGCGACAACATCACACACCTGGCCAACGTGCCTCCCCGCGCCCCCCTCGACGGGCCCCAGTCGTGGGGCACCGACCTGGCCTTCCAGGGCGACTACGCGTTCGTCGGCAACTTCGACGGTTTCAGCGTCTTCGACATCTCCGACCCGGCGAACCCCGGGATCGCGGCCCAGGTCCTCTGCCCCGGCGAGCAGAACGACATCTCGGTGAGCGGGAACCTGCTCTTCCTGTCGATCGACTCCGCCCGGGTCGGCCCGGAGTGCGACGCCCAGCGCGGTGAGCCCGAGTCGGACGCCTGGGAGGGCATCCGGATCTTCGACATCTCGGACAAGACCCATCCCACCTTCGTCTCGGCGGTCGAGACCGACTGCGGCTCGCACACCCACACCCTCGTCCCCGGCAAGAGCCCGGACAAGGTCTACCTCTACATCTCCTCCCCCGGCCCCGAGCCCGGCACGGCGACCTGCCCGCCCCCGCACAACAAGATCTCCGTGGTCGAGGTGCCGGTCAAGGCCCCGAAGACCGCCAAGGTGGTCTCGCGGCCGGAGCTGTCCGAGAAGGCCGTTGAGGGGGCCATCGGCGGCTGCCACGACCTCACGGTCTATCCGGAGAAGGACCTCGCCGCCGCCGCCTGCTTCGGCGACGGGATCCTGATGGACATCTCCGACCGGGTCAACCCCAAGGTGCTCCAGCACGTGAGCGACAAGGAGAACTTCGCCATCTGGCACTCGGCGACGTTCAACAACGACGCCACCAAGGTCGTCTTCGGGGACGAGCTGGGCGGCGGCGTGAGCGCGACCTGCGACGCCAACACCCCGAAGACCAAGGGCGCCAACGCCGTGTACGACCTCGGCAAGGACCGCAGGCTCACGCTCCGCGGCTATTTCAAGATCCCCAGGGAGCAGTCGCCCGAAGAGAACTGCGTCGCGCACAACGGCTCGCTGCTGCCGGTGCCGGGCAAGGACATCATGGTCCAGTCGTGGTACCAGGGCGGGGTGTCCGTCTGGGACTTCACCGACGCGACCAAGCCCAAGGAGATCGGCTTCTTCGAGCGGGGCCCGGTGCCGGGGGTCGGCGGCTCCTGGTCGGCGTACTACTACAACGGCCACATCTACTCGAGTGACATCACCAAGGGCCTGGACGTGCTCCGCATCGACGACCCGCTGACCGATCCGGCCGCCAAGGTCGAGCTCAAGGAGCTGAACGCGCAGACCCAGGTGTCCTACTAGCCCGCCGGGCGGCCGGCCGCCGGTTCCGGTGGGCACGTCCCTCACCGGAACCGGGAACCTGGAACGGGGCCCGGGAGGCGGGCTCAGGGGTCGAGGTCGGCGGCGGAGCGCTCGGCGAAGACCTGCATGGCCTTGGCGGTGATCGGGCCGGGCGCGGCGGGCAGCACGGTCCGGTCGACCGCCCGGATCGGCTGGATGTCGCGGGTGGTGGAGGTCAGGAACGCCTCCTCGGCCTCGTACAGGGCCGAGAGCGGGACGTCCTCCTCGATGCCCCCGCACCACTCCAGGGCGAGCGCGCGGGTGACCCCGGCCAGGCAGCCCGAGGCGAGCGTGGGGGTGAGCAGCCGCCCGTCGCGTACGACGAAGATGTTGCTGCCGGTGCCCTCGCAGAGGTTTCCCGCGAGGTTCTCGAAGATCGCCTCGCCGCCGCCCCTCGCCTTGGCGAAGAAGAGGGCCTTGGCGTTGTCGCCGTAGGAGGTGCTCTTCACCCCGGCGAGCGCGCCGCGCTCGTTGCGCGGCCAGGGCACGACGGTGACGTCGGCGGTGGCCGGGAACGGCTTCTGCTCGTCGACGATCACCACGGTCGTGCGGCCCTGGTCGCCCCGGTCGGAGCCGAGCGGCCCCGGGCCGCTGGTGTAGGTGACCCGGACGCGGCCGAGCCGCCACGGCGGGGCCTCGGCCAGGCAGGCGCGGATCCCCTCGGCGATCGCGTCCACGTCGGGGTCGGGCAGGTCCATCCGCCGCGCCGAGAGCGTGAGCCGGTCGAGGTGGCGGGTGAGCGCGAACGTGGCGCCGTCCATGCACTTGATCGTCTCGAACACGCCGTCACCGACCATCAGGCCGTGATCGAACACCGAGACGACGGCCTGGTCCGGAGCGACGAGTGCCCCGTTCAGCCATATAGGTACGTTCATGCGACTCCTTCTGAACCTGATGTTGATGCCAGCGCGATGAGCCGGGAGGCCTTCAGCTCGGTCTCGTCCCACTCGCGTCGCGGATCGCTCCCCCAGGTTATGCCCGCGCCCGTGCCGAAGCGGATCTCGCCGGCCGACAACCAGAACGTGCGGATCCCCACGGCCAGCGACGCCCGGCGGCGGTCGGCGTCGACCCGGCCCACGGTTCCACAGTAGGGCCCGCGCGGCTCGGGTTCGAGCTCATCGATGATTCGCAGGGCCGAGGATTTCGGGGCCCCGGTCACCGACCCCGGCGGGAAGGTCGCGGAGAACAGCTCGGGCCACCCGTACTGCGGCGCGAGTCTCGCCCGGACCGTGGAGACCAGGTGCACGAGGCCGGGGTGCTCCTCCACCTCGCACAGGGCCGGCACGCTCACCGAACCGACCTCGGCGACCCTGCCCAGGTCGTTGCGGACGAGATCGACGATCATCACGTTCTCCGCGTAGTCCTTCTCCAGCAGGTCCTCCGCGGTGACCCCGGTCCCCTTGATCGGCCTGGACTCGATCACGTCGCCGTCCCTGGACAGGTAGAGCTCCGGGGAGGCCGACACGACGCTCAGCCCCGGCAGGCTCACCGTGGCGGCGTAGGGGGCGGGGTTGCCCTCCGCCAGCCGTACGGCCAGGGCCAGCGGGTCCGGCGCCTGCCCGGCGGGGAGCGGCGCGCTCAGCACCCGGCACAGGTTGGCCTGGTAGACGTCGCCCCGCTCGATGTGGGCGCGGACGCGCCGCACCCCCTCCTCGTACGCCGCCCGGTCGAGGGAGCTGCGCCACGACGACGGGTGCGGCCCGCGCCAGGGGTCGCGCGGCGCGGGCAGCGGCGCCCGGCGGACGTCCCCGAACCTGGCGCACGTCACCTTGCCCTCGTAGTCGATCACGACGGCCCACCAGCCCTCGCCGTCCAGCGCGGCGAGATCGGTGGTGATGTCCCGGAGGCCGGTGGCCAGATATCCGGATATATGCGCAAAGGAGTCATGCACCGCCCTATTGTCCCGCTCGTCCGGCCAGCAGCCTCACCAGGGTGCGGGCGGCGGGCAGCGGGGTGGGCGGCAGCGCCGCGTAGACGGTCCTGCGCGGCGCGAGGTCGCCGAGGGAGCGGAGCACCAGGTCGGCCGGGACGGTGTAGGCGGCGATGGCGGGGACGAGCGTGACGCCGAGCCCGGCCGCGACGAACCCGAACTTGCCCGTCCACTCGCCGATCCTGACCGTGGCGCGGGGGGCGAACCCGGCGCGGGCGCAGGCCGCGGCGAGCGCGGTGGCCCGGCCCGGCGGGGGCGCCTCGATCCAGGTCTCCTCCCGCAGCTCGCGCAGGTCGACGATCTCCTCCGCCGCCAGCCGGTGATCGCGGGGCAGCGCGACGAACAGCTCGTCGTCGGCCAGCTCGACCAGCTCGATCTCCTCCTCGTGGGGCAGCTCCGACGGGTAGTCGCTGACCACCGCGACGTCCAGGCCGCCCTCCCGCATGCGGCGCAGCAGGCTCCTGCTCGGCCCCTCGACCGGGACGAGCTCGACCTCGGGGAAGTCCGCGCGGAACGCGCGCAGGGCGCCGGGCACGAGCGCGACGTTGGCGGTCGCGAACGCCCCCACCCGCAGCCGCCCCCGGTAGCCGCCGTGGATCCCGGCCAGCTCCTCCTCCGCCCTGGTCAGCCGGTTCAGGACGACCTGGGCGTGGTGGTGCAGCGCCTCACCGGCGGGCGTGAGCCGCACCCCGCGCGGCAGCCTCTCGAACAGCGGGCCGCCCGCGCGGTGTTCGAGCGCGGCGATGCGGCGGGACACGGCGGACTGGGTGTAGTTGAGCCTGGCGGCGGCCGCGGTGAACGACCCGGTACGGGCCACGGTGTCCAGCAGGCGCAGTCCCTCGACGTCGAACACATTCCCCCCTCGCATGGCTCGCATGCAATCTAGTCGCTGGTGGAATGCCTCGCCGGTTCGTAGCGTGGGCGCATGATCTCCTTTCTCGGTCTGGGGCGCATGGGCGCCCCGATGGCCCGGCGGCTCGTGCTGTCCGGGTACACGGTGAAGACGTGGAACCGCACCCCCCGCGAGGTCGAGGGTGCCGCCTCGGCGGCGTCGCCCGCCGAGGCCGTGGCGGGCGCGGACCTGGTCGTCACGATGCTCAGCGACCCCGCGGCGGTACGGCGGGTGCTCGCGGACGCGGCACCGGGACTGCGGCCCGGGACGGTGGTCGCGGAGATGTCGACGATCGGGCCCGAGGCGGTGGCCGGGCTGCGCGGCCTGCTTCCCCCGGGGGTGGGGCTGGTCGACGCGCCGGTCCTGGGCAGCGTGGGACCGGCCGGGGACGGCACCCTGACGGTGCTGGCCGGGGGCCCGCCCGGGGACCTGGCCCGCTGCCGGAAGGCGCTGGAGGTGTTCGGCCGGGTGATCGAGGCCGGCGGCCCCGGCGCGGGCGCGGCGATGAAGCTGGCCGTCATGAGCGCGCTGGTGCC
This sequence comes from Streptosporangium sp. NPDC002524, assembly GCF_040295985.1. Taxonomy (NCBI): domain Bacteria; kingdom Bacillati; phylum Actinomycetota; class Actinomycetes; order Streptosporangiales; family Streptosporangiaceae; genus Streptosporangium; species Streptosporangium sp. NPDC002524. The sequence continues at coordinate 422,590 of NZ_JBEOWK010000002.1, read as the reverse complement.
CGCCCAGGTGCTGCTCGCCGAGACCCTCGCGTACGCGGAGGCGACCGGGGTGGACACCGCGACCCTGCTGGCCGTGCTCGGCGGCACCCCGCTGGGACCGCTCGTCGAACGGGTCCGCCCGGCCGTCGAGAACGGCCCGTACGAGACGCGCTACGCCCTCGGCCTCGCGGCCAAGGACGTGGGGCTGGCCGCGCACGGCACCCAGACCCTCGCCGCCGCGGCCGGGACGAGGCTGGCGGACGCGGTGGCGTCCGGGCTCGGCGGTGCGGACCTGACAGCGATCTTCGCGCACGTCGCCACAGCCGGTCCCACAGGGGCGGACCGGCCGGGCACGTCTGGCCAGGTGGGTCGTCCGGGTCGCTCGGGTGATCCGGGACAGGTGGGGAGCGTGGAGCGGGAGGTGCAGGAGGGCCGTACCGGGATGGAGGACCCGGGCCGGGCGGGGGACCGTACCTGGGCGGAGGATCCGGGGCGCCGTGCCGGGATGGAGGCCCCGGGGCGCCGTGCCGGGGTGGAGAAACTGAACCCGGCCACGGTTCCCGCCACCAACGGGCTCTACTCCCACGCCACCAAGGCCGCGGGCCTGCTGTTCGTCTCGGGGCAGGTGGCGCTGGACGAGGAGGGGAGGGTGGTCGGCGAGGGGGACATGACCCGCCAGTCCGAGTACGTGATGGACCTGCTGTCACGCGTCCTCGCCGACCAGGGCTGCGCGTTCGACGACGTGACCCACATCCGGAGCCACGTCACCGACATGTCGCTGCTGCCGGAGTACGGGGCCGTGCGCAAGCGTTTCATCACCGGCGAACCCCCGGCCAGCACGACCGTGGAGGTCTCGGGGCTGTTCCGGCCGGGGCTGCTCATCGAGGTGGAGGTGATCGCCGCCCTCCCCGGGGGCCGGTGACGGCGGCGGGCCGGTTACGGCGACGAGCCGGTGATCGAGGCGGGCCGTGACGGCCGGGCCGCCGCGTCGCCGTACCGGGGCCCGCCGGACCGGGGCCCCAGGACAGCCGGGCCGGAGCCCTACGACAGGGGGCCGGTGACCGTCTCGGCGGCGGCGACGACCGCGTTGGCCGCGACGAGCTGGACCACCGTCTCGATCTCCGGCGCGAGGAAGCGGTCGGGGCCGGGACCGGGGACGGACTGGCGCAGCGCGTCCACCACGGCCCCGGTCGCCGGGGCGGGCCGCAGCGGGGCGCGCAGGTCCAGGGCCCGCGCGGCGGTGAGGACCTCCACCGCGAGCACCCGGGTGAGACCGTCCACCGAGCGGCGCAGCTTGCGCGCGGCCGACCAGCCCATGGAGACGTGGTCCTCCTGCATGGCGGAGCTCGGGATGGAGTCGACGCTCGCGGGCGCGGCCAGGCGCTTGAGCTCGGAGACCACCGCCGCCTGGGTGTACTGGGCGATCATGTGGCCGGAGTCGACGCCGGGGTCGTCCGCGAGGAAGGCGGGCAGGCCGTGGTTGCGGGCCACGTCCAGCATGCGGTCGGTGCGGCGCTCGGAGATGCTCGCCATGTCGGCGACCGCGATGGCCAGGAAGTCGAGCACGTAGCCGACGGGGGCCCCGTGGAAGTTGCCGTTGGACTCCACCCGGCCGTCGGCGAGGACCACCGGGTTGTCGATCGCGGAGGCGAGCTCCCGCCCGGCGACCAGGGCGGCGTGCGCCAGGGTGTCGCGGGCCGCCCCGGCGACCTGCGGGGCGCACCTGAGGGAGTACGCGTCCTGGACGCGGGTGCAGGTGCCGTCCCGGTGGGACTCCATGATCTGCGAGCCGCCGAGCAGGGCCCTGAGGTTGGCGGCGCTGGCCGCCTGCCCGGGGTGCGGGCGCAGGGCCTGCAGGTCGGCGGCGAAGACGCGGTCGGTGCCGAGGAGCGCCTCCACGCTCATGGCCGCGCTCACGTCGGCGGTCCTGAACAGGCGGGCGAGGTCGTCCATGGCGAGGATCAGCATGCCGAGCATGCCGTCGGTGCCGTTGACGAGCGCGAGCCCCTCCTTGGCCACCAGCTCCACGGGCTCGATGCCCGCCCGCTTGAGCGCCTCCGCGGCGTCGGCCCGCTCCCCCGCGGCGTCGCGGACGACGCCCTCGCCCATGATCGTGAGGGCCACGTGGGAGAGCGGCGCGAGGTCGCCGGAGCAGCCGAGGCTCCCGTACTCGTGCACGACGGGGGTGATCCGCGCGTTGAGCAGGCTCTCCAGCACCTTGGCCGTCTTCGGGCGCACGCCGGTGTGGCCGGTGGCCAGGGTGTGCAGGCGCAGCAACATCATCGCCCGGGTGACCTCGATCTCGACCTCGGGCCCCGACCCGGCGGCGTGCGAGCGTACGAGGGACCGCTGCAGCTGGGCGCGGAGCGAGGGGTCGATGTGCCGGGTGGCGAGGGCGCCGAACCCGGTGGAGACGCCGTAGGCGGGGGTGGGGCTCTCGGCCAGCTCGTCCACCCGGGTGCGGACCGCCGCCATGGCGGCCACGGCGTCGTCGCCGAGGCGTACGGGGGCGCCGTGCCTGGCGACCCTGACGACCTCCTCGAAGCTCAGCGGCTCGGGCCCGATGTTCACGACCTCGTCGTCGCGCATGCTGTCAACTCTCTCGCGTAGGGTGAAGCCGTGGTAACTGGTGAAACCCTTGCTGGCTCCTTACATCTCAAGATACCGGTCGTATTCGGTTTGGGGAGTCGCCGGGTATTCGCTAGAGTTCTCACCGTGAGTCCGGGCCGGTCCCGGAGACACGCGGAAGTGGCTCAGTGGTAGAGCATCACCTTGCCAAGGTGAGGGTCGCGGGTTCGAATCCCGTCTTCCGCTCGGAAAAGGGGCATCCGCCCCCCACTCGGTGGAGTGGCCGAGAGGCGAGGCAACGGCCTGCAAAGCCGTCTACACGGGTTCAAATCCCGTCTCCACCTCTGGTTTTCAGCAAGGACGATTAGCTCAGCGGGAGAGCGCTTCCCTGACACGGAAGAGGTCACAGGTTCAATCCCTGTATCGTCCACCAGGTTTTCGCAGGTCGTGAAGGGTCCCGGAGGTTCTCCGGGACCCTTTTTCGATCTTCAAGGAGCATGGAAGCGACCTCACGCACAGTGGTCGTTCTGCGTCCGATCCCCGGACCTTGATCGGGTCCGGGGGCGGGCCGGACCGTGCGACTCACGGTCGGTGATCACGGTTGATCGGGTGAACACCGCCGGAGACACACGGCCGGTTCGGGGACTAGTCCTTCATCCCCGGTATCTGGACCGCGATGCTCCGCCCCCTCCGGATCAACAGGGCCCGGCCCGCCGGCCAGCCACCTCCGGTCGATCGCGGAAGCTTGACGTCGAGCACCTCGCCGTCCACATAGGACGCCGGATTGAGCAGCAGGCCCGCCCGCGCGCGGCGCATGCCGGCGAGCCAGCCACGGTAACGGTGCACCGCGAGGTCTTCGGTGGTGCCGGCGGCGATGACGAGGTTGCCGTCGTCACGTGCCGTCCGGACGATCCGGTCGAGAACGTCGGCGGCGATGCCGTCGGAGAGCCGTTCCGCGTCGTCGACCACCACCGCGAACGGGCCGCGGATACCGGCGACCGCCTCTTCGAACTCCGTCTCACACGACGGACCCCGCACCGTCGCGACGACCCCCGGAAGATTCGCGAGGTCCATCAGCGGTGATCGGCGCGGGCAACAGAGCAGGACGGCGAGCCCACCGGTGGCACGACCGGCCAGCGACGACACGATGGCGGCAAGGGCGGTGCTCCGTCCGGATCCCGGTGGACCGGCGATCAGGAAGGTGGAGTCGGTCTCCGCGAGGTCCACGTCGACCGGCCGCAGGTGGTCGCCGCCGACGCCGACCGTGCAGGTCGTCGCCGTGCGCGGCGTGGCCGCGCCGCGCAACCGCTCCAGCGCGGCCGGGGTGATCGAAGCCGGCAGCCGATCGACCCGGCGAGGCCGGGCCGCCGGCTCGAGTCCCTTCCAGTCATCGGTGAGCCGCGTCGCCAGCCTTTCCACGACGGCCGTCTGCGCGGCGCCATCGGGATCGGGCGCGAGCAGCCCGATCTGCACCTCCGTCCCGGAGGGTACGACCACCGCGCGGCCGGGTGACATGGCCGGCATCGCGCGCGGGTCGGCGCCGAAGACCGCCGCGTCATCGCGATCGGCCTGCCGCAGGACGAGTCTGGTCGTGGCCGTGCTGCCGAGACGTTGGGTGAATCCGGAACGATCCGTGGTGAGCGCGATGAGGACGCCGACGGCGGCGCCGCGCCGGAGCAGGCCGTCGAGAGTCTCGACGAGCCGTCCGCCGTCGGTTTCCGCGTGCCGGGCGAGGAAGGCGTCGTACTGGTCGACGAGAAGGACCAGATAGGGAAGCCGGCCCGGCGGTGCCGTCGCGGCCCGCTGCTCGCGCAGCGACGCGTGCCCGCCCGCGGCCAGGATCCGGGCCCTCTCGGCTACCTGCGATGTCAGGAAGTCGAGGAGCCGCGCGGCTCGCTCGGATTCGGTGCCGTCGACGTAGGCGCCGCAGTGCGGGAGAGCTTCCAGAGAGATGAGCGCGCGGTTGCCGTGGTCGAGGACGTACAGGTGGAGATCGGCCGGGCTGCTGCCGGCGGCGAGTGACGCGGCCAGCGTGCGGAGCGTCGTCGATCGACCGCTGCGGGCCGTGCCGGCGATCACCGTTGGCGCCGCCTGCTCCAGGTCCAGCAGGAACGGCGACTGCGCCTGGCTCGCGGGCAGGTCGGCGAGCCCGATGTGAGCGGTCGGCGGAGTGCCGCCCCGATCGTCGAGGGGGACGGTGAGCTGGTCCGGGAGGGGCGGAAGCCACGGACTCGGCGGCGCCGTGACACCGGTGTGCCGGGCCGCCTCCCGTATCGCCGCCACCAGAGCCGTCAGGTCGGTGTCGCCTGCGTGACCGTCGTCCGTACCGGGCGGTTCGTCCGTGGAGCGAGAGCGGCCGAGTTCGCCGATCCGGCGCCGGGTGACGGTGACGCCGTCCGCGAGGGCGCGGACGTCCGAGGCGTCGTCCCTCGGCCAGCCGACGCGGGCGCACTGGAGGACCGCCAGGTCCCCGTGCCCGGTACGCAGGTAGGCGCGACCGGGGTGGAGACGCGAGACGCGGGCGGCGTCGGGCACGTCGATGACGTCGGTGCTCTCCTCCGGCCGGGTCACCCGCAGGCAGAGGCGGAGGTTCACGTTGGCCCGGAGGTCGGCGTTCACCACACCGCCCGGACGCTGGGTCGCCAGCACCAGGTGCACACCGAGGCTGCGGCCGCGCATGCCGATCCCGACGACGCCCGTGACGAAGTCGGGAAGTTCCTCCACCAGCGTGGCGAACTCGTCGATGACGATGACCAGCCGCGGCAACCGGCCGCCGGTGCGCGCCCAGTAGTCCTCGATGTCCTTGGCCCCGGCCTCGGCCAGGATCGTCTCCCGGCGGCGCAACTCGGCCGAGAGCGAGGCGAGCGCCCGATCGGCCAGCCGGCCGTCGAGATCGGTGACCATCCCGACGCAGTGGGGCAGGTCGCGGCATTCGGCGAACGCGCTGCCGCCCTTGTAGTCGACCAGCACCAGATTGAGCGCGTCCGGGGCGTTGCCGAGGGCGAGCGAGGCCACCAGGGTCTGCAGCAGCTCGGACTTTCCCGCCCCGCTGGTACCGGCGATCAGGGTGTGCGGGCCGTCCCGGCGCAGGTCGACCACCACGGGGCCGGTCACGTCCACACCGATCAGCGCCGCGGTGCTCCGCCCGCCCGGCTGGGCCGTCCACCGCGCCAGCACCTCGTCCCGGTGCGGCCGGGTGCCGAGACCGGCGAGCTTCAGGTAACGCACTCGCTCGGGCAGGTCCCCGTCATCCCCGAAACGAGCTCCGAGCACCCGGATCGGCGCCAGGGCCAGGGCGATCCGTTCGGCCAGGTCCTGCGGCAGGTGATCGGCCAGCACCTCCTCGCCGGGGTGCTCCGCCCCGGATACCCGTACTCGCGCTCCGGGCGAATCGGCCACGACCGTCGTGCGGCACTCGTCCGGAAGGTCCGCCTCCGCCCGGTCGAGGCACAGGGCGTAGATCCCGGCGCTCGGGCCCTGGGACAGCAGGTCGGCCAGGCCCGGCAGGCCACGCAGGCGGCGCGCGCCGTCGAGCACCAGCAGCAGCCGTCGCCCCAGAGGCGCGTCTCCCCGCAGCCCGGCCCGCATCCGGGCGTGTCGCTCCTCCATGATGCGGTGCAGTTCGGCGATGCGGCGTTCCGCCTGTTCCCGGTCGGTGGCGACCATCCGCCGGCACGCCAGGTCGGGGCGGTGCGGGAGGGCGTGCGGCAGCCAGGTCGCCCACTCCCATGCCTCCGCCGCGTCCTCTCCGGCGAACAACGCGATGCCCAGATCGTGCGGCGCGTGGAGCACCGCCGCCTGTGCCACGAGCGCCTGCGCGATCGGCAGGACCGCCGTCCTGTGCCCCGCCACCCCCGCGACACCGGCTCCGGCCAGGTCGAGAGCCACCGGTACGGCGTACGCCGTCGGGAGTCCCTCGGTGTCCGCGCCCGGACCGCTGAGACGCACGTCGGCCGGCCGGTCCGCGAGCCCGACCCTCAGCCGCCCGAAGTCGGCATCGCCGGGACGCCGCTCGAAGAGGCGGACGGTGGGCCCGGTGGCGATCCGTACCACCGCCGCCGGGTCCGGCAGCGCCTCACGACCGGCCCGTTCCTGCGCGACCGCGATCTCGCCGAGCCTGGACCTGGCCGCGGAGATCGCGGTGTCGTACTCGCGCAGCTTCTCGCGGTACTCACGGCGGCCGCCCCGGCGTTCGGTGATGACGTGCGCCACGGCCATCAGCGGCGACAGCGCCAGGAAGATCAGATAGATGGTGGAGCCCGGCATCAGCACGAAGACGACCCCGGCCAGCGCGAGCGGCAGCAGCACCGTGGCCAGCGGAAACCGGATGCCTTTCGGCTGTTCGGGCCGGGCCGGGACAGCCACCTCCGGGCACCGCCGGGACGGCGTGATCCGGGGCGGGCGGTTGAACCGGCGTACGCCGCCCGCCAGGTCGAGTTCGGCGTCACCCGGAGCGGTCCGCCGGACGGTCACCATCGACTCGCCGATCCGTACCAGGTCACCCACAGGAACCGGCGTGCCGGTGCCGAGGCGGTGACCGCGCCAGCCGACACCGTTCCGCGACCCCGCGTCGGCGACCACGACCGTGCCCGCATCGCCCAGGCGCAGCTCGGCATGCCTCCGGCTGACCTCCGGGTCGTCGAGCACCAGGCCGGAGCCGGGCGCCCGGCCGACCACCAGCGCCGTCCCGCCCCCGACCGGGACCCCGGCACCCGCGGCGGGCCCGCCCACCACGGCGGCCTCCCAGTCCGACACCGCGGCCGACGCCGGGTCGGACGCGGGCGCGAAGCTCAGACGTGCGCCGGCCCCCAGAGGTGTGGCGGACAGCGGCCGGTCCGGGGGAAGGTGCTCGGCCCCGAGATACAGCCGCGCGTCCGCCGGTACCGCGATCGGCGTGCGGCCGATCGCCTCGATCAGACCACGGACGGTGGCGGTCTCCCCCGCCCTGATCAGCACGGGTGCCGGCTTTCCACCCGCGTCGGCGATCGTGACCTCGTACTCCACGGACGTTGCTCCTTCGCGGGCTCAGTGAGCGAGGTCGATCGCCTCGGTGTCGCGGGCGTGCGCGTGCATCGCCGCCTCGGCGTCCTTCAGCGCGAGCTTCATCCGCTCCAGCATCGGCGTGAACTCCTGCATCGACTGCTGCATGCGCTGCATGCCCGGCCGGAACTCGCTCTCCCACAGGTTGTCGAACGACGTCGCCCGACGGCCCTTCCAGTCCATGCCCTTCACACCCGACGTAAGCGTGGTGATCATCGTTTGCATCCGGTGGATACCGGCGTTCATGTCACGGATGAGCGCGGTCGTCTCCACATCCGCCTGCTGGCCGAACTTCCGGCCCAACTCGTGCGCCTGCGCCGGATCGAGCTGGTACATGTGTCGTCTCCTGTCCCTCGAACGGCACCGGGGACACCCCGGTCGGATCCAACATTAGGAACGGGACAACGCCACGCGGAATCGGAAGCCCTTCCCAATGCCCCTTCACACCGGGTGGGGAGGGTTTCCGATATCCCGGCCGAACGGCCGCGAGCAAGCTGGGTGCGTGAGCACTGTTGCAACCCTCACCGCGCGCGTGGAGGCCCTGCGCGACGCGGCCGACGAGGCCGACGGCTACGCACAGGCGTGCCGGTACGCGGCCAGGCGAATCCATGGCGTCTCCGCCGCCCTGTCCGGAGTGTCCGTCGACACCGGCGGCATGCGATCCAGGTCCGCCCGGGTCGAACGCGCCAAAACCACGGCCGAGGGCGCGGGCGGCGCGGTCCGCTCCACCCGCGCCGCACTGGACCGGGCGGTGAACGAACTTCAGAGCATCGCCCGCAAGTACGACCGCAAGGCCGACGCCGCCCGAGCCGCTCTCCGGGTCGCCCGGACGCAGCTCGCGACGGCCCTTCTCGACGGGACCGGATGACATGTCGCGATTCAACCTGCGGATCTTCGTCTTCGACGAGCTCTTCTCCGCCGACCAGTCGTTGCGCGGCCATGCTCGGGTGGTGCGCGAGGCGGCCACCGACCTCACCGTCCCGGCCGGTGGGCTGCCCCCCGAGGCGCAGGCGGCCCTGAACGGGCTGGCGGCACTGCGCGGCCGGCTCGAACACGCCGCCGACGCGATGGTCGCGGCGGCCGGGTCGTTCGGGCAGACCGGGGCCGCGGCCAGGAAGGCGGACACGCCCGGCGTGCTGGCCGGCTTCGGCAGGTCGCTGAAGGAGAACGTGGTACCGCCCGGCGAGTACGGCCCGCTCGGCCCGTACACCTGGATGTTCGGGCGGCTGACCTTCCTCCAGGGTGCCCTCGACAAGATGCTGCGCCACCGGTACGGCTATCCCCACGCCAAGGACGGCAGGCCCTGGCGCGTCAACGGCTCCGGGCCGCGGCTGCATCCCCGGCTCCGGACCTGGGCCGACCGGGCGGCCAAGGCCGGAAAGGTGGCCGGCCCCCTCGGCCTCTACGCGAACTCGCTCAACAACCGCTTACGGAACGGCGCGAGCGTGCCGAGAGAGACGGCGGGCGCGGCGGGTGAGGCCGCCACGGTCTTCGCCTGCGCGACCGTCGGCGCCAAGGCCGGTGCGGCCGTGCCCATCCCCCATCCGGCGGCCAAGGTCGGGCTGGCCATCGGCGGCGGTCTCGTCGGCGGGGCCGCCTGCTCCCGCCCCGGCAAGTGGGTGGGCGACAGGGTCGCCGACGGGGCGGACAAGGTCGCCGACGGGGCGAGCAAGGTCGGCGGCTTCGTCAAGGACGTGCTCCCGAAGCCGCCCAGGATCGGGTTTCCGTGATGAGGGAAACCGACGTCATCCCGCTCACCGGCGACGAGCTCACCGCGATCGCGTATGGTCTCGGCGCCGAGGCGTTCCCCGGCGCGCGTTCGAGCTGCTTCGACGCCGCCGATCCCGAACTGCGCCCGATGCTCGCCCACGGTTTTCTCATGTCGCTGGTCGCCCGCGGCCTGCTCACCCCGGACCCCGACGGCGTTCTGCAGCCGTCGGACGAGCTGGCCGTGCTGATCGGCGCGGTGGCGAGTCATCGGGTGCATCTGTCCGTGGAGCAGCGGATGCCCGCGACGCACCCCGGGTCGATCCTGCGATGGGAGATCATGACCGCCGAGGCCGGGACGGTACGTCACCTTGTGGACGACCCGATCCACTTCTTCGCGATCGACCCGGCCGACGGCGACCCCGCCTCGGTGGTGGCCGACCTCGTCGATCGTTCGGCCGGCCCGGGGGCACCTGGGCGCACCCGGCGGCGGGCCGACAGGTCGCGGCTTGACGAGATCGTGCCCGCACCGGACGGCGGCTGGCGCCGGGTGACCCGGCTGACCCGCGGCGGCACGGACGGTCGCGCCCGGATCGACGGCTTCCTGGGAATCCTCGACGGTGGCCCGGGACAGTTGTGGCTGGTGCACGACGACACCGTGGACGAGACGCTGGTCGCGGTGCCGGTCTCGGCCGACGAGGTGGACGCGGCCCTGCGGGCGGCGGCCGCGGGCTGAGACCCTCTGAGACCCTTCCGACCCGAACGGCCCGGCGGTCTCCCGCCGGGCCGTTCGTCATCGGAGCAGCGGCCGGGGGTCGAGGACCGCCCGCAGCCGCCGGACGGGCGGCATCGTGGCACGCACCTGCCCGCGGATCCTGGCCGCGGCCGCCCAGGCGTCCTCGCGGAGTGCCGGATCGGGCTCCTCCGGTGCGTACACGGCCCGGTCCACGACCTCGGCGAGCGTCGGCAACGCCCCGACGGAGCCGGCGGACAGGGCGACCTCGCCGGTGGTCTGTGTCGGCCGGACCGGTACCCCCGCCTCCTGAAGCCGGTCGAGTGTCTCCCGCCACGCCCCCAGGACGGCGAGCCGATCGGAGGGCGCACGGCGGCGCCGGACCCGGCGGACCGCCTTCGCCGCGGGGACCGCCGAGACGAGCAGCACGGCGAGCGCCACGACCAGGCCCGCCACCAGGGGCACGGCCGGCCCCTCGGAACCGGCCGGGCCCGCGCCGGCGGGTTCCTCGCCGTCCTCGCCCGCGGAATCGGGGGTGCCCGGTGGCGGCGGAGGCCGGTCGGCGTCCTGGAGTGGATCTTCCAGTGGTGTGGACCGGCCGGTGGTCTGTGGTGCGTCGGGCCGGGTGCCGATCGGGTTGTCCCGGGGGCTCGGATCCACGCCGACCCAGCCGAGTCCGGCGAAGTGCACCTCGGCCCAGGCGTCCACGTCCTTGCCTTCGGCCACGAAGGCGTCCCCGTCGTAGCGAGGTCGCAGTCCCATCACCACCCGGGCGTCGTAGCCGAGGTGCCGGACCATGGCGGCGTAGGCGCTGGCGTACTGCTCGCTGGTGCCGCGTTTGTCGGTGAGCAGCCGCTGGATGCGGAAGTAGCCGTGTCCGCCGACCGCGTCGGCGGACTGGTCGTACCGGAAGCCGCCTTTCGTGGTGAACGTGCGGTACAGCGCGAGGATCCGGTCCGAACCGGTCGACCAGCCCGACACCGCGGTGTCGACGAAGCTGTTGAGCTGGGCCGGCGGCTTCGGGAGCGGCCCGGCCGCGCGTGTCGGCGTGGCCGTGAGGATCTCGTCGACCGTCGCCTCGGTGATCGCGGACGAGGCCGAGTAACCGGCCGGTGGTTCGGTGTCGTCGGGGACCGCGACGTCGCCGGTCACCTCGTTGACGCCGAGGCCGGGTCCGGAGATCTCGGCGGCCCGCCCCGCGGTGAGCAGCCAGTCGAGTTCACCGGCCTCGACCCGCACCCGCTGCGTCAGGGGGACCCGGCGCCCGGCCGGTTCCTGGCCCACGGGGAGTTTCCGGCCGGCCCGGCGGAAGTCTCCGTCGATCGTCCAGTAGAGGCCGTCGAACCGGGTCAGCGTGGCCATCCGCAGCAGACTGCCGGGACGGGACATGGTGCCGGTGAGGCGCAGCGGCCGGATCCCGTCGCGCAGGGCGAGGTACTGCTGAAGCGGGCTCACCCCCGTACGGAGCCGGACCGGGGCGGCGACGAGGTCGCGTGCGTCGGCGGGAGACCGGCCCGGCACCGGCGCCACGGGCCCGAGCAGCGCTCCCGCCGCGACCGCGACGACCACGATGACGGCACCACCGGCCAGCGCCGCGAGCGGTGGCGGGCCGGTCCGCGCGGCGACGAACAGGGCCACCAGCAGCGCCAGCACCGGAAGCGCGTACCAGCCGGGAAGCGGGGGCCCCGACGCGCCGAGCGCCAGCGCCAGGAGCAGGCAGGCCAGCGGCGGCCCCGCGGCCGACAGGGGCCGCGCACCGTACACGGCGAGCAGGCCGGCGGCCAGCGTCGTCCAGCCGGCGACCACGGCCACGGCGGCGAGCGACGGGCCGGACGGCTCGGCGGGCACCGCGCCCGTGAGCAGCTGCCACGGGCCGTCGACCAGCCCGGTTCCGCTCCCGGTGACCACCATCGCGGTGATCACCACGGCGGCGGCGCCCGCCAAGGTCACCGCGACCGGCGGCACCCGCGTAAGTGTCAGGACCGCCCCCGGGGCCGCCGCCGCGGCGGCCGTCACGGCGGCCAGTGCGATCACGAACGCGCCGGACGCGCCGCCGAACACGGGAGTGAACGCGAATCCGGCGAGCACGCTCAGCGCCACCGCGACGAGTACCCGGACGCCCCTCATCCGACATCTCCGTTGATCATGCGATGCCAGGCGGCGGTGGCCTCGACCGCCGACCGGGCCACCAGCATCGCGATTCCGGGGCGGCGGCGAATTCCGCCGTCCTCGGTGGCCGGATCGATCATCGTCACCACGACCGGCGAGAAGCGGCGGCGCTGCTCGGCCAGCCGCCCCAAGGCGGCCGGCCCGAGCTTTCCGCTGACCACGACCAGCGTGCCGCCGGCGGCCAGGCGGTCCAGCGAACCGATCAGGTCGGCCGCGTCCGTCCGCGCAGCCATGGCCAGGCGGTCCAGCGAACCGGCGGCACCGGCGGCGGCCACGTCCGCGGGAAGCTCCCCGAGGATGTGCAGCGTGACCGGCCGGCCGATCCGCTCCACCGCCCGCACCACCGACGCGGCGAACTCCACGGCCTCCTCGAACGCGTCGTCGCCGAGAACCGAGGGGTGGGCGTCGAGCACGACGGTCGTGCTCGGCTCGGTCGTGTCCACGTGTTCGCGGACGGTCAGCACTCCGGTCCGGGCGGTGGACCGCCAATGGATCCGGCGGGGATCGTCGCCCGGGACGTACTCCCGCAGCGAGGAGAACGTCACGGTGCCCAGCCTGGCGTTTTCGGTGGTACGCCCCTCGTAGTCGAGGACGACACCCACCGGCAGAGGCCGCATCGGATGCGCCCGTGGATGCACCCACAGGATCCCGTCGTCGGTCTGCCGCTGCCGCCACGCGAAGAGTCCGGCGGGGTCGTGCCGCTCCACCGTCAGCGGCCCGAGCCGCAGGCGGCCCCGCCGGTCGGCCCACACCGGAAAACGCACCGTCCGGCGCCCGCGACCGGCGAGCGAGCGGACGGTGAGCGCGACCTCCTTCCCGCCGACCAGGTCGACGGCGGTGAACGGGGGCGCGGGCCGGCGGGACTTGTTGAGCACATCGAGCCGCCCTTCGGCGGGTTCGCCCACGGTGACCCTGTCCGGCCGGACCGATCGGGTCAGCGCGACCGACGGCCGGATCGCGACGGCCGCCGCGGCCACCGCGAGCATCGCCAGCCCGCCGACCGCGAGAACGACGAACAGCCGGTATCCGAGCACGACTCCGGTCGCGTACGAAACCACCACTCCGATCGCCGCGACGATCCCGGTGCCGGTGACCTTCAGCCGTTTCACGTCCGCTCCGCGGCCACCGGCGCCTGGACCCGCACGGTGTCGAGCACCTCGTCCAGCACGACCGCTCCGGTCACCCCGCGGACCTCGGCCTGCGCGGCCACCACGAGCCGGTGGGTGAGGACGGCCGCCGCGGTCGCCTTAACGTCATCGGGTATGACGTAGTGCCGTCCCGCGCACACCGCGTGGGCCTGGGACGCCCGTAGCACCGCCAGGCTGCCCCGGGTGCTGGCGCCGAGGCGGAGTGCCTCGTGACGGCGGGTGGCGTCGGCGATCATCGCGATGTACCGCGCGATCTCCTGGGCGACGTGGACCGTCGCCACGGCGCGGCGCACCCAGTCGATCTGCTCCGGGGAGGTGACGGGGCGCAGGACGGGCAGGGCGGCGCGGGCGCGCCCGGCGAGGATCTGTTCCTCGACCGCCGGATCGGGGTGTCCCAGGGAGATGCGCATCAGGAAACGGTCCAGCTGGGCTTCGGGCAGCCGGTAGGTGCCCTCCATGTCGATCGGGTTCTGGGTCGCCACCACGAGGAATGGGGACGGCACCCGGTGCGTCCGGCCGTCGATCGTGACCTGGTCCTCCTCCATCACCTCGAGCAGCGCCGACTGCGTCTTGGGGGAGGCCCGGTTGATCTCGTCCGCGACGACCACGTTGGCGAACACCGGGCCGGGCCGGAAGTCGAAGACCCGGCGGTCCGGATCCCACACGGAGACGCCGGTGATGTCGGTCGGCAGCAGGTCCGGTGTGAACTGGATGCGCTGGGACGTGCCGCCGATGCTCGCGGCCAGTGCCTTCGCCAGCGAGGTCTTGCCCGTGCCGGGGAGGTCCTCGATGAGCAGGTGGCCTCCGGCGAGCAGGCACGAGAGGGCCAGCCGGATCGCCTCCGTCTTCCCGCGGAGCACCTGCTCGACGTTGGCGGTCACCGCGTCGGCGACGGCGCGGGGGTCGACGGTGGGGTGGGAGGTCATTTTTCTGTGGTCCTCACGTCGCTTGGCGGTTTCACACACGTGGCGGGCGGCGGGTCGGCCGGCGGCGGGGCGGTCACACCCTCCGCGATCACGACGTAGCAGGTCCGGCGGCCGGGTCGCAGGTCTCTCACCCGGTACGAGGTGTCGTCTCCCGGGAGCAGGCCGGGGGACACCGGACGAGGACGGTCCCCGCTCACGTCGGCCACGAGGAATCCCTTGAACCCGGGCAGCCCGGCCGCACTCCCGGTCCAGGTGATCGTTCCGACTCCTCTGGCGTCGACGGCGATCACCGCCGGCACGGCGTACGTCCGTGTCGTCCGGGCCGGCGCGGGCGGTTCGTCGTCCTGCCGCGCCGCGCTCTGCCACACGGCCGCGCCGGTGCCGATGGCGAGACCCGCCACCGCGGTCGCCGCCGCCACAATCACCGGGCGGCGCGGGGAGCGGCGGGGAGGGGGTTCCGGTGGCCGCTCGGGCAGGGGACGGGCCGAGGTGAGTGTCATCCACCCCTCGGGTTCGGCCTGCGGCGGTGTGGTCTCCCCCTTCGGGCCGGACCCCGCGAGCCCGGCCCACCGGGCGGCGGCCTCAGCGGCGGCCGGCCGCTGTTCCGGCGTCTTGTCCAGGCACGCCGTCAGGAGCTCCCAGACGTGGTCGTCGAGGCCGTCGGGCCGGGGCGGCGCCCCCTCGAGGTGCGCGCGCACCAGCGCGTCGACGTGTTCCGCCTGGAAAGGCGGCCGCCCGGCGAGCAGTTCGTAGGCGGTCACCCCGAGCGCGTACACATCGGCCGCCGGTGTGGGCGGCCGGCCGACCACGATCTCGGGGGCGAGGTACGCGGGCGTGCCGATCGGCTGCGTGTGCGCCGCTCCGTTGATCGACCGCGCGATGCCGAAATCGGACAGCAGCGCGGTCAGCCGGCCCTCTCTCCTGGTCACGAGCACGTTGGCCGGCTTGACGTCGCGATGCACCAGGCCCGCGGCGTGCACGGCCGCCAGCCCGTCGGCGGTCTGCGCGATGATCCCCGCCGCCTCCGCGAGCGGCAAAGGTGCCCGCCGGGCCAGCCGCTGCAAGTCCTCGCCGTCGACGAGGTCCATCACGATCGCGACGACGCCGTCCTCCACCACCAGGTCGTGCACCTGAAGCAGGTGCGGGTGGCGAAGGCGCTGCAGGAGCTGGTACTCGCGGACGAAGCGAGCCATCGCCAGTTCGTCTTCGGTCAGGTGCCCGCGGAGCACCTTGACCGCGACCCGGCTGTGATCGCCGGCCCGGTGCCCGGCCCACACCTCCCCGCTGACCCCCGAGCCGACCCGGGTCTCCAACAGGTAGCGGCTGCCCAGCCGCCACGTACCCGGTTCCGGTTCGACCGCCGCGCGCAGCGCCCGCGCGAGCTCTCGCGGTGTGCGGGGCCGGTCGCCGGGTTCGGCGGCGAGCGCTGTGCGCAGCAGATCGGCGATCTTTTCCGGTACGTCGGCACGCATCCGGGGTGGCGAGGAGGCGACGAGCCGGGCCAGCATGGCCGATCGCCCTCCGTACGGCGGCCGGCCGTCGAGAAGCGTCCACAGCAGCCAGGCGCAGGCGTACACCTGCCCGGCCGGGGTCCACTCGTCGCCGCCGAGCACCTCCGGAGGCTCCAGGCCCGTCCCCACGCCGAGCGAGGACTCCAGCTCCGCGAGGGCCGGCGGCAGTGGCGTGCCGAGCGCGATCGCCCCGGGCCGTACCTGGTGGAGGCCCCGCGGCGGCCCGAGCACGCCTCGCTCGGCCAGTGCCGCCAAACCGGTCGCGAGCGCCTCCGCCGCCACGGCCGCCTCCGCGGGTGGGAGCGGTCCGGTCAGTTCAGGGCCGGGCCGGGACGAAAGAAGATAGGGCCGTCCAGCGCCGTCGACGCCGTGATCCACGAGGGGGAGCACGACCTCCGGGTCGACGTCGGCCAGGATCGCCTCCAGCTCACCGCACTCGCCGCGGATACGGCGTGACAGCACGGGATCGAGGTCGGTGGTGACCACCAGGAGCCGCACGGGTTCCTCCGTGGCGGTGTGGACGGCCGAGGCGATGGCGACCGGGGTGCCGAGCGGCTCCTCCAGCAGGCGCACCTCTGGGATGGCGGGTAGCGACATGGCCGGGATGGGCACCTCATTGCAATCGATGTCCGCCAAATGGTGAAAAAGAGGATGGTGCTCACGCAGCATCGTATCGAGGCGGCTGGGGTCCATAGGTACGTGAGATTAGGACTACGAGCGCCCGGCAGATATGGGAATGTCTTCCCAACACGGAATCAACGGCCGATGAGACCTAGATCGTCCTTTGTGATCAAGCCGGTGGTCAGGGAGAACTCGGCGAGAGCGCTCAATGCGTTCCAACCCTGCATCCCCGGTACGCCCGCTTTGTCCAATCGCAGGCGCAGATACTCGATCCGCTTGACCAATGTGGTCCGGGGCCAGCCGAGCCGTGCGGCGGCCGCGGCGTAGGACTTCGGATTCGGGTCGTACCGATCGCCTTCCTGGAGATAACCGGCGAAGAGCGCGACGAGCGCCAGCCTGTCCTGGTCGTTGACCAGCACGCCTTCACCGGCGGAGGTGGCCGTTCCCGTCGCGGCGTCGGCGGAACGCCGTGCCGGCTCCGGGGCGTGCAGCACGAGCTCGTGGCTGTGCGCGCCGTTGACGATCACTCGGACGCGGCCCTCGACCGCCGCCCGGCTTCCGGGGGCGAGAACGCTGCGAAGGCCAAATCGGTCAACAACGGCGAGAGGCCGCTTATCGCTGCGATTACTCAGAAACCAGACGGATCCATCACGTTCCACCGCCCCGGCCAGCCGCGAAATCGCCGTGTCGTCCGGCGTCAGGCGGATGGTACAGGTTTCTCCGCGACCAAAAGTAAATATTTCTTCGGGTGCAACTTCGTATTTCACCCCATTTGCGACAACCAGTAGGTCACCGTCTCCCATGGTGCGCTCCTCGCTCGTTTGGGGACCCTTACCCATTTAGCGGATCGCCTTTGCTTTTGTAACCTGAGCTCCCACACATGAGCAAACTGGGGCGAAGGAGATTCGGTGAGGCTGACGTGGTTGCGTGGACCGAGACGACCCGCCAATCGGGCCGGCGCCGCGCTGCTCGCCGTCGTCATGTTCGGCGGCATTCTCACCGCCGCGGCGGGGATCGGCTACACGGCGGCCCGGCCCCTGCTGGACAACGGGTCCGCGTTCCTGCCCAAGGGGCACACGGCCGCCAGCGTCAACAGTCAGACCGGCGAATCGGAGTCCGAGATCGCCCTGCAGCTCGCCACCGGCAAGGAACAACTCCAGACGGTACGCCTGCCGGGGGGTCGCCTGGCGATCGTCAACAAGGACACCAACGTGGTGACCTACCTGGACGCCGCGACACTGACCCCCGACTCGGACCTGGCCCCGGACGACCGGCCCGGGCCGGCCGGAAAGATCGAGGTGCTGCCCACGGACTCGGACGGCTACCTGATCGACAAGGCGAGCGGCACAGTCAAGATGATCGTCGCACCCGGCACGGCCGCGCCCGAGCCGATGTCCGTCGACGGCGGCATCAAGACGGCCGTGCCGTCCACCGGCTCGATCTGGATCGTCACCGCGAAGGGTGACCTCATCGAGATCAGCGACGGTCGTGAGGCACGCCGGGTTCAGCTCGGCACGCCCCCGCTCGGCGTCACGGTCGCCGACTCCCACCCGATCGCGGTCACCACGGACGGCACCGCTTATGTGATCGACGGCGCGCAGCCCCGGGCCGTCGGCAGGCTCGGCGTCTCCGGTCCGTCGGTGATACTCGGCGCGTGGCGCGGCGCGGGCAGGCAGATCCTCGCCGTCGACCGGGAACGTCATGTGCTGGCGGTGCTCGATCCCCGCACCGGTCGCGCGTTCACCGTCCCGCTCAAAGCGGGCGACCGCGCCGAACTCGCCGCGCCGGTGATGCTCGGCGATTTCGCCTACGTACCCGATCATGCCCGCCCCGGCCTGTGGAAGATCGACCTCCGCCGGGGCCTGGCCGCAGGCAGGCCGCTCGACGTACCCGGCCAGCCGGGTGTCTTCGAGCTCCAGGTCACCAGCGGGCGGGTCTGGGCCAACAGCCAGTACGACCGCAGAGCGCTCATCGTGGACGCCACCGGACATGAGCGCTACGCCGACAAGGGCGCCGGACCCGAACTCACCGACACCGAGGGGCAGACCGGCCCGCCGGCCACGACCAAGCCGACCAGGCCCAGGACCGAGAACCCGCCACCGGTGGGGAACCCGCGGAAGGACACGGGGAAGGAGCCGCAGAGCCACGACGAGACTCCGCAGCGACCGGCGACGCCCGCGAAGACGGTCACCGTGCCGGCGTTCGAGCGCGGCACGCCGTACCAGGAGGCGTGTCAGACGATCACGCTGCTGGGCCTGCGCTGCCAGCCGCTGGCGGCGGGCCAGGAGGAACCCGGGCTCGACGCGGGCGACGTGCTCGACACCCGCCCCGCGGCCGGGCGGCAGATCCCAGAAGGCGGCAGGGTGGTGGTCCGGTACCTCGGCCCGCTCCAGACACCGACCGTCGTCGGTCTGACCTTCAGGGACGCCTGCCGCCGGCTCACCGCCGTGAAGCTGAGGTGTGCTCCGACGGTGGCGTCCGAGGCGGCGTCGGCACCCGAGCAACTCGGCGTGGTGTCCGGCCAGGATCCGGCGCCCGGCACCGAGATCGGCCGGGGCGATACGGTCACCGTCACATATCCCGGCACGATCGCCCTCCCCACCCTGACCGGCCAGCTGGTCGGTGAGGCGTGCGGGCGCCTCAAGGACTCCTACGGGATGACGTGCCGGCAGGTGGAGGGAGACCCGCCCCCGAAGGGCGGGCAGCCCGCCCAGGTCTACGCCCAGGATCCGGCCGCGGGTGAGATCGTCGCGACCGGTGGCACGGTCGTCCTCCGGCACTACCGAGGAACGAGCGCTCCCGGCAACGTCGTCGGGACCGCCATCGCCACCGCCTGTGCCGCCATCCAGGCCGACGGGCTCCAGTGCGTGCCCGTGGAGGGGAACTGCGCGGGGGGCACCGGCCGGCCGGTCGGGGAGGTGTACGCCCAGGAACCGCCCGGGAGCACACCGCTCTCCGTGGGCAGCGAGGTCAAGCTGACGCACTACAGCGAGAAGTGCACGCTGGCGCATTACGTTGAGGCGGAGGTGCAGACCGCCTGCAACGACATCAAGGCGAAGGGGTTCGACTGCAACGCGGCCGCCGCCCTGCATCCGACGCCCAATGTGGTCTTCGCCCAGGATCCGGCAGCAGGCCCGGCTCAGCTCGGCACGCGCGTCACGATCCAGTACTCACCTTGGGCACCGGTCCAGACCGGGCTCGGCGCCGCGGCGTACCCGCCGAACACCGCGATCCCGCAGGGCCGTCTCCTCTACCACTACACCTGTGGCGCCGGCGGCGGAAAATGCCGTGGCCTGGACCGGAACGAGTTCTTCTCCCTCCTGCCCCCCGGCTCGCCCACCGTCGACGCCGATTTCCAGGGCACCCCGCACGCGGTGCTCATGACCTGCGGAACCGCACAGGGACAGACGCGGATGTGGCGTACGTGGAACAAGGGCTCCCCGCGCCGCTACCAGCACGTCCGCTCGGAGACCAGGCCCGCGCTGCCGGACGGCGACAGCGAGGAACTCGGCTGCGTCTGGTAGGTCGCCAACCCCCGCCCGCGTCACCCCCGCCGCGTCCGCTTCCAGACGCGGCGGGGGTGACGCGGGCAGGGGTTCGACACGGAGTGTCGCGCAACGGCCTCGTCCTCGCTCTCGCCCTCGTCAGGAGTCACTCCCAGGACGGTGAACGCCGAGCAGCCCCAGGCCGTCGTGGACATGGTCATGGTCGTCGCCGCGCACGGCGGCCCCGCGCCCGTGGGTGACCGGCACATCCTCGGCGTGCCGGTCGGTCCGGCGACCAGATGATCCCGTGGCGCCGGGTAACGTCTCGGGTGCGGTACGTCAGAACGCCCGGTGCCAACGCTCCTGGGGAGGGAACACAACGATGGCCGACCACGATCCCGTCCTCGTGACCGGTGCCGGAGGGGGCGTCGGGGGTGTCGGCCGCGCGGTGGTCGGGCTGCTGCGCGGGCGTGGCCTGGCGGTGCGGGCGATGGCGCACCGTGACGACGGGCGCGCGGACGCGCTGCGCGCCCTCGGGGCCCAGGTGGTGGTCGGCGACCTCACCCGGCCCGCCGACGTGGCGGAGGCCCTGGACGGGTGTTCACGGATGTTCTTCGGCATGAGCGTGTCGCCGTCGTACCTGGAGGCCGCCGCGACCGTCGCGGCGGTGGCCCGCGCGGTGGGCGTCCTGGAGGCCCTGGTGGGCATCTCGCAGATGACCGTGTCCCAGATGAGCGCGCTGAGCACCGAGGAGTCCCACCAGCAGCGGCTGCACTGGCTGTCGGAGCAGGTGCTCGACTGGTCCGGGCTGCCGGTCGTGCACGTCCGCCCCACCGCCTTCCTGGAGAACCCGATGTTCACGACGCTGGCCGCGCGCTCCATCGCCGGCGACGGGACAATCCGGCTTCCCTTCGGCACCGGCCGTACGTCACCGGTCGCGGCCGGCGACGTCGCGGCCGTCGTCGCCGCGATCCTGGAGGACCCGCGCCCGCACCTCGGGCACGTGTACGAGCTGACCGGACCCCGGTCCCAGGAGATGACCGGCGTCGCCGAGGAGTACTCCCAGGCACTGGGGAGGAAGGTCACCTATGTGGACGTCCCGCTCGACACCTGGGTCGAGGAGGTTCTCTCGCCCGCGGGGCTCCCCGCGCACACCGAGGAGCACATCGTCACCATGGCGCGCCTGCACCGCCTGAACCGCTACGACCGGGCGACCGGGGACGTCGAGGCGGTCACGGGAAGGCCCGCGACGACGGTGGAGGAGTTCGTCGCGGGACGGGCCGCCGACTTCACCCGGTGAGGACCCGCACCGCCCCGGTCCGTCTGATGGCTTCCCGCCCGTTTCACCCGGCGCCCTCATCGCCCGGGTTCGTCTGGCCGGTCACGGGGTGACCTCACCGCTCGGGTTTGTCCGGCCGGTCATGAGGTGCCCTCACCGCCGGGTATGTCCGGTAAGTCATGGGGTGCCCTCGCCGCTCGGGTTCGTCCGATAGGTCACGGGGTGTCCTCACCGCTCGGGTTCGTCCGGTAGGTCACCGGGGGACCTCGCCCGGCCGCGAGCGGGGTTCCCCGCCACGGGCCGCCGGCGGAGGCGGAAGCGGTCCTCGGCGGGTCGTTTCTCCTCGCGAGACCACCGCGAGCGGGTCACGGTGTGCCCGAGCGGGGCACGACCAGGCCCGACTCGTAGGCGAGGACGACGAGCTGGGCACGGTCGCGGGCACCGGTCTTGATCATGGCGCGGCTGACGTGGGTCTTCGCGGTGAACGGGCTGATCACCATGTGCGCGGCGATCTCGTCGTTGCTGAGGCCCCGGGCGACCAGGGCCACGACCTCCCGTTCGCGCCTGGTGAGGACCTTCAGCGCGTCGTCCGTGCTCACGCCGGGGGGCCGGGAGACGTACTGGCCGATCAGCCTGCGGGTGATCGCGGGCGCGAGCAGGGCGTCCCCCCGCGCGGCCACCCGGACACCGTGCAGCAGGTCCTCGGGTTCGGTGTCCTTGACCAGGAATCCGGCCGCGCCCGCGCGCAGGGCGTCGAAGACGTACTCGTCGAGCCCGTAGTTGGTCAGGATCACGACGTGCACCCCGGCCAGGCCCGGGTCGGCGGCGATCCGCCGGGTCGCCTCGATGCCGTCGAGCACGGGCATCTGGATGTCGAGGAGCACGACGTCGGGGACGTGGCGGGTCGCCAGCTCGACACCCCGCAGCCCGTCGGCCGCCTCGGCCACCACCTCGATGTCGTCCTCGGCGTCGAGCAGGGCCCGAAATCCCGCGCGGATGAGCGCCTGGTCGTCGACGAGCAGCATGCGGATCACAGGACACCCTCCGCCGGGACCTCGGCGCGCGTCACGCGGCACCTTCCGACGGGATCCCGGCGCCGGACCGCGGGGTCCTCCGGGGAGAGACCGGCGCGCGTCACGGGGCACCCCCCGCCGGGAGACCGGCGTGGATCACGAGGCCCTCCGACGAGAGCACGGCGCCGGGTCGCGGGGCCCTCCGGCGAGAGCATGGCGCCGGGTCGCGGGGCAGCCTCGGCCGAGAGACCGGCGCGCGTCACGCGGGGCCGTCCACGGGGAGTTCGGCGCGGACGCGGAAACCGCCCTCGGAGCGGGGGCCGGCGCGCAGCCGGCCGCCGAGCGCGGTGACCCTCTCGCGCATGCCGCTCAGCCCCACCCCCGGCACCGGGTCGGCGCCGGGCGCCGCCCTGCCGTCGTCGTCGATCTGCACGGTCAGCTCCTCCGCGCCGTAGGTGATGCGCACCGACGCCACCGCGGGCCCCGCGTGCCTGGCGGCGTTGGTGAGCGCCTCCTGGACGATCCGGTACGCGGTGCGGTCGACGTCCACCGAGAGCGGCCGCCGCTCCCCGTCCACGACCACGGTCGCGGGCAGGCCCGTCGCCCGCGACCGCTCGACCAGTTCGGTGAGGCGGTCGAGGCCGCTGCCGGGCGGCTCGTCGTCGCGCAGCACCTCCAGGGTGGCGCGCAGCTCCCGCATGGCCTCCCCGCTGGCCTCCTGGATGGCGAGCAGCGGTCCGGGCACCTCCTCACCCCGCTTGCGGGCGAGGTGGACCGCGACCCCGGCCTGTACCTTGATCACGGAGATGCTGTGGGTGAGCGAGTCGTGCAGCTCCCTGGCGATGCGCAGCCGTTCCTCGTCCGCGCGGCGGCGGGCCGTCTCCTCGCGGGTGCGTTCCGCCTCGGCGGCGCGGTCCTCCGCCCGCCTCAGGTCGTCCCGGCGGTGGCGGGAGACCACGCCCATGACGCCCGCGGCGACGAACCAGCCGACCAGCAGGCCGGTGGACTGCTGCGAGAATCCCCCGGACCCGGCTTCGGCCTCGGCCCCCGACGACAGGCCGGCGGCCAGGTTGCCGCCCAGGAACACGGCGCCCGCGGTCACCGCGGCGGCGCGGTGACCGGCCAGGACCGCGGTGTAGACGGCCACCAGCACCGGGAAGGCCGTCGGAGGCCCGATGTCCGCCCGTACGGAGTAGACCATCATGCACACCGAGGTGAACAACGCGACCGCGGCCGGGAAGCGGCGCCGGGCGGCGAGCGGCAGGGTGCCGGCGAGCAGCAGCGCGTACTCGACCGGCCCGTGCGGGGCGCCCTGCGAGGGCCCGGCGAGCGTGCCGGCCACCAGCAGCAGGGCGATCCCCCCGGCGAGCGCCGCGTCGGGCACCTGCCCGCGACCGCCCCTTCCGCGCCATCCGTACGCCCGCCCTCGCAACCCGCGCACGCGATCGCGCCACCCGTGCGCGCGCCCCCGCGATCCGCGCACGTGATCGCGCCATCCGCGCATGCGACTCATGCCCGAACAGTAGACCGGGCGCCGCGTTTCCCGCCTCCTCCGTGGAGAGGGAACCGGGGCTACTCCCGGTGGAGTAGCCCCGGGTCCGCTACGTCCCAGGTGCCGGGCCCGAGAGCCTCCACCGGTGCGACGCCCGGGAGCGGGCGGAACGGCGACCATCGACTCACCGGATCGTCCGGCGACCATCGGCTCACCGATCACCGGATCGTCCGGTGACCATCGGCTCAACGGTCCGGTCACCCTTCGGAAACGGGGCCAGGCCGCCGAAGCCGGAGCCGGAGCCGGAGCCGGAGCGAGCCTGTCGCGGCGGGTCCGGACGGCCGGGCGGAGATCGATCCGGGCGACGCCGCCGACATCCGGGGGCGGCGACGTCCCGACCACCCACGACGATGGGAACGACGGCAGATGGCGAACACCTTCCGATACGTGACTCCCGTCACGCCCGAGGCCGCGACCGGCCGGATCGCCGGAGTCTACGGACAGGCGGCCACCGACTTCGGCCTCGCGAGGATGCCGGTCCTCATGACGCTCTCCCCCGCGCCCGACCTGCTCGCCGCGACCTGGGCGCTGCTGCGCGAGTCGCTCGTGGCCGGGCCCGCCTCCAGGACGGGCAGGGAGGTGGTCGCGCTCGGCGTGTCCGTGGCCAACCGGTGCCCGTACTGCGTGGCCGCGCACACCACCCTCCTGCACGCCACCGGCGACCACCGGCTGGCCGAGGACATCGCGCGCGGCGGCACGCCCGCCGACCCCGGGCACGCCGCGCTCCTCCGCTGGGCCACGGCCACCCGCACGACGAGCGCAACGAGCGCGACGGGCACGGCCAGCACGACGGACGCGACGAGCACGGCAGACGCGAGGGGCACGGTAGACGCGACAGACGCGACAGACGCGACAGGCACGGCGGGCGCGGCGGGCGCGGCCAGCACGACGGACGCGGCAAACGCGGCATACGCGACAGACACGACAGACACGACAGACACGACGCGACCGCTGACGGCGCCGTTCCCGGCGGAGCACACCGCCGAGTACGTCGGCACCGCCCTGACCTTCCACTTCGTCAACCGCGTCGCCTCCTCCCTGCTGACCGACAGCATGCTGCCCGGCAGGCTGCAGGACTCCCGGCTGGTCCGCAACCTGGGGGGCAGGGTGCTGGCCCGCACCGTGCGCAGGCGGTTTCCGGCCGGTGAGAGCCTCCCCCTGCTGGCGGGGCCGGTCACGACCCCGGAGCCCGCCTGGGCGGGCGGCACCCCGGTGGGCACCGCCTTCGCCGCGCTGCGGGAGGCTGCGGGCACCGGCCGGGCACTGCTCGGCGAGCGGGCCCGCGCGACCGTACTGGAGGCCGTCAGGGGGTGGGACGGCGAGCATCCCGCGATGGGCGGCGGGTGGCTGGACGGGCCGCTGGCGGGCCTGCCCGGCGCCGACCGGCCGGGGGCGCGGCTCGCCCTGCTCGCCGCGCTGGCGCCGTACCGCGTCACCGACGCCGACGTCGCGGCCTGGCGTGTCACCCACCCGGACGACGCCGACCTGGTACGGCTGCTCGCGTACGGCGCGATCACCGCTGTCGAAGGCGTCGAGGCGTCGATCCGCCGGGCTCTGCCCGTACCGTCCGGAGCAGGATCGCGGCCGACGCCGCCGCCGTCGCCATGAGGGCGGCGCACAGGAGCGCGGCGGCCTGCATGCCGCCGGTGAAGGCGGTACGGGCGACGTCGAGCAGTTCCGCCGCGGCCTGTTCGGGGAGCCGGGCGGCCACCCCCGCCGCCCCGCCCAGGCTCTCCCCGGCCGTCCCCGCGTCGTCAGGGCGCAGGTCCCCGGGGGCCGTGGCGGCGAACCTTGCCCGGTAGACGGCGAGGCCCGCGCTGCCCAGTATCGCGACGCCGAGCGCCCCGCCGAGCTCGGTGGCGGCCTCCAGGACCGCCGACGCCGAGCCCGCGCGCTCCGGCGGGGCGGCGTCGACGATCATCCCGGAGGCCAGGGCCTGTACCGCGCCGATCCCCGCCCCCGGCAGGAGCAGGCCGACGACGAGCGTCCACCGGCCGGAGTCCGCGTCGAGCGTGCTCAGCACCAGGAAACCGGCGGCGGCGAGCGCCATGCCCGCGCCCAGGATGTGTCCGGGGCGGACCCGGCGCGAGAGCCCCGCGGCCAGGAGCGAGCCGACGAGTGCCGCTCCGGCCGCGGGCAGCGTCAGCAGCCCGGCCACCAGCGGCCGCAGCCCGAGCACCAGCTGCAAGTACTGCGCGACGAAGTAGAACAGGCCCACCAGCGCGAAGACGGCGAGCGTGCTCGTGACCAGCGGCAGGGTGAAGCCCCGGTCGGCGAACAGGCGCGTGTCGAGCATGGGGTCGGCCAGCTCGCGCTGCCTGCGCAGGAACGCGGCCCCGAGCGCCACCCCGGTGAGGACCGCGAGCACCGCCACCGAACCCGCCCCGCCGGTGGCGAACTGCTTGATCCCGTACACGACCGGCAGCACCGCCGCCAGCGACAGCGCGGCACCGGGCAGGTCGAACCCTCCCGAGGCCGGGGCCCGGTACTCGGGCAGCAGGAAGGGGCCCAGGACGAGCAGCAGAAGCATGACCGGGACGCTGATCAGGAAGACCGACCCCCACCAGAAGCGTTCCAGCAGCCAGCCGCCCACGATCGGCCCGAGCACGCTCCCCCCGGCGAAGCTCGCGGCCCACAGCGCGACGGCCGTCCGGCGCTGCCGCGCGTCACGGAACATGTCGCGGATCAGCGCCAGGGTCGGCGGCATCAGACTCGCCGCCGCGGCCCCCTGCAGGGCGCGGGCCGCGATGAGCGCCTCGGCGCTGGGGGCGTACGCGGCGGCGACGGACGTGACGCCGAAGACGGTCGCGCCGATCAGCAGCAGCCTGCGGCGGCCGATCCTGTCGCCCAGGGCGCCCATCGCGACGAGCAGTCCCGCCAGCAGGAACGCGTAGACGTCGACGATCCACAGCAGCTGGGACCCGGTGGGCGCGAGGTCCGCGCTCAGGAAGGGCAGCGCGAAGTACAGCACCGTCACCGTCACCGAGACGAGCAGCACGGGCAGCACCAGCACCGCGAGCCCGAACCACTCCCTCTTCCCGGCCGCGCCTTTCAGCATGAATCCCGCCTTTCGCGAGTACGACGTACGCACCTGGACGCATACATCGTACGCACAGCCATTTCGAATCAGCAATGAACCGATCTATATAAGGATTGATAGCTTGATTTATGTAGGGAAAGCCGTCAGCTCATCAGGAATTTCATCACGCCGATCTCATTCGGCTACGACTATTACGTCACGAAAAGCGCGTGCTAGAGTTTCGTCACGAGCGGTTGGAAGTGACGTAATAGAGCGAGGACAACGCATGTCGAGGTGCGTACAGTGCGGGGAGCCTCTGAACGTGGCGCTCCGGGGGCGACGCCCCCGATACTGCTCGCGGGCGTGTCAGGCGCGGGCGTACCGGACCAGGGCGGCCGAGCGGGCCGCCGACCCTCCCGCGTCCTCCCTCACACCCGCCCCCGACGCCTCGGGCACGCTCGCGGACACCCCCGGCACGCTCGCACGGTCCCGGCAGGCGGAGCGGACCGAACGGACCGAGCCGGCAGCGGAGACCGGCCGGACCGTGGAAAGCGACCGGGTGCCGGAGAGCGATCGGGCGACGGAGAGCGGGGCGGGGCACCGTGAGGCTCAGGACGGGCTGAGCATCGGGCGGATCGTCCGCACCGCGATCCATCTCGCCGACGCCGAAGGGCTGGACGCGCTGTCGATGCGCCGTGTCGCGGCCGAACTGGGCGCGGGCACGATGTCGCTGTACCGCTACGTACCGGGCAAGGACAGCCTGATCGAGCTGATGGTCGAGGCTGTCTTCGACGAGAGCCCGCCCCCGGCCCCCCTTCCCGAAGGCTGGCGTGCGGGGCTCGAGCTCGCCGCGAGACGGGAGTGGGCGATGTACTCCAGGCATCCGTGGGTGCTGCGGGTCATCGCCACCCCCCAGCCTCCGCTCGGGCCGAACGTGCTGGCCGACGTCGAACGGTCGATGCGGGCCGTGGACGGTCTCGGCCTGGACCCGATGACGATGCACTGGGTGGCCATCATGGTGAGCGCCCAGGTGCAGGGGTCGGCCCTGCTGCTCGTGAACGAGGTGGAGGCGGAGCGGCGCACAGGCGTCACCACGAAGCAGTGGCGTGCCCTGAAGGCACCGATGCTCCAGGAGATCCTGGAGTCAGGCCGGTTCCCGATGCTGTCCAGGCTCCACGAGGAGCGGGGCGACGCGATCGACCTCGACGAGTGGTTCGAGTTCGGGCTGCGGCGCCTCCTCGACGGCCTCACCGTCCTGATAGAGAGCCGCCGAACGGGGCCGGTGCCCGGCCTGGCCGGGGATTGACGAGCCGGGGCCTGATCAGCCGGTACGCGACGGAGAACCCGGGCGCGGTGAGGTGAGGTGAGGTGAGGTGAGGTGAGGAGACCTGAGGCGGCAGGGGTCGCGGCGGGTGAAACCGGGATACCCCGGGAAACCCCGAAAAGCCTCGGGAAACCCCGAAAGAAGACGAATCATCGTGATGGCGAGACTCCGTGACGACAAGGTTCGTGACGGCAAAGTTCGTGGTGGCGAGGCTTCGCCTCAGGCGCGGAGTTTGGCGTAGAACCGGCTGCACTCCTCGTACACGGGGAGCAGGCCCCGGCGCCGGGCCTCGGCGAGGGTGGGGGCCGTCGCGTCCTTGTCCGACAGCAGCGGCGCCACCCCCGAGGGCCACTCGATCCCCAGCTCCGGATCGAGCGGATCAACCCCGTGCTCGCGTCCCGGCGCGTATCCCTCGGAGCAGAGGTACACCACGATCGCGTCGTCGGTCAGTGCCATGAAGGCGTGGCCGAGCCCCTCGGAGACGTAGACGGCCCGGTGGTCCTCGTCGTCCAGGATCACCGACTCCCACTGCCCGAAGGTGGGCGACCCGACCCGGATGTCGACGACCACATCGAAAACCGCACCTTTGACACATTTGAGGTATTTGGCCTGACTGGGTGGGACGTCGGCGAAATGCACGCCGCGCAGCGTTCCCCGGCAGGAGACCGAGTAGTTCGCCTGCGAGAGGGACAGGGCCTGGCCAGTGGTCTCGCGGAAGGCCTCCACACGGAACCACTCGTGGAAACTGCCCCGGTCGTCGAGGAACACCTTCGGTTCGAACACCCACGCACCCTCGATGCCGAGCGAACGCATGCCCACCTCTCCTTCCGTGGCCCTGCCTCATCCGAGGGGTGACGGTTCCCACCGGCTCGGCGAGAGCGCGAGGCGCCAGGTGATCCCCGCTCCCCCAGCGGAGTCTCCAGGACCCCCGCCCCGTTGTGAACCCGCCACGGCCTGTCATGAAGGCGTACGCGACCTTCCTCGGGACCGTTCCAGAGGTCTATGGGCGGGTTGTTCCAGGTAGACCCCCATCAGGCCGCTGACCGGCCGATCTGTCCACTTCCGGCCACCGGAGACGGCGAAGGGTGCCACGCGGTCGCGTGACACCCTTCGAGGACCTCTTCCGAGCGTCCCGGCTCCCCCGGACGCCGCGTCACCACGCTCCCACCGACAGGGCCGGACGATCGGCCGACCAGCCCGGGATCGCCCACCGGCCCCAACCCCGGCTCCGGTGCGGGCCTCGGCTCGGGCTCCGGTTCCAGTCCGGGTTCGATCCTCCGGCTCCGGCTCCGGCTCTGGCTCCGGTTCCGGTTCCGGTTCGGCTCTCGGTTCCGGCTCCGGTCCAGGGCCGGGTTCGATCCTCGGCTTCGACTCCGGCTCCAGCTCCGGTTCGAGTCCAGGCTTCGACCCCGGCACCGGTTCCGGTTCGCCCGCCCGCGCGGGTGACGGCCGGGGCGGGCCTTCACGCCCCGGCCGGGAACCGTCGGGGTCCATCGAGGTCCGTCGGGATCCGTCAGGGCTTGTGCTGGTCGTAGCCGACGCCGTTGCACTGGCGTCCGCCGTTGATGCAGTGCTTGACCAGGGCCACCTGGCGCTGCTGGTCCCAGCCGTTCATGAAGTCGTAGTGGAAGGAGTAGCTCACGCCCGAGGAGAACGACAGTCCCTCGGTCCTGCCACCGGGAAGCTTGTAGGGGACCTTCATCTCCAGCATCGGCACCGCCACCGGATGGCTCGCCGGGCACACCCCGTTCACCGGATACGTCACGTGACTCTTGTGGTTCGCACTGTCGAGGTCGGTACCGTTCCAGCAACTCGGAGCCTGGTGCCGCATGATCAACGACGACCCCGAAGGGCACGACGCCGGGAAATCCTTCGACTTCGCGTTGCCGCAACTCCAGTAACCCTTGAAATCCGCGGCCGACGTCATCTTCGTGTCACCGACGATCAACCGGAATCCCACCGGGAACGGCTTCACCGTCCGGTAATCCGAGACGCCCGACTTGTAGTAGATCGTGGCCCTCTCCGGCTTGACCGGCTTTCCCGCCTGCAACAACGTCGGCGACCAGTAGGCCGAGCCGTCCTTCGGATCCTGGCAACTCGTCGCCCCGGAGACAAGGGACGCGTTCGTCGACCCCGCGTCCGTCCCCTTGTTCCCGAAGAACGTGTGATTGTGGGCCGCACCCGCCAGGCCCGGATAGACGATCGGGTCGTCCGGCAGGTAATGCGTCGCCGTGCAGTTCGCCGCGAACTCCCGGTACTGCGCCCGCGGCGGCGGCCCGGAGAACGTCGGGCTCGGGGACGCGGTGGGCTTGGGGGTGGGAGTAAGGGAGACGGTGGGCTTAGGGGTGGAAGTGGGAGTCGGGGACGCGGTGGGCCGTGCCCGCACCCGCTCCCCCTTCGCGAGGTACGCGGGCGACGCGGCGGCGGCCAGTTCCGTCGTCCCGGCAGCCAGGACCGCGTCCGGCGATGGGCTCAATGGGCTCACCGCTACAGCCAGACCGGCGGCGAGGAGGGCTGCCGCGGCGATCCGGCCCAGGCGACGTCCCCGCGGCGCGAAGGCCCGGGCCCCGGAGACTCCCGCCGGATCCGCCGAATCGGCCGGATCGGCGGCCCGAGCCTGTCGTCGCTTCTGGTCGGCCATGAAGGTCCTTTCGGATGACTGTTACGAGGTACGAGGCATGCCGGTGGGCTCGCGGGCCCGCCGGAGGAACATGAGGCCGCCGCCCGGCCAGGGTCCCGTGGTCGGCCGATCACCGTTCCGTGGTCGACTGATCACCGTTCCGTGGTCGACCGATCACCGGAGACACCCTGCTGCGTCCGGTGGGCGAGCACCCCGTGCGGCGGCGGGTCGTACGCTAACGGCGAGCGGAAGGGTACGAACCGGGCCAAAGGTCCCGGTCCGGCCGACGACCACGGCCTACTTCCCGGGCCCGTCCCCGCCTCCGAAGTACATGTCCGCCTCCGAAGCGTGCGCCGCCTTCCGGTTGAACGGCCGCTTTGGAAGTACGCGCCCGTCCCCCAAGCCCGCGCCCTCCCCCGAGCCGGTGTTTCCCCGGGCCCGTCTTCCCCCGGGCCGATGTTTCCTCCGGGCCCGTCTTTCCGTGGGCCCGCGCCCGCCTCCCGGGCCCGCCTCCGGAACGCCCGTCTCCCGGGCCCGCGTCCAGAGCGCCCGCCCCCGGGCCCGCGTCCGGAGCACCCACCTCCCGAGCGCCCGTCTCCCGGATCCGCGCCCGGCAGGGCGTCAGCCCGGATGGTCCCCCGTCCAGACGATGACCGCCTCGGTCCTGCTGCTCACCCGGAGCTTGGCGAAGATCTGGCTGAGGTGGTTCTTGACGGTCTTCTCCGTCAGCCCCAGGCGCACCGCGATGGAGGCGTTGGACAATCCCTGGGAGAGCAGGGTCAGCACGTCGCGCTCGCGCCGGGTGATCCCGTAGCGGGTCTGCGCCGCGCGACGGCGCTCGGCGCGCTCCCGCTGCTCGCGCTCCTGTTCCGCCTGGCTGCGGAAGAGCGAGGTGGCCACGGACGCGGCGGCGGGCGAGAGCCAGCCCCGTCCGGCGGCGACGGCCTGGACGGCGCGGAGCAGGTCCGGCGGGTCGAACTGGCCGTGCACCAGGTAACCGCGCGCCCCGCCGCGCAGCATCGCGGTGATGAGCTCCTCCCCGGAGTCGCTGGTGAGCACGAGGACGGTCGTGTGGAGGGCCAGCTCGCCCAGGACGGAGAGCCCGTCCGCGATGGGCATGCGATGGTCCAGCAGGGTGACCGCCGGGTTCAGCCGCTGGGCGGCGGCGAGCGCCTCGCGGCCGTTGCACGCCTCGCCCACGACCCGCACCCCCTCACTGGCGTCCAGGAAAGCGCACATCGCGGCGCGGACGATCGGGTTGTCGTCGACGACCAGCACGTCGATCACCACGTCGATCACAGGGACGGCTCCACGGGGTTCGGCGGCGTGGACGTGAAGGAGGTGAAGGAGGTGAAAGAGGTGAAGGGGGCGGGAGGGCCCGCGCGTCGCGGGAACTCTCCGGCGTCCGGCTCGCTCTCGGAGATCGGCACACGCAGCGTCACCACCGTACCGCCGCGCGGGCCGGACACGACGCGCAGCGAGCCCCCCAGGGCTCGCGCCCGCTCCGACATGCCGACGATCCCGAAGTGCCCGCGGGCCTGCAGCCCGCCCAGCTCGCGCGGTACGCGGAAGCCGACGCCGTCGTCGGCGACGGTGAGCTCCAGGGACCCGTCGAACCGGGTGAGCCGTACGACGACCTCCCGGGCGCCCGCGTGCCGCTGCACGTTGGCGAGGGCCTCCTGCAGGATGCGGGTGACCTCGTAGCGCACCGCGACGCCGGGGTCGCAGCGGGCGGCGGTGATCCGGGCGGCGACGCCGGAGCCGCGCGACCAGGAGCGGCACAGCCCGTGGATCGTCTCCTCGAACGCCTGGTCGGGCACGTCGCTCCGCAGCCCCTCCAGCAGCTGCCTGGCCTCCCTGGCCGCGGCCTCCGCGCCCCGGGAGACGGTGTCGGCCAGCTGCTCGGCGAGGGCGGGCTGGCGGCGCAGCGAGGAGGGCAGCGCGAGGGCCGCGAAGGACACCCCGCGCAGCGTCTTGCTGACGGAGTCGTGCAGTTCCCTGGCCAGCCGGGCGCGCTCGTCGGCCGCCGCCGAGCGCTGGGCGGAGGCCACCACCTCCACGGCCAGGTCCATGTAGCGGACCAGGGCCGCGGTGGCCACCGCGCCGCCCACACCGGCGAGGACGCTGGTCATCGGGAAGGCCATCACGAAGGCGGCGACGTCCGGCGGGGGCGTGCTCTCCCGCAGGGCCCAGGCCGCGGCCGCGAACCCGCACGCGGCCTGGGCCGCCCAGATGGGCAGCGCCCGCATCCCCAGCAACGCGCCCCCCAGGGCGGCCGAGCCCGCGGCGTAGCAGAAGTAGGCCATCCCGCCCTTGCTGAGCGCGAGGACGGCGAGGGCGACGAGCCAGTCGGCCGCGATCACGGGCAGGGCCCGGCGTACGACGGCCGGCCACCGGGTCAGCACCGTCACCTCCGCGACCGTGGCGGCGACGGTCACGGCCAGCACGGCCAGTACCCGCCAGCGGTCGGTCACCAGGAGCAGGCCGGCTCCGGCCGCGGTCAGCACGACCGCGGCGCGGCCCAGCATCACCGCGCGGCACAGTGCCGCCGCCGCCACCACGGGGTCCACCGCGTAGGCGTGCAAGCGTGTCACCGTACGGCCCCCCTCAGCCCCTGAACACGATGTCGTCGACGAAGAACTCGTACGCCTGCGGCATCTGGTCGGTGGCGATGGCCAGGTCGACCCGGCGCAGCCGTCCGGGGGACAGCGCCCCGACGCGCAGCGTGAAACTGGACCAGCGGAGCGGGGGCGCCTGGAGGACCATGGTCCGGGTGCCCGCGCGATCGGCGGACGGCGAGGCGGAGACCCGCAGGATCGTGCCGAACTCCCTGCCGCCGAAGACCCGCAGGCGCAGCGTGGTGTTCCGGCCGACCGTGAACGGCGAGGAGGCGAGCAGCGTCACCGTCGCCGGATCCTCCCGCCTCTCGACCCTCTTCTGCACCCTCATCGCGGTCTGCTCGCCGCCGGGCAGCTTCTGGCCGGGGGTGACGTTCGTCCCAGTGCCGAGGGCCTGCCACCCGGTGCTCAGGACGGTGGTGTAGACGGCGCAGGAGGGCCGGGCGGAGGTGATCTCGACGGTGCCGTCCGTGCCGGACCCGGCGGGGGCGACACAGGAGAGCCCCGAGGAACCGGAGGAGCGGGGAACGGACCGCGCGGTGGGCGAGGCCTCCGGCCGGACGGCCGGCCGGGACCCCCGCGACGCGCCGGGGGAAACGGCGGGCGTGGCGGGGGACGTGACGGGAGGCGTGGCGGGGGACGTGACGGCGGGCCCGGTGGTGGACGCGGCCGTGGAACCGGCGGTGGATGCGGCCGTGGAACCGGCGGTGGGCCGGTCCGCGGTCTCCCCGGAGGTACGGCCTCCCTCGGACGGGGCGGGTGGCGTGAGCGCTCCGGACGGGACGTTCCGGGGCCGCGCGGTGAACGGGCCGTCCTGCCCGGGGGTCAGCAGCGGCGGGACCCCGACCGCGACGGCCCCCACGGCGACGGCGAGGACCACGTACCTCGTCTGCCGGCCCCAGGGGTGACGCCCGGGGAACCCGCGTTCGCGATTCGCCCGGCGGCCTGTTCCCACGGTGATCCTCCTGTCCCCTGACACGCGGCGAGCGACGGTCCGTCCGTGCTGCGCAGACCTGCAGTAAACACCATTTTCACCACGTCTCACTCTCCTCTCACGGGAGCTCCGCGACCCGGTTTCACCCCGGCCCTCCCCGTCCGGAAACCGGGACCCGTCCGCTCCGGAAACCGGGACTTTCGTCCTGGTCGTCCAGGCGGGACGGGCTGCTAGGGTGCCCGCCCGCGACTCCGCCCGGCACGCCCCGGCGGCCGTACGGAACCGAGGACGCGTAACATCGGCGTTCTGCGGCACCCATCGGATTCCCGCTCACGGGCCCACCCGGGCCCACCCGGGCCCACCCGGGCCCACCGGGACTCACACGGACTCACACGGACTCACACGGACTCACACGGACTCACACGGACTCAGAGGATCATGAACGACTCCTTCATCCCCGCCGCCCGCGCGGCGGCAGGCAAGGCCGGGCCCGGCGGCACGCCCACGCGGCGGTCCTCCCGGCCGGAGAACGGCCGCGGGCGTGCCGCCAGGCTCGGCACCGCCGCGTACGCACCGGTGGAGGCGTCATGACGGACCTCCTGCGCAACCCCGTGAAGAACTACGACTGGGGCTCGCGCACGGCCATCGCCACGCTGGCCGGGCGCCCCTCCCCCGCGGAGCTGCCCGAGGCGGAGATGTGGTTCGGCACTCATCCATCAGGCTCCTCGTCGGTGCTGCGCCGGGGGACGTGGCACTCCCTCGCCGAGACGGTGGCCGCCGACCCGGTGGCCGAGCTGGGGAGGGAGACCGTCGAGCGGTTCGGCTCGCGGCTGCCGTACCTGCTGAAGCTGATCGCGGTGGATCTGCCGCTCTCGCTCCAGGTCCACCCCTCGCAGGAGCAGGCGCGGGAGGGGTTCGCCCGGGGCACCTACGTCGACCCGTTCCCCAAGCCGGAGCTGATCTGCGCGCTCACCCCGTTCACCGCGCTGGCCGGGTTCCGTCCTCCCCGGGAGGCGGCGGCCCTCATCGGCGGGCTGGGCGTCGCGGAGCTGGAGCCCGTCGTCGCGCCGCTGGCCGCCGGGGACGCCTCCGCCGCGCTCCGCGCGCTGGTGGAGTGGCCCAAGGACGGCAGGGCCGACCTCGTGGCCGCCATCACGCGCGCCGCCTCGGCCGCCGGCGGCCCCGACAACGAGCTGGTCGTACGCCTGGCGGGGATCCACCCGGAAGACCCCGCCTGCCTGGCCCCGCTGTTCCTGCGGCGCCACGAGCTGCGGCCCGGCGAGGCGCTCTTCCTGGGCGCCGGGGTCCTGCACTGCTACCTGAGCGGGCTCGGCGTGGAGATCATGGGCGGCTCCGACAACGTGCTGCGCGCGGGCCTGACCGGCAAGCCGATGGACGTGGAGGAGCTGCTGCGGGTCACCGACCCCTCGGTCCCGGCTCTGCGGGTCGAGCCGGTCGGCAACCTCTATCGCACCCCGGTCCCCGAGTTCCGTCTCGGTACGGCCGTCCCCGGTTCCGGCCTCACCCTGGAGGGCGGGGTGCCGCGCATCCTGCTGTGCACCGAGGGCGAGATCGAGACCGGCGAGCACACCCTGCGTCCCGGCGACTCCGTCTTCGTCCCCGCCGCCCACGGGCCCGTCGAGGCGCACGGCTCGGGAACGCTCTTCTGGGCCGAGCCCGGGATCGGCTGACCTCCTCCCCGGCCGTCCCCGAGGACGCCGGGACCGGAGGGCGGGGGCCTCGCACGGGACGCCGTGCGGGGCCCCGATGTTCATACCGGCCTGGTATGGCGGATACACCCCCGAGGCGGGCGGGGCGTCCCCACCAGCGAGGCTGGAGGTATTCGATGACACCGTCCGACGACCTCACGGATCAGGACCTCCATCTGGAGCTGATCCTGGTCGAGGTACTGCACCACGAAGCCGAGCACCTCGCGACCGGCTGAGCGCCCCGTTCCCGGCTCCAACGGGGGAGCCGGGAACGGGAACGGCCGGGCGCCCGCCGCGCCTTGGGCATCGTCCCGCTGAGACCGGGAATGGCCGGGTTGCCTATCGCGCCTTCGATGGTTTCGGCACCT
Organism: Streptosporangium sp. NPDC002524; assembly: GCF_040295985.1. NCBI lineage: Bacteria > Bacillati > Actinomycetota > Actinomycetes > Streptosporangiales > Streptosporangiaceae > Streptosporangium > Streptosporangium sp. NPDC002524. Next base: position 386,267 of record NZ_JBEOWK010000002.1, on the reverse strand, counting down.
TCGGCGCCTTCGACACCTTTGTGCAATGCCCGGCCGGACCGCTTCCCCTCCCCAAAACACCACAAGAGGGGTAATCACAATTGCGCGGGCCGCCGCAACCGTTATGAGCAGGCGATATACCGACCACCGAAACGCAACGCGTCGACACGAACGCGAGGTGTTATGAGGGAAGGCCTCATGAAACCCTCACCAGGTGGAGTTCACCGTGGAACCCGCGTTGCTCATCCTCGCCGTGTTCGTCATATGGGTCATCTCCGATTGGATCCGTAATTACCTCTCGAAATGCCGCAAATGCCGAGGTTCCGGCACGTTGAAGGCCACCTTCTTCCCTCGTCAGTACCGCCCCTGCCCGCGCTGCACCAAGGGCGAGGTCAGGCACGGATTCGCCCCCAAGAAGTGACCGGGAGGCAGGACGTGGACAATCCCCCGGCGGCCCCGGCCGCTCCCCGCAGAAAAGCGGGCCGTCCTCCGCCCCCGCCCACTCCCCGTGGGAAAGCGGGCCGTCCCCACGGGAAGGCAGGTCGCCGCCCGGCATCCCACACGTACACGGAAATGTCGCGAAAAGTCCCCGCACCGGCGGGACGCACAGCCCTTTTCCACCGCCTTCCGAACCTTTCCCAGGGGATTGACGTTTCAGTGTCGTGAGGCTTCTCCACGGTGTCCGCGTCGCCCTGGCCGTGACGGCGGCGTGCGGGGCGGTCGCGCTGATCTCACAGGCGGTGCGCGCGCCCTCGCCCGCGCCGGTGTCGTGCCCGGAGCGCTGGGGCGGCGACCGGCCCGGCGGCTGGGTGCCCGCCGTCGCCGACCTCGACGGGGTCGAGGAGTCGCTCGTCCCCGGAGAGCCGATCACTGCGATGATCTGCGCCTACCCCGGCGACGGCACGCGCCCGGGAGGCGAGCGGCTCGCCGGATCCCGGCTCCTGACCGGCGGGGCCGGGGCCATCGCCCGCGACCTGGGCTACCTCCCGGTGACCACGGCCGATCCCGGCGGCCCGTGCGCGCGACGGGGCGGGGCGACGACGAGCTATCTCATCAGGTTCGCCTACCCCCGCGGGAAGGCCCTGTGGGTGGGCAGCGCCGAGGAGGCCGGCTCCTGCGTGACGACGACGAACGGCACCGTCGGCAGCCGCTCGTACGTCGGGCGGGACATCACCGCCGCCTACCGCACCGGGACGTGGAATCCCGTACGGCCCGGCGACCCCTGCCTCGGGTTCCCCGGGCGCCGGGGTCAGTACGAGCGGATGGTGCCCGGCGGGCCCGTCTCGGTCCTGGTCTGCGGGCAGGCCTCGTACGACGGGCCGGCCCCGCGCCTGGAGCACGGCAGGGAGACGGCCGAGGCCCTGGCGGCGACGCTCAACTCCCTGGACACCCTGCCGAGCGAGAAGGCGTGCCCCGAGACCGAGGGCGTGCGACTCCTGTTCGGCTACCCGGACGGGCCGCCCGCGGCCGTCCGGATCCTGACGGCCTGCGAACCCGGTGTCGACAACGGGCTGCTCCGGGCGAACCTCGACGAGAACACCCGCGACCAGCTGATGCGGCTCGCGCCACCGGCCTAGACACCCGGACACCTCGCACCACCGGCCTAGACACCTGGATACCCGGACACCTCGCGCCACCGGCCCGGACACCTCCGCCGACGGCCCCGGTCCCGGCCCCGGCACGTGACCGGGGCCGGGGCCATTCGCCAAGGCCGGGACCTGCCGGATCAGCCGAGCCCGCCGGGAAGGCCCGCCTGGATGGCGGCCAGCACCGCCTCGTGCATCTCCTCGCCGGTGTGACCGGCCAGCGGGGCGGGACTGCCGGTCAGGGTGTACCACTCCTCCGCGCCGAGATACTGCACCGCGACGTGTGCCTGGTCGTCGCGGACCTCGGTGCGTACGGCGAGATCACCGGTGATGACCCCCATCTCGTCGGTCATCACCCCGCCGGGCCCGGCGAGCACCTGGTTGTCGTAGTGTTCGCGGCCGGCCACCTCGCTCACTTATCGTCCTCACCGGCCGGCTGGGGACGGCAGGTGTCGAGCATCTCGGCGAGGGCGGCCTTCTCCTCGGCGGTGACGGTGAGACGGTAGTGGTACTTCACATCCGCCCAGGCACGGGCGTACATGCAGCGGGAGGCGGCGAGCGGCGGCCTCCACGCCTCGGGGCCCTGATCGCCCCTGCTCTTGTTCGAGGTGGCGGAGACGGCGAGCAGCTGCGGCCGTTCCAGATCGTTGGCGAAGTTCTTGCGCTCGACGTCGGTCCAGGCGTCGGCGCCGGAGCGCCAGGCGTTGGCCAGCGGCACGATGTGGCTGACGTCGACCTCGGCGGCCGAGCTGAGGGTGCGCCCGTCGTACGGCGAGTACCAGGAGCCCGACACCGCCCGGCAGGTGTCGTCGCGCTGCACGTTCTGCCCGTCGCGCGCCAGCACCGTCTCGCGGGCGTCGCAGGTCGGGGTGCGCAGGCCCCAGTACGGGAAGCGGTCCCGGCTGTAGCCGTCCATCGACCGCGGCTCCGCGACGGTGAGCAGGTTCAGCTCGGCGCGGGCGATCGGCGGGACCGACGGCTCGGGCAGCTTGACCGCGGCGGCGGCCGGCCCGGCGAGGGCGGCGAGGAGGGCGGGCAGGGCTGTGAGGATGGCGACCGTGTGGCGCCGTTGTCTTGTCAGCATGTGCCACCACTACCAGCAGTGATCGCTCGGAGTAACGAGAAACGCCGCCCCCACCACAGAACGTAGCGGATATGTGGGAGAACACCCCGCGACCGCGCGAGCACCCGGACGACCGGCCCGGCACGCCCGGACGACCTCCCGGCAAGCTTCGCCGCCCGAGGACCCACCGCGACCGGGAACGCGACCGGGAACACGTGAGCGGCGGCGGGGAAAGCTCCGGTAAGGCGCGGAGATTTATTGATCAAACTCGGTGTGGGACCGGTGACCGGGCCAGGGAAACCAGGCGAGAACCGGGGCGCGAAGACCGGCAGGGGCACGGCAGAGGGGCATGGCGAGGGGGCGGCGGAGGACACGGCGAGGCGTCGTCACGCCTCCCGGTCGCGTGAGGTCGTGGGGACCAGCACCTTCTTCGCCCTCGCCATCAGCGTGAGCGCCACCACCGCGAAGGCGAGCGCGAGCAGGGTGAAGCCGGTGAGCGAGAGCTCGTCCGTCCAGCCCAGCAGCCGGGGCGACGCCGTGGAGAAGGCGAAGAACGCGAAGAACAGCATCGACCAGGCGTACAGCCGCACCCGCAGGACCCGGCCCGGCCCCGAGACCAGGCGCGGAGCCCGGCCCGTCACCAGCACCTGGACACCGTGCGCGGCCAGCACGCACCCGATCGCCAGAAGGGCCCAGCTGAACGCGACTGACAGCGTTTGGACGCTCATCGGGATCGCACCTCCCTCGCCGCCGACGGTGAGCGGAACCGATATTTCCGATCACCGGCCGCCTGCCCGGCGAGAGGTGCGGCAAACCATCCGCCCGTACGGCGACACCACGCCCGCCGAAGATCTCGTCCGCGTGTTCCGGGCGACACGCGAGCGCCGGACAGCCCGGTCGCCCGCCGGTGCGGGACACCGGGCGGGCGATCGGGCCGAGCGCTCAGAAGATCGACGTGGTTCCGCCGGGATTCCCCAGCCAGGGCGTGCCGTACGCGTAGTGGCCGCCGCCGGTGGAGATCATCACATATCCGTGGGCACCGTCCGTGCGGTAGCTCACGTCGGAGATCTCACCGGTGATGCCGGGCGGAGAGCCGCCCGTGTACCGCGCGCTGCCATAGGCGTAGATCTCACCCGCTTTGCTGACCATCACGTATCCCTGGCCGTCGCGGGTGGGTGACATGGCGACCACCGCGCGGCTGAATCCCGTCGGGCTGCCGCCCCAGTACTGGGCGTTGCCGTAGGCGTAGACCTGGCCCGCCGAGGTCAGCAGCCAGTAGCCGCCTCCGTCCGGCGTCATCTCGACGTCGACGAACCGGCCGGTGTAGCCCGTGGGAGCGCCGCCACGATGGACGGCCGAGCCGTAGGCGTAGACCTGCCCGGCCGCGCTCACCATGACGTAGCCCTGGGCGTCGGGCATCGCGGCGATGGCGACGATCTCCTGGGAGTAGCCGGTGGGGCTGCCTCCCTTGTAGGGGGCGTTCCCGTAGGCGTAGACCTGACCCGCCGAGGTCAGCAACCAGTAGCCTCCCCCTCCCGCGGTCACCTTGGCGTCCACGAACCGCCCCGTGTATCCGGTGGGAGAACCCCCGTGGTGACCGCCGTTCCAGGCGTAGACCTGACCCGTGCTGGAGACGTCGGTGTAGGAGTTGGGGCCCGTGATGTGAACGCCTCCGCCGTTCACCACCCCCTCCGGGGTCGCGGGGGTTCCCACGCTGACCGAGGTCGGCCGGCGTGCCGTGATGGTCGTGCCGCGGCCGGCGTTGGCCGGGCACTGCAGGCTGCCGTTCCTGCGGATCTCGAAGTGCACGTGCAGACCGGTCGAGTCACCGTTGACGGCGGTGTGGGCCAGCAACTGGCCGCGGGTGACCACCGCGCCGTTCGGGACCAGCGGTTCTTCGACCGACTCCGCCAGATGCGCGTAGCGGGTGGTCCATCCACCGGAATGGACGACGTCCAGGTGGTTGCCGTACCCCCCGGAATCCGCGTCCCTCCAGACGACGGTGCCGTCGTAGGCGGCGTAGACCGGGGTCGACGAGGGGCGGGCGATGTCGACGCCGGCGTGCCTGTGCGGTGTCGGAGTACTGCGGGCCTCCCCACAGGCGCCTGAGACGATGCCGTCCGCCGGCCACCAGAGATATCCGTCGGGCGCGGCCAGCGCGGGGGCGGCGGTAACGGCTGGGACCAGGATGAGGGTGAGGGCGGCCAGAAGCGTGGTGACGCGTTTGGATCCGGGCCTTTCGGTGAACGCCCTTCGGGGGATGGGCATGGCTGACTCCGTTCTCCGTGCCGGTCAGTACCAGTGCGGTGTGCGATCGGACCATTGCCGGTACGCCTCCTGCGGTGAGCCGTACCTCTGCCTGATGTACTGCAGGCCCCACCGGATCTGGGTCGCCGGGTTGTCGCGCCAGTCGGCACCGGCCTCGGCCATCTTGGACGCGGGGTAGGCCTGCGGTACGCCGTACGCCCCGGAGCCGCGGTTCGTCGCGTTCCACCGCCACCCGCTCTCTCCGGTCCACAGGTTGTCCAGGGAGGACCAGTGGGAGTCGGGCCACCCGTTGCCGCGCATGAGGACGTAGCCGTGGTAGCGCACCTGGCCGGTGTTGTTCCGGTCGGTGATGGTGGCCGACGCCCAGCGGGCCACGTGGCCGTCGTCGGTGTACAGCACGGCGTTGCCGTCGCTCTGCAGTTCGAGGTGGAGGCGGCCGCCGGTGCCCGTGGCCCAGACGGCCACATGACCGGGGGCGTAGACGACGAGGTTGCCGTCGCCCTGCATCTCGGCGCTGGAACCGTTGACGTGAGTCCCCGTGGCCCACACGGCCCGGTTGCCCGGGGCGTACAGCACCAGGTTCCCGTCACCTTGCATGACCAGCACGTACTGCCCGTCCGGGGAGACGAGCCGCTGGCCGGACGACAGCGTCTCGCCCGCCGCCAGCGAAGGGGTGTTCGGCGCCGCTCGCGCGGGACCGGTGAAGCCGAGCCCCGCCAGCAGCACGGCGGCGAGTATCCCGGCGGTGAAGGAGCGGGGCAGGTGGCGTACGAAGATGTTCATCGTGTTCTCCCGGGGTGCCGGCGGCGGGTCAGAGCCCGGCGGACACGTTGACGCCTGTTCCGAAGAGCAGCGGGCTGGTCACGCCGCTGACGGCGTTGCCCGATGAGACGACGGTGAGCTGGTTGCCGCCGCGCTGGTAGGAAAGACCGACGCCGGAGCCGTTGCCGCGCACGACGTTGCCGGTGACGGCGACATGGCCGGTGCCGTAGTTGACCTGCTTGATTGCCAGATACGTGGTCCCCGCTCCGCTGAACTGGAAGACGCGGTTGCCGACGACGGTGCTCGCGGCGTCGCCCTGGACGGTGACGCCGATGCCGTTGGTGACGAAGTCCTCGACGTAGTTGTCGCTGACGCTGGTCGCGAAGAGACGGCTCGCGTTGATGCCGGAGCCGCCGACGCCGTAGACGTGGTTGCGTTCGACCGTCCAGCCGGCGGAGTTGTCGAGCTTGATCGCGTCGCCCCCGCTGGCCGCTACCCAGCTCTCGGTGAGGTTCCAGTCGGTCACCGAATTGCCGGTGTCCTGGACGTAGATGCCGTGCTGCCCGGAGTTCTCCACGAACAGGCCGCGAATGCTGCCGTTGACCATCGTGTTGGTCAGCGTCGTGCCGTTGCGCGAGGTGTTGGTGACACGTAGTCCGTGGGCCCTGGCGTTCCGGATGTTGAGGCCTTCGACGGTGCTGCGCCAGGAACGGATCACGACCGCGTCCCCGCCGGTGGGGTTGTTGGCCGCGTTGGCGTCGATCGTGAGACCGCGCAGGGAGATCGGCTCTCCGGCGAAGGCGTCGTTGTTGATCCACGAGTCGGAGGCCAGCACCGCGGCGAGGTTGCTGCCGTTGCCCTCCCTGAGGAGGGTGGACGGGCTGTCGCCGCGGTACGCCCGGTTGCCGCGCAAGATGACGGTGCTGACGATCGTGCACGGCCCGTCGATGACGATCTCGTCGCCGGCCGCCGAGCCGTCGATCGCCGCCTGGATGACGGCGGCGTCGCCGTTGTTGTTGGCGCAGGTCGCGGTGACACGCGCGGCGGCCGCGGGACCCGCGCCGGCGAGTGTCGCGGCGACGGCACCGGCCGCGATCACCACAAGGGACGTGACCGTCAGGACACGACGACCGGCGCGTCTCGGATTCGTCATGGGTTCTCCTCCACTTCCGCGGACGCCCGTGATCCGGGCGATTCCTTAGGAGTGAACGGGGAGACCCGGCGGGGCGGTAGTACACCCCCGCACCATCGGGAGGGCACGCGGCTTCTCCGGGAAACGCCACGACATTCATCGCGAACGTCCTCCGCGCGATCGCGGGCGCCTCCTTCGTCCTTACCATTCGCGCATAAATCGCTATTATTCAAGTCACCCAGTAAACGCCGAGCACGATCAATGAGTGCCAGAGTCGCCCACTCACGCGAAAGCCGGCCGGAATATGACTTACACGATGACCGGTATGCCCGACGAATCAGTCGACGAGGTACTGGTCGCGTTCAAAGGCGATAAATGGACGGTGGCTCGCGGGCGGTTGCTGACAATGGGTCGCAGCCGCGCGTGCGACGTGCACCTGCCCGACGACGAACACCTGTCACGGCGGGCGGGTTCACTGCTCGTCCTCAACGACTGCGTTCTGGTACGCAACGACTCGCGGCACAAACCCCTCGTCATCCGGCCGCCGTCCGGTGAGGACCGCGTCGTCGAGCCGGGGGCGGCGATGACCTCCCTGCCGTTCATGGTCTTCTCCGTCGTCTTCACCGGCCGCGGCGGGTCGACGGTGACGGTACGGGTGGACGCCCGGTCGGTGACGCCGTCCGCCGGCCATCACCCGGGCGAGGTGGTGACCCGTGCTCCCGAGACGGTCACCTCTCCCATCGTGTTCACCAGGGTGCAGCGGATCGTGATCGCCGCGCTGTGCGAGCCGTTGCTGAGGAGGACCGGCCCGCGGGCGGTTCCGGCGACGTACGCCCAGATCGGCAGGCGGCTGGGCAGGCGGCCCCAGTACATCCGCAATGTCGTCAAGTCGCTGCGGGAGAGCCTGGCCGGCCACGGGGTCCCAGGAATGACCATGGACGACGAGCAGGCCGTGCACGACGATTTCCGATGGGCGCTGGCCCGCTGGGCGATGCGCAGCGCGGTCGTCGGCGCGGAGGACCTCGACGACCTGCCGTCCGACCCGGAGGCCGGGGAAGACGATGGAATCTGACCGCCACGACCCCCCGCCGGGCCGCGAAGCGGACACCCGGGGCGGGCCGGACCTCCCCACCTCGGCGTCCGGCACGGACGTCACCGGCGGCGCGCGGGCTCGGCCCGCCGTCCCCGCCGACGAGCCCAACGGGTTGTTCGTCGGCCCGGCGGACGCGCCCGACCGGTACGAGCTGCTGGGCGACGGGATACCGGGCGGGCAGGGCGTCACCTGGAAGGCGCGCTATCACGGCGATCTGACCTCGCCCCTGCCGCTGGCCGTCAAACTCCTCCATCCGCCACACGACGCGGGGCCCGACTGGCCCTCGTCGCGCGACCGGCAACGCTGGCGCGACCACGCCGTACTGCTACGGCACCTGAGGCTGGACCACGTGGTGCGGCTGGACGAGGTGTTTCTCGGCGCGGCACCCCATCCGTACGACAGCCCGCCGCCCGAGGCGACCGCCGTCACCACGACCATGGCCTACCTGGTGATGGAGTGGGTCGAGGGAGCGACGCTGCAGGACCTTCTGGCGGGCGACCGGGCACGCGACGACACGGTCCGCGACCGTCTTCTCCACGTGGTCCAGGCCGGCGAGGCGCTCGCCGGCCTCGCCTCCATGACGCGATCGGGCGGCAACCCGAGCCTGCACCGGGACCTGAAGCCTTCCAACTGCATCGTGCACGCCAGGCGTGGCCTGGTGCTCATAGACGTGAGCACCCTGCGTCTCGTCGACGACGGATACGACTTCACCGGCTGGCACACGCCTCCCTACACCGCGCCGGAGGTACTGGCCGCACCGCACCTTCCCCGGACCGTCGCCGCGGACGTCTACTCGCTCGGCGCGCTCGCCTTCTTCTGCCTCACCGGGCAGGACCCTCCTGCCGCCGACGTTCCCGACGGTGCCGCGTACATCGAACTCGAGCTTCGTGCCGTGGCCGGGGAGGCGGGGGTCGGCGACCGTGACCGCCTCACCTCGCATGTCCTGACCGCCCTGAACGTCGACGCGTCACGCCGTCCGGCCGACCTGCGAAGGTGGAGCCGTGGCCTGCTCGAGGCCGCGCACCCGGCGGCCGGCGGCTCGGAGCAGGCACCGCCTGCCGGCGTCGGCGGCGCGAAGGAACGGTCACGCCCGCGCCGCCTCGCCGCCGCGATCGCCGCCCTGGCCGTCACCGGCACCGCGAGTGCGCTCCTGCTGTCCGGCTTCCCGGCGCGCACCACGGGACCGTCGGCCTCGTACGCCGCCCCCACCACCGCGACGCCGACGCCCTCCGGGCTGGCGGCGACCACCGGCGACGCGGCGGACGCCGCCGGGACGATCACCTCGCCGACCGACCGCTCGGCTGTGAAGCACTGCTCCTACTTCACCGGAACGGCCAGGCTCCGGCCCAGCACCACGCTCATCCTCGCGATGCAGAACCTCGACAACGGCGACCCCGCGAAATACATCCAGTTCGTCCACGGATTCGAGAGACCGGGCAGCCTCTCCACGTGGAGAGGCGCGCAGTTCTTCGGCGGGCCGCGCACGGGCGTCGGCCAGCGTTACCGGGTCGAACTGATGGCGGTGAGTCTCGCGTCCGCACGACGCGTCCACGCCTCCGGCAGCGAGGTCGACGAGGCTCTCGTGAAATCGGCGACCTCACTGGCGAGCGTGCGAGTGCGCCGGATCGACGGCATGGGGCCGAACGGGTGCGTCGGCCCACCCGACGGTTGAGGGCCCCGCGCCCGCCGGGAACCACGTCCGCGCACGTCAGACGGGCCGCGTCGCATCCGATCCCGAGTCCGCGCCGGGCCGGTGGTTCCGGCGCCCGACGGCTCCGATGTGCTGCGGCCCTTCCGATGCTCGACGGCTCTAATGTTCGACCGTGATCACTACATTTCCCGTTTTCTGGCCCGTTTCGACATATCGATAGGCCTCGACGATCTCGTCCAGTGGATATCGCCGGTCGATGACCGGTGTGAAACCGCCGGACTCGATGAGTCCCTTGAAATGCCGTGCGATCTCCGGGTCGTTCTGCTTCGGGATGGGGAACATCACCTTCCTGCCGCGCAGCAGCGGGGTGACGAGTGCCAGGACCAGGTTCTGCGACAGGGTACCCAGGTCCGACGCGAGATAGATCCCGCGCGGTTTCAGCAGCCGCCTGCACCGGCCGAACGAGCTCTTGCCGACCGCGTCGATGACGATGTCGTACTCCCGCCCGTGCCTCGTGAAGTCCTCGGCCGTGTAGTCGATGACCCGGTCGGCCCCCAGCCCCCTGACCAGCTCGACGTTCCTCGTGTCGCAAACCGCGGTCACACTCGCGCCGAGTCCTTTCAGGAGCTGGACCGCCGCCGAGCCGATCGCCCCGGTCGCACCGTAGACGAGGACGTCCTGCCCGCTCCGGACCTTCGCCGTCCTGATGATCGTGAGGGCGTAGTGCGAGCCCTCGGTGCTGGGAGCGGCCTCCTCGTAGGTCAGGCCCTCCGGGATGAGCGCGATCGCGCCGTCTTGGGAGATCGACATGTACTGGGCGTGGGCCCCGAATCCGCTCTCGTTGTATCCGAACACCCGGTCGCCGGCCGTGAAGGACGTGACGCCGCCGCCCACCGCCTCGACCTCTCCCGCGAACTCGTTTCCGAGAATTCTCACCTTCGGCCTGACGAGCCCGGTGAAAAGTCTCCAGACGAAGGGCTTCGCCGCCCTCAGAGCGCAGTCCGTGCGATTGACCGTCGTCGCGTGGACCTTGACGAGGATCTCGCCGTCCTTGGGCGCCGGTTTCTCGGCCTCTGCGAAACGGACCACTTCCGGTGGGCCATACCTGGTGCGGACCGCGGCCTTCATGACTGAATTATAGCGATCACCCGAAAATCCGGACGAAATCCCGCCCTCGCCATCCGCACTCGCCATTCGCGCTCGCCATCCGCACTCACCGTCCGCACTCGCCATTCGTGTTCGCCATTCGCGTTCGCCATCCGCACTCACCGTCTGCGCTCACCGTCCGGCCTTGCCGGTCGGGCGCCGGACGCGGCCGTGGCCGGGGCCGTGGCGGCCCGGCCGCCGCCGTCGTTACGCTGGGCACCCGCGCCGACGTGCATGGAGGAACTCATGGCCGCTGGCCCGCTGGAGCCGGACGACCCGCGCACGCTGGGAGCGTTCCAGGTCGTGGGACGCCTGGGCGAGGGCGGGCAGGGGATCGTCTACGAGGGATGGGGCGCGTCCGGCGACCGGGTCGCGATCAAGGTCCTCAAGGGCGGCGCGAGCCCGGACGTCCGCCGCAGGCTCGCCAGGGAGCTGGAGTCGGCCCGCCGGGTGGCCCCGTTCTGCACGGCCCGGGTGCTGGCGGCCGAGCTCGACCGGCCGGACCCCTACGTGGTGAGCGAGTTCGTCGCCGGTCCCTCGCTGCAGGAACGGGTGCGCGACAACGGCCCGTTGCGGGACGGCGACCTCGACCGGCTCGCGGTCGGCACGGCCTCCGCCCTCGCGGCCATCCACGGCGCCGGGGTGGTCCACCGGGACTTCAAGCCGGCCAACGTGCTTCTCGGCCCCGACGGGCCGCGCGTGGTCGACTTCGGCATCGCCCGGCCGCTCGACGCCGGGACGACCTCCTCGGCGCTGTCGGGCACCCCGCCCTACATGGCGCCCGAGCAGCTCAACGGGGTCCACGGGTCGCCCGCGGCCGACGTGTTCGCCTGGGCCTCGACCATGGTCTACGCCGCGACCGGCAGGTCGCCGTTCGGCGGTGACACCGTCGCCGCGGTCTTCAACCGCATCCTCACCCGGGATCCCGACCTTTCCGGCGTTCCCCGGGGGCTGCGCGAGGTGCTGGCCGCCTGCCTGTCCAAGGACCCGGCGACGCGTCCCTCCGCCCGGTCGCTCCTGGTCCGCCTGGTCGACCCCGGGGCCTCCACCGTCACGGTTCCCGACGTCGGCCCGGTCCCCAGCGCGTACGTCCCCGACGACTGGCCCGGCCACACCCGGGCCGAGCCGCCGCCCGCGGCCGTCCCGTCCGGAACGCACCCCTCAGCGCGGCATCCGCCCGGCGAGCCCGCGCGGGACGCGGCGGCCCTCCCCCCGCGCGGGCCCGCGTCTCGCGGCGAGGCCGGTACGACTGGTCGTGACACGGCGATCTCCACGCCACCGCGCGGCGAGCGGGCCACCCGGCGGGCCGGGCGCGCGGTCGTCCCGGTGGCCGCCGTCGTCGTCGCGGGTCTCGCGACGATCGGTGTGCTGTACGCGACGGGGACCGTCGGAGGCGCTTCCCCGGGCGTCGGGGCGACGCCCCTGGAGGAACCCGGCGGGACCGCCGGCCCGGTAACGGTCTCCGGATCGGCCTCGGCGCCGTCCACGGCCGAGGGCGCCGGAATCCCGGCGGCCTTCGCGGGGACCTGGGCGGGAAGGATCGTCTCGCAGGACGACCGCGCGCGCACCGCCGACGTCACGATCACCCTGAACCGGGACGGGTCCGCCGGGACGTGGGTGACCGGCGACTGCGAGCAGCGGGTCACGCCGACCCGGGTCCGGGGCGACACCGTGCTCGACCTGACCGTGGCGCAGCGCGACCAGTGCGTGAGCGGGGACATGACCCTCACGCTGAGGGACTCCCAGACCTTGGACTGCGTGAAGCAGGAGGGCGGGGGCTCGCTGGAGTACCACGGAAGCCTGCGCCGCTCCTGATCGCCCGGCCCGTTCCCCCGCCCTCCTCGGATCGCCTCGCCCGCACCCTTCCTGGGTATTCGGCCCGCTCTCCCGCTCTCCCCGGGGTCACCCGGCCCGCTCCCCTGCCCCCTTCGGACAGCCCGGTCCATTCCCTTCCCGATCGCCCGGCCCGCTGGGGTTCGCTGCGGGCCGGACCGTTCAGCCGGCGCGCATGATCTGGAAGGAGTACGTCCCGGTCCTCGCCGCGGGTGATCTGACGACCAGCGCGTAGCGCCCGTCCCCGCCCGGGAGCGACAGGTCGAACTCGTTGCCGCACAGCGGGTAGGGCTGCCGGGGGTCGGCGACGCTCTTCTCGGCGGCGTCGTAGATCTCGACGTCGACGGCGGTGCACGGTCCGCCGCCCGCGACGACCCTGATGGTCGTGGCGCCGTCCGCGTCGAACTCGAAGCGGTCGATCCGCCCGGGGACGTCCAGCGACCCCGCCCCGGCAGGACTGCCCTCACCGATCTTCAGGCCGATCGTCGCGGGGAAGGTGCGGACCTTCACCGTCGCGATCCGGAGGCTGTACGCCCCGATGACGTCGGTTTTCCCCCAGACCTCCAGCCGGTGGCCGCCCACCTTGGTCAGCTTGTTGCTGAGCGACGTACCGGCGCTGAGACTGACGGCGGCCGGGCTCAGGGGTTCGTCGTCGACGTCGGAGAACACCTGGAACTGGATGTCGTCACCCTCCATGTCGGTGACGTAGAACTCCCTGGCGTCGCCCAGGTCCAGCGCGAACCTGTGCCTCTCCCCCGCGCGGGTCAGCTCGGCCGAGACCGTGCTGCCGTCGAAGAGGGTGCCGCCGGGTTCGACGGCCGCCGAGGGCCGGTCCTGCTCCCCGCCCCCGGCCCCGGCGGTTGCCCTGGTTGCCGTGGTTGCCGTGGTTTCCGCCTGGGGGGTCGCGCTGCTCGTCACCTCCGCGGGAGCGGCGGCACCGCTCCCGGTCCCACCGCCGGTGAGACCGCATCCGGTGAACGTCACCAGCGCGAGGACGAGAAGGGCGCCGTACCGTACCGGCGCGAAGGGGCGTGCCGAGGGGAGATCCGTCATGGATCCCATTCTTCGAAGTCCGCTTACAACCTGGTTGCCCACCGCTTTCTCGTTCCCGAACTCCCGGAGTCGCGCATTCCAGAGTCCCGAGTCACGAAGTCGCGAGTCCCGGAGTCCCGAGTCACGGAGTCCCGACCCCCGGACTCCCGGCGGTCTCTCCTTGTCGCCTCCGGTGCCGGGACATGAATCCCAGACCATGCGGGAGGCCGCCGACGGGACGTGAGGGATGGTGGGCTCGCGGAGGGGCGTACCCGGGGGTGGATCGCGGCCCGACGTTCCCTTTCCTGAGACAACGTTGTCAAGTGCTGGTCGCGTGTCCGCACGGGAACCGAACCTCCTCCCGGGCCGCCCGGCGGGGTCGCGCGGACGAGGCGACGTCACGGCCGACGAGCGCGACCGCCGCTTGCCCGGCGCCCGGCGGCGATACCCTCGGCGGTGACCAGGCGAGAGATTCGGACAACGTTGTCACCATGTGAGACGGTGTGTCGGTATGGTTCCTGGCATGACCAGCGACGGCGGCCGTACGAGGCGGCCCACCATGGTGGACGTGGCGACCCGGGCCGGAGTGAGCCTGAAGACCGTCTCGCGGGTCGTGAACAACGCGCCGCACGTCCAGCCCGAGCTGGTCGAGCGGGTGCTCGCCGCCGTGGCCGAGCTGGGCTTCCGCCGCAACCACCTGGCCAGCTCGCTGCGCTCGGGACAGGCGACCGCCACGATCGGGCTGCTGATCGAGGAGATCGCCAACCCGTTCTACGCGACGATCGCGGGAACCGCCGCCGAGGTGGCCCGGCAGCGCGGCACGATGCTCATCATCGCCAGCTCCGAGGAGGACCCGGCGCGCGAGCGGCAGCTGCTGCGGGACATGTGCGCCCGACGCGTCGACGGGCTGCTCGTGGTGCCTGCCGGCGACGACCACTCGTTCATGCGCGCCGAGGTCGAGCTCGGCACGCCGGTCGTCTTCCTCGACCGGCCGGCCGGCGGGCTGCTCGCCGACACGGTGCTGCTCGACAACCGCGGGGGCGCGCGGGCCGGGGTGCGCAGGCTCGTCGAGGCGGGCCACCGCAGGATCGGCATCCTGCTCGACTCGATCGGCGTCTACACGATGCGCGAGCGGCTCGACGGCGCGCAGGACGCGCTGGCCCCGGCCGGGGCGCCCTACGACACCCGGCTGGTCCGCGACGGCGTCCGTGATCCGGCGGCGGCGGCCCGGGTCGTCTCCGAGCTGCTCGACCGGCCCGATCCGCCGACCGCCTTCTTCAGCCTGAACAACCGGATCACCCTCGGGGTGGTGGAGGAGCTGCACCGGCGCGGCAGCGACGCCGCGCTGCTCGGGTTCGACGACTTCGACATGGCCAGCCTGGTGCCGTACCCGCTGACGGTGATCGCCTACGACACCCGCGAGCTGGCCAGGACCGCCGCCGAGCTGCTGTTCCGGCGGATCGAGGGAGACCGGTCGTGGCCGCGCACCGTGGTGCTTCCCACCAAGCTGGTCGACCGGGGCATCCCGCCGCGCTGAGCCGGGCCACCGCGAAAAGCCGGGCCACCGCGAAAAGCCTTGCTACCGCGAGGAGCCGGGCCACCGCGAAAAGCCGAACGACCGCGAGGGAGCCAGGCGGCAGCGGCAGCGGCAGCGGCAGCGGCAGCGGCAGCGGCAGCGGCAGCGGCAGCGGCGAGAGGATCGTGTGCCGTAAATCTCACTTGGCGTCACGATACGTTACAAAATGGCCACATTGGGAGGGGGCCAATTGACACGCCCGTAACGCGGGTGGAGTCTCTACCCGCTGCCTGTTGACAACGATGTCATGGCCGATCGGAGGGAACCGGAATCGTTATGATCGCTGACTCCCGCCCTCCCGCGGCCTCGCGTACGGCCTGGAAACGCGCTCGGGCACGGAAACTCCCGCCGGTCGGCGCGACGGCCGGACACCGTCACCGGCCCGCACGGCGAGGTGGCCGGGCCCGTCCCTCGACGACGGCCGGGCGCGGCGCGTGACCACGCACGACGAGGTGGCACCCGTGCGAACGAGGCGGCGCGCGTACGACCGGGGCGGCGGCACGCGTCACCGTCCCACGAGTGAATCGCGCGAACGATGAATTAATTTAGATTCTGCGGAAAGTCCCACTCTTTCCACATGTGGTTCAGGCCACAGCGAAGTGCACGAACTGATGACGAACCTCCCGGAGGCAACCATGTCGGTGGTGACCTGGCGCGGTCCCCGGCAGCCGGACCCGCGCGGATCCCGCTGCCGGCCCAGAGACGGCGACGCCGCCGTCCCGAGGCCGTGTCCGGCACGGGTCCCGACCCGGGCGGGCCGGTCGTGAGCGGCGCGCCCGTCCTGCTGGAGATGCGTTCGATCACCAAGGAGTTCCCCGGCGTCAAGGCGCTCTCCGACGTCAACCTGGTGGTGCGGGCCGGCGAGATCCACGCGATCGCCGGGGAGAACGGCGCCGGCAAGTCCACCCTGATGAAGGTGCTCAGCGGCGTCCACCCGTACGGCACCTACTCCGGCCAGATCCTCTACCAGGGCACCGAGAGCCGGTTCTCCGACATCCGGGCCAGCGAGAACTCCGGCATCGTGATCATCCACCAGGAGCTCGCCCTGGTGCCCGGGATGTCCATCACCGAGAACATCTTCCTCGGCAACGAGCCCGGCCGCGGCGGCGTGATCAACTGGAAGGTCGCCAACCGCCAGGCGCTGGAGCTGATGGCCCGGGTCGGCCTGGAGGAGGACCCGGACACGCTGATCAAGGACATCGGCGTGGGCAAGCAGCAGCTCGTGGAGATCGCGAAGGCGTTCGCCAAGGACGTGAAGCTCCTCATCCTCGACGAGCCCACCGCCGCGCTGAACGAGGCCGACTCCCAGCACCTGCTGGACCTGCTGCGCGACTTCAAGCAGCGGGGCATCACCTCGATCATCATCTCCCACAAGCTCAACGAGATCGAGCAGATCGCCGACACCATCACCATCCTGCGGGACGGCCGGACGATCGAGACCCTCGACATCAAGGCGGACGGCGTCGACGAGGACCGGATCGTCCGGGGCATGGTCGGCCGGGAGCTGCACAGCCGCTTCCCCGACCACACCCCCGAGATCGGCGAGGTCTTCTTCGAGGTCCGCGACTGGACGGTCCGGCACCCGATCTCCGCCGAGCGCCTGGTGGTGAAGAACTCCAGTTTCACCGTGCGCCGCGGCGAGATCGTCGGGTTCGCCGGCCTGATGGGCGCCGGGCGCACCGAGCTGGCGATGA
Source organism: Streptosporangium sp. NPDC002524 (assembly GCF_040295985.1). Lineage (NCBI taxonomy): Bacteria > Bacillati > Actinomycetota > Actinomycetes > Streptosporangiales > Streptosporangiaceae > Streptosporangium > Streptosporangium sp. NPDC002524. The sequence continues at coordinate 369,452 of NZ_JBEOWK010000002.1, read as the reverse complement.
GCGTCTTCGGCCGGTCGTACGGCACGTACGTCTCCGGGAAGATCTTCAAGGACGGCCGGGAGATCGTGCTGAGGTCGGTGTCGGACGCCATCGCGCACGGCCTGGCGTACGTCAGCGAGGACCGCAAGTCGATCGGCCTGAACCTGCTCGACGACATCAAGACCTCGATGGTGTCCGCGAAGCTGTCCAAGGTCTCCACCCGTGGCGTGGTCGACCCGGTGCGGGAGCACAGGGCGGCCGAGGGCTACCGGACGAGCCTGCGGGTCAAGGCCCCCACGGTCGACGAGGGGGTCACCAAGCTCTCCGGCGGCAACCAGCAGAAGGTGGTGCTGGCGAAGTGGATGTTCACCGACCCCGACCTGCTCATCCTCGACGAGCCGACCCGGGGCATCGACGTGGGCGCGAAGTACGAGATCTACGGCATCATCCAGCGGCTCGCCGACCAGGGCAAGGGCGTCATCGTCATCTCCTCGGAGCTGCCCGAGCTGATCGGCCTGTGTGACCGGATCTACACGGTGTTCGAGGGGACCATCACCGGCAACATCGACCGGCGAGACGCCAACCCGGAACTCCTGATGAAGCAGATGACCTCAGCGAAGAAGGCACGCCGACCATGAGCCGTGTGAAAGAACTCCAGAAGTCCCTGTTCGGAGGGACGACCTCCAACGCCCGGCAGTTCGGGATGATCTTCACGCTGGTGGCGATCGTCCTGCTGTTCCAGATCCTGACCGACGGCCTGACGCTGAACTCCGGCAACCTCATCTCGCTGGTGAGCCAGTACTCCTACATCCTGATCCTGGCCATCGGGATGCTGATGGTCATCGTCGCCGGGCACATCGACCTGTCCGTCGGCTCGATCGCCGCGTTCGTCGGCATCGTGGTCGCGAAGGTGATGCAGGACTACTCGGTGCCGTGGTTCCCCGCCATCCTGATCGGCCTGGCGGTCGGCGTCCTCATCGGCACCTGGCAGGGCTTCTGGGTGGCGTACGTCGGGGTGCCGGCCTTCATCGTCACCCTGGCCAGCATGATGCTGTTCCGGGGCGGCAACCAGTACATCGGCAACGCCGACACCATCCCGGTGCCCGAGGGTTTCCGGGTCATCGGCGCCGGCTTCCTGCCCGAGGTCGGGCCCGACACCGGGTACAACAACCTCACGCTCCTGCTCGGCCTGCTGGTGTGCGTCGCGGTGGTGGTCCGGGAGTGGAAGGCCCGCAAGACCCGGCGGGAGATGGGGGCCGACGTCGCCCCGATGTGGATCTCGGCGATCCGGGTCGCCGTCCCGGTCGTCGTGGTGGTGTTCGCGAGCCTGCAGTTCGCCGGCGGCCGGATCGGGACCAGCTTCCCGATCTCCGGGATCATCCTCGGCGTCCTGGTCGTGATCTACGCGTTCATCACCCGCAACACGGCCGGCGGCCGGCACATCTACGCGGTCGGCGGCAACGCCAGGGCCGCCGAGCTGTCCGGCGTGAAGCTCAGGCGGGTCAACTTCCTGGTGATGATGAACATGTCGGTCCTGGCGGCGCTGGCCGGCATGATCTTCGTCGCCCGTTCGGCCGCCTCCGGGCCGCAGGACGGCATCGGCTGGGAGCTGGACGCGATCGCCGCCGTCTTCATCGGCGGCGCGGCGGTCTCCGGCGGCCTGGGCACGATCAGCGGGTCCATCGTCGGCGGCCTCGTCATGGCCGTGCTCAACAACGGCCTGCAGCTGATGGGCGTGGGCTCCGACCGGGTGCAGATCATCAAGGGCCTGGTCCTGCTGCTCGCGGTCGCGCTCGACGTCTACAACAAGAAGCAGGGACGCTTCTCGGTCATCGGATCGCTGACGCGCCCGTTCCGCCGGGACGCGCCGAGCGGCCCGGCGTCCGGCACGGAAACGGATCAGGAACGCGGCAAGAGTCCGGTGGCCGGCTGACGGCCACCCCCGGCGGGACGGAAGACCTCCGCCCCGCCCCACTTTGAAGAAGGGCACCTCTGAAAATGCGCAATATCCTCGTCAAGGGCGTGGCGGCCGGGGCCATCGCGCTTCTGTCGCTCACCGCCTGCGCCTCCGAGCGCTCGCAGACCCCCGCCGCCGGTACGGGCGCCTCCCCCGGTTCCACCGAGGCCGCGAAGGGCTTCCCCGCCGACTCGCTGATCGGCGTCGCGCTGCCGTCGAAGACCTCCGAGAACTGGGTCCTGGCCGGTGGCCTGTTCACCGACGGCCTGAAGGAGGCCGGCTTCAAGTCCGACGTGCAGTACGCCGGCTCCTCCACCACCGTCGCCGACCAGCAGGCGCAGATCTCGGCCATGGTCACCAAGGGTGCCAAGGTCATCGTCATCGGCGCGACCGACGCCGCGCAGCTGAGCACCCAGGTGGAGGCCGCCAAGGCGGGCGGCGCGACCGTCATCGCCTACGACCGGCTCATCAAGAACACCGACGCGGTCGACTACTACATCGCGTACGACAACTTCAAGGTCGGCCAGCTCCAGGGCCAGGCCCTGCTGGACGGCATGAAGGCGAAGAAGGCCGACGGCCCGTACACCATCGAGCTGTTCTCCGGCTCGTCGGACGACAACAACTCGGCGGTCTTCTTCGACGGCGCGATGGACGTGCTCAAGCCGAAGATCGACGACGGCAGCGTGGTGGTCGGCTCCGGCCAGACCGACGTCAAGCAGACCGCCACCGACGGCTGGAAGGCCGAGAACGCCCAGCGCCGCATGGACTCGCTGCTCACCTCCACCTACGGCAGCAAGACCCTCGACGGGGTGCTCTCCCCCAACGACACGCTGGCCCGCGCCATCATCACCTCCGTCAAGGGTGCCGGCAAGGACCTGCCCGTGGTGACCGGCCAGGACTCGGAGGTCGAGTCGGTCAAGTCGATCGTGGCCGGTGAGCAGTACTCGACGATCAACAAGGACACCCGCGAGCTGGTCAAGCAGACCATCCAGATGGCCAAGGACCTGCAGGCCGGCAAGGCACCCCAGGTCAACGACACCAAGTCGTACAACAACGGGGTGAAGGTCGTCCCGTCGTACCTGCTCGAGCCGCTGATCGTGACCAAGGAGAACGTCGTGGAGGCGTACGCCAACGACCCCAAGCTGGCCCCGCTCACGAAGTAGCGGCGCCCGGCCGGAGTCGGCCACACCCGTGGGTCCCCGGAAGCTTCACGACCGGGGGCCCACACTCGTCTCCGGCGTTGCCGCACTGGTGGCGGCTCCGGCATTCCCGCACGACCAGCGGCGAACCCCCGGCGTTCCCGCACGACCGACGGCGACCCCCGGCGTTCCCGCGCGGCCGGTGGTGGCCTTCCGGGGCACCGCCCGGCCGGAACTTCACGTCCGCCCTGTCCGTCCTTCCTGTCGAACGGGGAACCGGGCGGCACCGATCGGCCAGGTGCCGGCCGCAGTCGGCCAAGGACGGGGCACATTGATCAAACTGACCGCACGTGTCCGGGCACTCGCCGGACGGGCCGCGACGCTCGTCTCCTACAGCCACCCCTGCGAGGACAGGAGGGTGCACGGCGTGGCCGTCCTGGACGAGGACGAACTGGTCCTGTTCTCCGCGCCGGGGGCCATGCCCTGGCACGAGCTGGAGGAGCTGGCCAGGGACCACGGGCTGGCCTGCGAGTCCCGCCGGTACGCCATCGACGCGGAGGCGAGGATCGCCCTGGCCCGTCGCGCCTCGGGCTGGCACGGCCCCCGCCCCACCGGCCCCCCGGAACCCCGCGACTCGGCGCTTCCGCCCGTGCACCCGCTCGACATGGCGAACAGCATCCGCTTTGCCCGGATGATCACAAACATGTGGCGGAACATGCGAGCCGGCCGCGCCCATGCCCGGCTGAACCGGCCCCGGGTGGCCCGCGGCGGCGAGCTCCCGCGCCTGGACGGTCAGGCCTGCCGCCTCCTCTCCCGGAACGGCGGGCCGGCGCTGGAGTCGGAGTACGGCCCGCACCTGATCTCCCAGGCCGACCTGCTGCTGCGCTACACCCTCGAACCGGACCTCCGTGGCCTGATCGTGTTCGGCGGGCCCGGCCGGCCTCTGGTCCATCTGCCCGGCAAGTGGGATCCGGAGAAAACGCGTCACTTCGCCGTACGCAACACGTTGGGGTACGAGGCGCGCGCCCTGTCACGCGAGGAGTATCTGGCCCTGACGGATCAGGTGCTGGACGCGGTTCCCTGAGGACCCCCGGCACCCGGGTACCACGGGCGGACCCACCCCCTCGATCGGCCGGGCACCCGGCGTCACGAGTCCGGTGACCCCGAGGACTCCGTCGCCTGGACACCGAGGCCGGACAGGAACGCCGCGGCGGCGGGCGACGGGGGGAAGGCGCTCCAGACGAGGTGCTCCATGCGGGCGGGGGCGTCACGGACCTGGAGGACGGGCAGGTCGGGGAGTTCCGGCACGAAGGCGGCGGGCAGCATCCCGATGCCCAGTCCCTGCCGGATCAGGCGGGCCATGAAGTCCATGTTCGTCACCTCGAAGGCGACCTCGCGCCGGACTCCGGCCGCCGCGAACGCCTCGTCCGTCTGGGCCCGCGCGGCGGTGCCCGGCGGGAAGTCGACGAACGGTTCGTCCGACAGCTGCCGAAGCTCCACCCGTTCCGTGACCGCCAGCGGGTGGCCGGGCGCCACCGCGGCGACGAGGTCGCCGCGCGCCAGCTCGCGGCCACGGACACCCCTGGGGCGTACGCCCACCGGCAGTCCCAGGAACGCGACGTCCAGGGTGCCCTGCCGCACCCGTTCGGTCAGCTCCTCGCTCGCGCCCGAGCGGAGGCTGATCCGCACCTGCCGGTGCCGCAGGTGGAACCGCTTCAGCGCGGTGGGGAGGTCGACCGCCGCGACGGTGGGAATGGCGCCGACGGCGAGCCGGCCCCGGATCTCACCGGCGGCGGCGGCCACCTCGGCGCGGGCTCGTTCGGCGGCGTCGAGGGCCTGACGGGCCGCGGGGAGGAACGCCTCGCCCGCGGGGGTCAGCCGGACGCGGCGGCTGGTGCGGTCGAACAGCTTGGCGCCCAGCTCGCGTTCCAGCCGGGCGATCTGGTGACTCAGCGCGGACTGGACGACCAGGCACCGCTCGGCGGCGCGGGTGAAGTTGCTCGTCTCCGCGACGGCGACGACGTAACGCATCTGCTGGAGCTCCACGGATCAATCGTGATGCACGATCGGTCCGATGACAAACATGTGTTGGACTCATCGATCGTTCATTGCCGAAGCTGGGCGCATGACGACGAGACCTCACACGGACGGCGGCCTGGCGCGCGGGCTGCTGCTGCTCATGTCGGCGGCGACCGGGCTGGCGGTCGCGGGAAACTACTTCGCGCAGCCGCTGCTCGACCTGATCGGCCGGGAACTGGGGATCGGGCCGTCGTCGGCGGCGCTGGTGGTGACGGCCGCGCAGGGCGGGTACGCGCTGGGGCTGGTCCTGCTGGTGCCGCTCGGCGATCTGATGGAGCGGCGCCGGCTCGCGGTGTCGCTCTACGCGGCGACCGCGGTCTTCCTGCTGGTGTCTGCCACCGCGGCCGACGGCACGGTGCTCCTGGCCGGTACGGCCCTGACCGCGCTGACCTCGGTCGGAGCGCAGGTGGTGGTGCCGTTCGCGGCGACGCTGGCGGACCCGGCCGAGCGGGGCCGGGTGGTCGGCACGGTGATGACCGGGCTGATGCTCGGCCTGTTGCTGGCGCGGACCGCGTCCGGGGCGTTGTCGGAGCTGGGCGGCTGGCGGACGGTCTACTGGGTGAACGCGGTCCTGATGGCGCTGATGGCCGTGCTGCTGCGTGTCTTCCTGCCCCGGCTCGGCCGGGACGGGGGACGCCTGTCCTATGCCGGGCTGCTGCGTTCGACGGTCGCGATGTTCCGCCACGAGCCGTTGCTGCGGTGGCGGGCGGGTGTCGGCGCGTTGGGCCTCGCCTCGTTCAGCGTGCTGTGGACGGCCCTGACCTTCCTGCTGGTACGGGCGCCGTACGGCTGGACGGAGTCGGCCGTCGGCCTGTTCGCCCTGGTCGGTGTCGCGGGCGCGCTGACCGCCACGGTGGCGGGGCGGCTGTCCGACCGCGGGCACGTCCAGCTCGTGACCGGCGCCGGGACGATCCTGCTGCTGGCCTCCTGGTCGGCGATCGCGGCGGGGGCACGCTCGCTGGCCTGGCTGCTCGTCGGCGTGATCGTGCTGGACCTGGCGCACCAGGCGGTGCTCAACAGCAGCCAGAACGTCCTCTACGCGCTCCGGCCCGAGGCCCGCAACCGGATCAACTCCGCCTTCATGACCTCCCTGTTCCTCGGCGGCGCGGCGGGCTCCGCGCTGACCTCGGTCGTCTGGGTGAACGCCGGCTGGACCGGCGTGTGCCTCCTGGGCGCCACCCTCTCGGCCGGGACCGTCGTGCTCTGGGTCCTGGAACGCGTCACCACCGGCCGGTCGGCGGGCAGGCCCCCGAAGTCCCCGGCCCACCAAAATGACGCCCCGGCACCGGCCGCACCGGCAAAATGACGCCCCGGCACCGGCCGCACCGGCCACCTCGTCCGGCTGATCCGGGGACCCGGGCCACGCGCGTCATCGCGTCCGGAGCTTCCGGAACGGCAGGAAGCGCGGGTGGTCACGTGGTGGCCGGGACGCCCGCGACCACCGATTCACCGACGCGACCCGGCCCGCACCACCACCGCCAACTACCAACCACCGAGGGAGAACGAGCGTGACACGCACCGTACTGATCACCGGGGCCACCGGAACCGTGTCCACCGCGCTGACGAAAGCGCTGGCAGGAGCCGATGTGGACCTTCGTGCCCTCGTCCGCGAGGGGTCCGGAGCGGACGGCCCGCGCGAGCGGGGCGCGGAGGTCTTCGTCGGCGACCTCGACGACGCCCGGTCGCTGGCGCCCGCCTTCGAGGGCGTGCAGGACGTGTGGCTGCTCACCCCGAACGGCCCGCGCGCCCCGGAGAACGCCATGAACGCCGTGTGGGCCGCGCGCCGGGCCGGTGTGGAGCGCGTCGTGCGCCTGTCCGTCGTCGGCGCGGCGCACGACGCGCCGAACCGCAGCGGCAGGCTGCACGCGCTGTCCGACCGGGAGACCGAGCGGTGCGGCATGCGCTGGACGATCCTGCGTCCGCACTGGTTCATGCAGAACCTGTTGAACGAGGCGGGCGACGTCGCCGCCACCGGCACGTTCTCGCTGAACATGGCCTCGGCGCGGATCGGCATGATCGACGTGCGCGACCTCGCCGAGTGCGCCGCCCGCGTGCTCCTCGACGACCCCGATCGCCACCACGGCCAGACCTACACCCTCACCGGCCCGCGCTCGCTCACGTTCGACGAGGTCGCCCGCGAGCTGGGGCGCGCTCTCGGCAGGTCCGTCACCTACCTGCCGGTCGGCGACGACGCCAGGCGCGGGACACTGCTCGGCCACGGCGTTCCGGGATGGATCGCCGACATGCTCGAGGAGTACGCGCGGGCGTACGCCTCCGGCTGGGGGGACCTCACCACCGGCACGGTCGCCGGCCTTCTCGGCCGCCCCCCGCGCGACGTCTCCGACTTCGCCCGTGACCACGCCGCGGCGTTCACCCCGGCCGGTGACGACTGAGACCGCGATCCGCCGACCCGCCGACCCGCCGACCCGCCGATCCGCCGGTCAGACGGTCGGCCGGCCGGTCAGCCGGTCAGCCAGGCAGCCGGTCGGCCGCGAGATCTCCGCGCCTCGGCGCCGCCGGTAAGCGGGCGTCGGCGGATCGGGGTCGCCGGTCAGGCCGGGGCGGGGAGCGGGGCTCCGGCGTGGCGCAGCGCGGCCCGCGTGGTGTCCGGGCGGGCCGGCAGGAGCGGCGGCCGGACCGCGGCGGTGGGAATGACGCCGCGCGCGTGCAGGACCGCCTTGACCACGGCGGGGTTGGGCTCGGCGAACAGCGCCGCGGACAGGGCCGCGAGGCGGTGCCCGAGAGGTCGCGCCCGTGCCACGTCGCCGGTACGCCACGCCTCGACAAGCTCCGCGAACCGCGCGGTCGCCACGTGCGCCGAGGCCAGGACCGCGCCGTGCGCGCCGAGCGCGAGCAGCGGCGAGACGAACACGTCGTCGCCCCCCAGCACCGCGAAGCCGTCCGGGAGATCGGCCATGAGCGCGACGGTGTCGTCGTCGATCCCGCCGACCGCGTACTTGACGCCCACCACACCGGGCAGCGCGGCCAGCCGCCGCACCGCGTCCGCCGACAGGCACTGCCCGGTCCGGTACGGGACGTGGTAGACCACGAGCGGTACGGGACCGGCCGCGAGACGGCGGAAGTGGGCCAGCACCCCGGCCTCGCCCGGACGCGTGAACGGCGGTACCAGGCTCAGCGCCGCCGTCACCTCCGGCCGGTCCCGCAGCGCGTCCAGTTCCGGCGGGGTGGCGGCGCCCACCAGGAGCCGCGCGCCGCGTTCCGCGCAGACCCGGGCCGCGAGGTCCACCACGGCCCGCCGCTCCGGGCCGCTGAGCGCGCCGGGCTCCGCGGTGGTGCCCAGCGCGACCAGACCGGTCGCCCCGTCGTCCACGATCCGGTGCGCGAGAGCCTCCAGCGCGTCGAGAGCCACGGCTCCGGCGTCGTCGAACGGGGTGATCAGGGGCACGTACAGGCCGGTGAGCGTCATGGGTCCAGGGTGCTCCGCCCCGATCGGCAAGGTCCAGTTCAGGTTTGTACACGAACCCGTAAGCTGAGCTTATGCTCGATGTCCGGCGGCTGCGCCTGCTGCGTGACCTGGCACGGCTGGGTACGATCGCCGCCGTGGCCAGGTCGCACACGTACACCCCCTCGGCCGTCTCCCAGCAGCTGGCCGTGCTGGAACGCGAGGCGGGCGTGCCGCTGCTGGAGCGGACCGGGCGCCGGGTCGTCCTCACCCCGGCCGGTGTCGTCCTCGTGCGGCACGCCGAGACCGTGCTGGCCGCCCTCGACGACGCCGGTGCCGCGCTGGCCACGGCACGCGGCGAGCCTGTCGGCCCGCTGCGCATCGGCGCGTTCCCCAGCGCCGTCCGCACCCTCCTGCCGGGCGCGCTGGTCACGCTGGGGCTCGACCATCCCGGCCTCGAACTGATGGTGACCGAGCTCGACCCGGTCGCCGTGCCCGAGGCGCTGCGCGAACGGCGGCTGGACGTGGCCCTGGTGAACGACTACGACGTCATGCCGGTCGAGCCCGACCCCGCGCTCGACGCGGTGCCGCTGCTGGACGAGACGGTGTTCCTCGCCATGCCCGCCACCGGCGTGGCCCCCGGCACCGGTTCCGGTTCCGGTTCCGCCACCGGCCCCGGCAGTGACCCCGGCGCCGACCCGGTCGGCGACGCCCGGCACGCCGCCTGGATCGTGGGCAGCCCCGGCACCGCCTGCCACGCCGTCACGCTGCGGGTCTGCCGCACGGCCGGCTTCATCCCGCTGGTACGGCACCACGCCGACGACTTCGCCGCGGTGCTCGCGCTGGTGGCGGCGGGCCAGGGTGTCTCGCTCGTGCCGCGGCTCGCCACGGCGCTGCCACCGGCCGGGGTGCGCCTCGTCCCGCTCGCCGCCCGCCGGCGAACCCGCGTCGCCTACCGGCGGGGCGCGGCCACCCATCCGGCCGTGGCCGCGTGCGTCACCGCCCTCCGCGCCTCCACCAGGGCCTACCTCGACCGGTGAGCGCCTCGCCGGGCGTCTTGGGCGGTACGGCTACCCCGGCTGTGCGGGACAACAGCCGTCGGAGCAGGTTTCCGCGGCCGGGCCGGTGAGGGTGACGGGGGTGGTTGGGCCGGTGGGCTGCGGGACGGGGGCGCAGCAGGTGTCGCCGCGCCAGGTCTGGCGGCCCTCCCTGACCGCCACCGCGGCGATGACCAGGGCCGCGATCGGGTCGGCCCAGGACCAGCCGAGGGTGCTGTTGAGCACCAGGCCGACCAGCAGCACCGCAGACAGGTAGGTGCACAGCAGGGTCTGCTTGGAGTCGGCCACCGCGGAGGCGGAGCCGAGCTCACGGCCGGCCCGCCGCTGCGCGTGGGACAGGAACGGCATGACCAGCAGCGACAGGGCGGCCAGGACGATGCCGGCGGTGGAGTGCCCGGCCTCACCCTGGCCGAACAGGGCGCGTACGGCGTCGAAGCTGACATAGGCGGCCAGCGCGAAGAAGGAGAGCGCGATCACGCGCAGCGCGCTCCTCTCCCGCCGCCCGGGGTCGGCGGCGCTGAACTGCCAGGCGACGGCGGCGGCCGAGGCGACCTCGACGACGGAGTCCAGCCCGAACCCGATCAGCGCGGCGGAGGAGGCGAGGGTCCCGGCCGTGATGGCCACGACCGCCTCGATCACGTTGTAGGTGATGGTCGCGGCCACCAGCAGCCGGATCCGCCGGGTCAGCAGGGCGCGACGGGCCGGGCCGGGACCGAGTGTGACGGCGGCCATCAGCAGCAGCCCTTCTCGCCCGCGTCCGGGCAGGTGGCGTCGGTGGCGACGGCGACCACCGCGGCGCGCAGGTCGTCCAGCGCGTGCCCGAGCCGCACGTCGGCCAGCTCGTATCGGGCGCGGCGGCCGACCGGCACGGCGACCACCAGGCCGCAGTCGCGCAGGCAGGCCAGATGGTTGGACAGCCGGGTGCGGGAGACGCCCAGTCTCTCGGCCAGGTCGGCGGGGTGGGCCGGAGCCTCGCGCAACGCGAGCAGGATCCGGCAACGGATCGGATCGGCCAGCGCCCGGCCGAACCGCGCGAGCACCTCGACCTCGGAAGCGATCGTCAGCATACGCTCACGGTACATGGAATCCTGAATTCAGGAAATGGTGTATCAATGATCGCCCGGTGACCGAGATGACCGATGCCGGCCGGACGCGGAGGGGTAAGGGACGCGGAGGGGTAAGGAGTGTCGGCAACGGCCGGGCGCGGGGTCACCGGCAGCGGCCGGGCGTTCCCGAAGGGGTCGCGCGTCGCGAGCGCGCTTGAGACGGACCCTCTTCAAGCGAGCGCGCTTGAAAGAACCGCGCTTGAAAGAACCGCGCGTGGAAGGACCGCGCGTGAAAGGCCGTGCTTGGAAAGGCCGTGCTTGGAAGGACCGCACATGGAAGGGCCGTACTTGAAAAGGCCGCGCGTCGTGTCACCGGCGGCAGCCAGGCCCCCCGAAGGGGCTCAACGCCCCGGCGCGGGCGGGCCCGCTCAGGCCCGCGGCTTGCGCCAGGTGATGCTGTAGCGCAGCAGCAGGTGGCGGCGGTACCGGGAGCCGGGCAGGATCTCGGCGGCCAGCGCTCGCATCTGCGGATAGGTCACCGGCGGCGGCCACACAATGGGGGACGGATGCTCCCAGTGCCCCTTCACGACGCGGTGGAAGGTGCCCACGGCGACCCCGGCCAGGTCGCGCGGCAGGTCGCGGGGCATGGAGCTGCGGGCGAGCCCGACGACGGCCAGGACCCCGCCGGGGCGCAAAAGGTCACGCATGCGGGCCAGCCCCGTGGCGGCGTCCACGTGGTGCAGGGTGGCCACGGACGCGACGACGTCGAACGAGGCGGGCTCGAAGGGGTGGGTGAGGAAGTCACCGAGGACGTAGTCGACGTCGTCCGGGTGCTCGCGGGCCTGGTCGATGCTGGGCGCGTCGAGGTCGATGCCGGTGACGTGCGGTACGGCCCGCCGCAGCTCGCGGGCGAGCATGCCCTCGCCGCAGCCGATGTCGAGAGCGCGCCGGGCGCTGCCGGGAACCGCCCGGAGGACACGGGGGTGGTAGTGGATGTTGTGGTTCCATCGCCTGTCGTCCTTCACCGTCATGCGATCATCCTGCCGAACATCTGACGGCGGGACGCGCCGCCCGGCAGACCCGCCGGATGGGACTGCTCAAGGCCGTCGGCGCCGCCCCCGGCCTCGTCGCCGTCGTCTTGCTCACCGAATACCTCACCCCTGCTGGTATTCCACGCCGGCCCCCTGGAGGACTGGGACCTGGGCTCCGTCACCCTGCCCGACCTGAAGGACGACCTGACGCTCGGCCTCCTCCGGGGGGTCGCCGCCGCGTGGAGAGGCACCCTCGGCCGGTGGCGCCTCTCCACGCGGAGCGGATGGACACGTAACCGCCCGAGGGACCCGGGCACAGCGGATCGCGGCCCGGCGGCGCATGGGGCGCGGTCCTCCCCGGCTCACCGGACACGGTCGTCCCCCGGGGAGGAACCCGCCCGTACGGCGCCAGGACGAGGATCCGGCCGCTCTACGGCACGGGGAGTATCCCGAAGATGGGACGCAGCGCCGATGAGGGGGATGTGGCCCGTCCGTAAAGTGCTGATTCGCGGTTGATCGCAACGGGCGCACGGCACACCGCACACGCCACACGGCACACGCCACACGGCACACGGCACCGCCCGGCGTCGGCCCTCGCGGTGGCTCTCGCCACCGTTTCAGCGCACCCCCACAGGAGGCATCCCATGCTCGACACGCGTGTCACGACCCGGCGCCGGCGTCTGCCGGCGCGTCCGGCGCCACTGGTCGTCGCCCTGTCACTGTCCCTGTCCCTGTCCCTGTCCCTGATGGCCTGGATCGCCGTCGGCGTCGCGGGGTCGTGGCCCGCCCAGGCGCAGACCGGGAACCCGCACCGGTACCTGGGGACGTGGAACTACGACCAGCCCGTACGCGAGAGCATGCGGAACGTCGCGGTCATCAGCTGCCCCGAGGGGAGCACGACCTGCTCTCCGACCCCGCCGATCCACGTCCCGCAGATCGGGGACATCGTGTTCTCCAGGGCGGCCGGCGGCGGGGTCGTGGGGCGTACCGACCGGGGGTGCACGTGGACGTTCGCGGTGCGCCCCACCTCGCTGGAACTGGATCCCCCGTCCCAGAACTGCTTCAACCATGTCATCGGCTCGGCGTACACCATCACGAAGTGGTCGGTCACCGTGTCCGGGAACCGCGAGCGGGAGGCCATCGTCGCCGTCAGCCACCAGCCGAACGGCGACTACGAGTTCCGGCTCGACAAGGGCAGCCGCACCAAGGTGACGGGAGGCGCCTGGGCCCAGGCCCGCAGGGTCTTTCCGGGAACGTGGCGGTACGACGCGTCCGACCCGCGGTCCCGCGTGAACCTTCTCACCACCCGGTACACCGACCCGGACGGCCAGGTGCGGTCGGTCCAGACGCCGCAGCAGGGTCTCGTCACGTTCACGAGCGGCCGCAAGAACGTCATGAGGGCACGGACCGAGAACGGATGCGACTGGACGCTCACCGCACGCGGGAACACGGCCAAACTCGAACCGGCCGTCCAGACCTGCGAGACCGCGCTGGGAACCACCACACTCTCGTTCTGGACGATCGCGAGCGACGGCGGGCAGCAGGCGTCGGTCATGGCCGGTGTCGACGAACGCGGTGGGAACTTCCTGCTCAGCGTAGGCAGCCTGACGAAGCGGTGATCCACGGTCGTCCGCGACGAGCCGCGACGAGCCGCGGTCGGCGCACATCGCGGCCCCGGTGGCCGCGCGGCCTTCCCCTCGCCTCTCCGATCCACCGGCCGGTCGGTCGGTCGGTCGCGCGAAGCGTGATCAGCCACAGTCTTGTCGGTGAACGTCGGTAAAATCGGGATCCGTGTCGGTTCCTCGACAGGATGGGCACCTATGGACGAGCGCCTGACCGTCGTGATCGGGTATCCCCAGTCGGAGCTGCTGGACATCGCCTCGGTGACCACGCCGCTCCACATGGCCAACCAGCTGGGAGCGGATCCCCCCTACCGGATACGTCTCGCCACCTCGGGTGGCGGCCCGTTGTCCTGTGACTCGGGCCTGACGCTGGAGGGCCAGATAGCCCTCGAACGCATCACCGGGCCGCTCGACACCCTGGTCGTCTCCGGCGGGGTCGGGCACGAGGCCGCCGCGGGCAACCCCGTGTTCCTGGCGCACATCCGCCGGCTGGCCGCGGTCAGCCGGCGGGTGGCGTCGGTGTGCACGGGCGCCACCCTGCTGGCCGCCGCCGGGCTGCTGGACGGGCGCCGCGCCACCACGCACTGGAGGTACGCGGGAACGCTCGCCGCCCACCATCCCAACGTCATCGTCGACCCGTGCCCGCTCTACATCCGCGAGGGGCACGTGTCGACCGCGGCCGGCGTCACCAGCGCCCTGGACCTGACGCTCGCCTTCGTCGAGGAGGACCACGGCCCTCGCCTGGCCCGCTTCGTGGCGCGTGCCCTGGTGGCCTACCTGCAGCGGCCCGGCGACCAGGCGCAGATCAGCATGTTCGTGGGCGCGCCCCCGCCGGAGCATCCGCTGGTCCGGCAGGTGGTCGACCACGTCGTCAGCAACCTCGACGGTGATCTGAGCCCCGCGACGCTGGCCGCCCAGCTGAACGTGAGCGAACGCCACCTGACCCGGCTCAGCCTGGAACACCTGGGCAAGACCCCCGGTCGTTTCGTCAGGCAGACACGTACGCGGGCGGCCGAGCAGCTCCTCGTCTCGTCGTCGCTCTCCGTGGCGGACATCGCGGCCCGGTGCGGGTTCGGCTCCACCGAGAGCCTCCGGCAGTCGTTCGTCACCGAGTTCGGCGTCTCCCCCACCCGCTACCGCCAGGCCCGGACCCAGGACCCCGGCTGAGGAATCCCGGGAACCCGGGGAGCTCGGGAAGCCCGAGGAGCCCGGGGAGTTCAGGAAGCTCGGGGAGCCCGGGGAGCCCAGGGAGCTCAGGAAGTTCAGGAAGCCCGAGGAGCCCGAGAAGCTCAGGAAGCTCAGGAAGCTCGGCGAGGCCGGGGAGCCTGGGGAGCCCGGGAAAACGTGCTGTTTCTCCTCCCCACCCTTCCTCACCCTGACCAAGGCGCCCCGCCCGGACGGGGACCGCGCCAGGACGGACGCCCCTCCGCGAACGCGCCGCGCCGCGCCGCGCCACCGGGGCCGCGTCCGCACCCGCCCCCATGCCTATTCCCATGCCCGCAGACCGCACGGTCCGCAGGCCACATGACCGCGCGACCGCGCGACTTTTCCGTATGGTGGGGTCATGTTCTTCGAGCCTCCAGCGGCACAGGAAGAATCGACCCGCCCGTCCAGACCCGGGCTGCCGGCCTGGTACGCACCACCGGCCGGGGAAATGGGCGCGACGATGATCAGCGACCTGGTGCTGGCCCGCACCCCGAACGTCGCCATCACCCTGCCGACGATCCAGGCGTTCGGCACCGGCTGCCTGCTGAACGTGAACATCGTCATGAGGCAGCACACTTTGTCCCCCGACGACTTCCAGGCCCTCCAGCTGTCCGTGTACCCCCACATGGTCGCCGGTGTGGGCGCCGGCCGGTTGCCGGACAACCTGCTGCGATTGGGCGTCCGCTTCGCCGACGGCACCAAGGCCACCACCGTCGGGCAGCGGTTCGACATGGCGGGGCTCCCGCAGGATCCGCCCCCGGCCCCGCGGCTCTCCCTGCTGTTCGGCGGCGCGTCCGTGCGCAGCGGCGACGAGGGCGCCGGCGTCGCCACGATGGGGCTGTGGCTCTGGCCCTCGCCGCCCCGGGAGACCTTCGAGCTCGGCGTGGAGTGGCCCGCGGGCGGGATCGAGCTGAGCATCGTCCTCCTGGACGGCGCGGCGATCGCGTCCGCCGCCGAGCGGTCGGTCCCGTACTGGCCGGACTCCCCCCGGAGCGAGTGACCCCGACCGGCGCGGATCCTCCTCGTCGGGCGCGTCCAAACGGGACTCCGTACCGCGTCCCTCTCCCCCGAGGGCGGGCAGGCGAACGCCCCGAGCGTCCGTGAGCAGGCCGCCGCTCAGACGGCAATGGGCGAGTACGCCCCGGCGTCGCCCTTGCGGACCACGCTGGTGTCGCCGTTGACGCCGATCGGGATGTCACCGGCCAGCGTGATGCGGTGCAGAAGCCGGGGCAGGTCGTCGTAGTCCGCGACGGCGTAGTGCTGGGTGGACCGGTTGTCCCAGATGGCGATGTCGCCGTCGCGCCAGTTCCACCGCACCGTGTTCTCCAGGCGGGTGACGTGCCGCTGCAGCAGGGAGAACAGGTCGTGGAAATCGGCGCTGCTCAGGTCCGTGAACGACCTGACGAAGTGCCCGAGCAGCAGGGACGGCTCGCCGGTCTCCGGGTGGATGCGGACCACGGGGTGCTCGGTCTCGAACTCGCGGCTCCGGAACTGCTCGCGATACTCCTGCTCCCTGACGTCGATCCCGCCGATCTGCGGGCGCTGCGCCGCGTAGTCGTACAGGTTCGAGTGCACCGCGCGCAACCGGCCCACCAGCGCCTGCAGGCCGGGGTGCAGGCGCCGGTACGCCTCCACCGTGTTGGCCCACACCGTGGTCCCGCCGTAGGGCGGCAGCGTGATGGCGCGCAGCACGCTGATCGCCGGGATCCGGTCGACGAAGGTCACGTCCGTGTGCCAACTGTTGGCCTTGCCCTGCTCGGAGTCGATCGGGAGCACGGCCTCACCGTCGCCCGTCACCGTCGGGTGCGGCTTGGTGGGGGTGCCGAGCAGCCCGGCGAACGCGTGCTGGTCGGCGTCGGTGGCGTGCCCCTGGTCGCGCAGGAAGACCACGCGGTGGCGCAGCAGCGCGGCACGCAGTTCGGCGACCGCCGCCGCGTCGACGTCACCGCCCACCCTGATGCCGCCGACGACCGCGCCGATCACGCCGCCGACTCGCGTGACGTCGATGTGCCGGTAGGAGCCGTCGGCGACGACGGGCGTCTCGTGGTCATGGAGCTGGGTCATTCCCTGACACCTTTCGATGGCGATGTACGGGTGGGCCGTACCACAGCGTGTGCCGAGAGAGGGATAATGTCAACTATCCCTGTAGGTTAACTAGGGAATTTTCTCGCACTCGTCCCGGTAACCGCCCATCTCACCGCGTTCTCCCCCCAGGAAACCGTGCCACCTCCCCGGGAAGCCCGGTCCCACTCCCCCGGCGAGCCGGGTCCCGCTCCCCCGAGAAGCCGGGTCCCGCTCCCGCGAAAAACGTGCCCCACCCCCCGGAAGCCACGTCCCACCCCCGGAAGTCCCCCGGGAAACGGACTCCCGCCCCCGGGAAAACCGTTCGCCTGCCCCGCCCGCCCTGAGCCAACATGGCCATAGCCGTGAATATCCAGAGGGGAGGATGCCCGTGCCGGGATCACCTGACTCCCCCGAGGACAGGCCGCCCGCACGCAGGTCGGCCGTCCTGCTGGCGCTGCGCTATTACAACGGGGAGCTGCGGCGCCAGTGGCGGGTCGCCGCGCCCGCGCTGACCCTGCCCGCGCTGGGAAACACCTGCCTGTTCTACCTGGCGCCGCTCGCGGTGGGCGCGCTCGTGGGCCGCCTGGCCGGCGACGAGGACGCCACCGTCGCCGTGCTCGTGCCGTACGTGCTCGCCTTCGGCGGGCTGCTGCTCACGGGCGAGATCCTGTGGCGGGTGGGCCTGCACTTCCTGAACCGTACGGAGGCCCGGGGCATCGAGCGGCTCGGCGTGACGGGCATGGACAGGCTGCTCGCCAAGGACGCCGCGTTCTTCCACGACAACTTCGCCGGCTCGCTGACCAAACGGGTGCTGAGCTTCTCCAGCGGGTTCGAGGGCTACGTGGACGCGCTCACGTTCTCGATCATCTCCAAGGTGGTGCCGCTGGCGTTCGCCTCGGTGGTGCTGTGGCGGTACCACCCGCTGCTGGTCTTCGTCCTCGTGGGCCTCATCGTCTTCACCGCCTTCCTCATCACCCCGCTCATCCGCCGTCGCCAGAGGCTGGTGGACCGGCGCGAGGCCGCCAAGGTGCGGGTGTCCGGGCACGTCGCCGACGTGCTGGCCAACATGGAGACGGTCCGCGCGTTCGCCGCCGAGGACCGCGAGGCCGCCCAGCACCGGGCCCGGGTCGCCGAGCAGCGCAGGCTGACGATCCGCTCCTGGGACTACGGCAACCTCCGGGTGGACACCGTCGTCGCCCCGCTGGCGGTCCTCACCAGCACGGTCGGCCTGATGCTCGCCGTCAACCTCCGGGGCGGCCTGGGCGTGGAGGCGATCGTGGTGACGTTCAGCTACTACACGACCTCGATCGGCATCATGTTCGACTTCAACCAGATCTACCGCCGCCTGGAGAGCGTGCTCACCGAGTCCGCCCAGTTCACCGAGCTTCTCCTCGCGCCGCCCGGGGTGGTCGACCCGGACGACCCGCAACCGCTGCGCCCCGCCGACGCCGGCGTCCGGTTCGAACGGGTGACGTTCGCGCACGCCGGCCACCCGCCCCTGTTCCACGGCCTGGACCTGCACATCCCCACCGGCACCAAGATGGGCCTGGTCGGCCGGTCCGGCGGCGGCAAGACCACCCTCACCCGGCTGCTGCTCCGCCTCACGGACATCGACGGCGGCCGGATCCTGATCGGCGGCCAGGACATCACCCGGCTCCGCCAGGCCGACCTGCGCGGCCTGATCGCCTACGTCCCCCAGGAGCCCGCCCTGTTCCACCGGTCGTTGCGCGACAACATCGCCTTCGCCCGGCCGGGCGCCACCGACGCCGAGATCCGCCGGGTCGCGCGGGCGGCGCACGTCACGGAGTTCGCCGAGGCCCTGCCGGACGGCTTCGACACGCTGGTCGGGGAGCGCGGGGTCAAGCTCTCCGGCGGCCAGCGGCAGCGCGTCGCCCTCGCCCGCGCCATCCTGCGCGACGCGCCGATCCTGCTGCTGGACGAGGCCACGAGCGCGCTCGACTCCGAAAGCGAGACGCTCGTCCAGGAAGCCCTGTGGGGCCTGATGCGTGACCGCACCGCCCTCGTGGTCGCGCACCGGCTGAGCACCGTCGTCCGCATGGACAACCTGGTGGTGCTCGACCAGGGCCGCGTCGTGGAACAGGGCGACCACCAGGAGCTCCTCCGGGCCCAGGGACCGTACGCCCGCCTGTGGCACCACCAGTCCGGCGGCTTCCTGGTCGAAGAGGACACCCCGGACGCCGTCCACCGCTGACGCGCGCGGGTGTCCCTGTCCTCCCGTCCGTAGGAGGGCATCGCACCGGGCGGCCCCGCCCCCGGAGCGAGTCGATCCGCGAGGAGAAGGACCAGGAGCACCGGGCACCCACGCCGCCCTCGCCACCGGAAACCAAGAAACCGGAGAACCGGAGAACCCAGGAGCCGGGGAACAAGAGCACCAGAGAACCGGCACATCCGTCGAGCGCAACTTTCGCCGCCCGAGTGAAAGTTTCATCCCCCGCGACGCCGTACTCCCAGATCATCAAGGCGGGCCGATCGCGGTGTTTGAGGTTCCCCGGCCCGCGTGCCTACGGTGCTGGCATCCACACAGTGATCCGGTCGAGGAGTCCCGAGGAGTCCATCATGCGCGCCCGCGTCGTCCCGGCCCTGATTCTCGCGCTGCTCGCGCTGTTCGTCACCGCCCCCGAGGCCCGCGCCCAGGTGGTGGGCGGCTTCGACTTCTCCCGGGCGCAGGTCTCCGTCACGGGCCTCCAGGTCCCCTGGGGCCTGGCGTTCCTGCCGGACGGCAGCGCGCTGGTGTCCGAACGCAACACCGGGCGCATCCTCCAGGTGCGGCCGGGCCAGACGCCCACGACGGTCGCCACCGTCAGCGGGGTGAGCGCCTCGGGTGAGAGCGGCCTGCTCGGCATCGCCGTGTCGCCCACCTACGCCCAGGACGGCTGGGTGTACGCGTACTTCACCAGCACCGCCGGGGACAACCGCCTGGTCAGGCTGCAGCTGACCGCGCCCCAGACGCAGCCGGTGGTCTTCTCCGGGGTCCCGAGCAACACCTTCCACGACGGCGGCCGCATCGCCTTCGGGCCGGACGGCATGCTCTACGTGGCGACCGGCGACGCCGGCAACACCGCCAACGCGCAGAACCTCAGCAGCCTCGCCGGGAAGATCCTGCGGATGACGCCCACCGGCGGCGTGCCCGCGGACAATCCGATCGCGGGCTCCCGCGTCTGGACCTACGGCCACCGCAACGTCCAGGGCCTGACCTGGGACTCCCAGGGCAGGATGTACGCCGCCGAACTGGGGCAGAACACCCGGGACGAGGTCAACCAGATCGTCGCGGGCTCCAACTACGGCTGGCCGACGTGCGAGGGCACCTGCACCAACCCCTCCTTCCGCAACCCGATCGTCACGTGGACGACCGCCGAGGCGTCGCCCAGCGGGCTGGCCTGGGCCAACAACACGCTCTTCGTCGCCGCGCTGCGCGGCCAGCGGCTCTGGGCGGTGCCGCTGACCAGCGGCGGTACGGCCGGCACGCCGCTGGCCGAGTTCCAGTCCGCCTACGGACGGCTCCGCACGGTCGCGGTCGGGCCGGACGGCTGGCTCTGGGTGGCGACCAGCAACCGGGACGGCCGCGGCAGCCCGGTGGCGCAGGACGACCGCATCGTCCGCGTCCCCCCGGCCACCACCGGGGGCGACACCACCCCGCCGTCCGCGCCGGCCGGCCTCGCCGCGTCGGGGACGACCTCCACCGGCACCACCCTGGCCTGGACCGCCTCCACCGACGACACCGGAGTGACCGGCTACGACGTCCTGCGCGCGCCGGGCGCGTCCGGCGGCACCTTCACGCAGGTGGGGACCTCGGCCGCCACCTCGTTCGCCGAGACCGGGCTCACCGCGAACACCACGTACCGCTACCAGGTCCGGGCCCGCGACGCGGCGGGCAACCTCTCGCCGGTGTCGAACACGGCGACGGTCACCACCCTCCCGGGCGGCGGGGGCACCGGCGGGTGCTCGGTGACGGCGACCGTCCAGACGCAGTGGGGCAACGGGTACGTGGTCCAGCCGGTCACGGTCGCCAACACCGGCACGTCCGCGATCAACGGCTGGACGGTGACCTTCACCCTGCCGAGCGGCCACACCGTCACCGGCTCGTGGAACGCCACGCTCGCCGTCAGCGGGCAGACCGTCACGGCGCGGGGCTCCGGGCACAACGGCACGCTCGGCCCCGGCCAGAGCACCACCTTCGGCTTCCAGGCGAGCCGTCCGAACGGCAACACCCAGACGCCGTCCGGCTACCGGTGCACGAGCCCCTGAGTCCCGGACGCTAGGCCCGTCCCACCTCCCGCGGCGCGCTCGCGGCGCGGGAGCAGGAACGGGGTGGCCAGGAGAAGGACTCCGGCGGTCGCGATCGCGGTGCGGGGGCTGGTGACGGCGGCCAGCAGGCCCCACACCGCGGTCAGGGCCGCGATGGCGAGGCTGCCGCTGACCGACCACGCCGACAGGGTACGGGCGACCCCGTCCGGGTCGGTGTGGTCGAGCCGGTAGGTGGCCAGCACCGGGTTGAACACGCCGCAGCAGGTCACCAGACCGAACTGGACGGCGATGACGAGCACCATCCCGGGGACTCCGGGCTGGACGAACGCCAGCCCGACGGGCCAGCACGCGCGCAGCGCCCCGGCGGTGAGCATCACCCCGCGCTGCCCGAACCGCGCCACGAGCCCGCGCGCCAGCCGCGCCCCGACGAGCCCGCCGACACAGGGAAGCGCGAACGCGAGGCCGTACTGCCAGGGCGCGAACCCGAGATGCCCGAGCAGCAGTACGGCGAGCAGCGGCTCGGTCGCCATGATCAGGCCGTTGACCAGGATCGCGTTGAGGAACAACCGGCGCAGCGTCCGATGGGCCAGGATGCGGCGCCACCCTTCGAGCAGATCCCCGGCACGCGACCCCGGCACGTCGGCACGCACGGTTCGCCCGGCACGCGACCGGAATGCGGCAGCACGCGACCCCGATGCCTCGGCACGCGCGGGGCGCGGCTCGCCTCCGCCGATCGCGCGGACGCACAGCGCCGACAGCAGATAGCTGACCGCGTCGGCCGCCACCGTCACCACCGGGCCGAACATCCCGACCGCGGCCCCGCCGAGCGGCGGTCCGACCACGATCGCGGACCACGTCGTGGACTCGAACCGGCTGTTCGCGACGAGCCGGTCCTCCGGCGGCAGGAGCGCCTTCAGATACGCGCCACTGGCCGCGTTGAAGGCGATCTTGGCCGCCGTGACGACGACGGAGACGACGAGGAGCTGCGCGAATCCGAGCAGGCCGAACGCGAACGCGACGGGGATGCTCAGCAACGCCGCGAACCGGGTCAGGTCCATCGCCACCATCACCGGCCGCTTGCGGCGGAACTCCACCCACGGCCCGAGCGGGACCGCGAGCACCGCCCCCACCGCCAGCCCCACGGCGGACAGCGCCGACACCTGGGCCGGCCCGGCGTGCAGCACGAGGACCGCGATCAGGGGAAACGCCCCGAACCCGAGACTCGTGCCGTACGAACTGACCACGTACGCCGCGTACAACCACCCGAACCGCCGCCCCAGTGCCCGCCTGCCCGCCACGCCCGCCCCGCCTCTCGCCGACCCGGACAACCAGATGTTGACCACTGGCATCCAACCGACGCGGGGGCGGCGAGATCAAACAACAGATCCGCCGGTTGATACAACCGAACGTTGTGCGGCTACCCTTTCCCGGGTGGATCTCGACGCCGTACGCACCTTCGTGGCCGCCGCGGACGCGGGACGGTTCCAGGACGCCGCCGACGAGTTGTCGATCACCCAGCAGGCCGTCTCCAAGCGCATCGCCACGCTGGAGAGGAACCTCGGTGTGCGGCTGTTCACGCGCACCCCGCGCGCGACGCGGCTCACCGCCGACGGGCAGGCGTTCCTGCCCCACGCCCGCGACCTCCTGCGGGCCGAGGAGCGGGCGCTCGCCTCCGTCCGTCCCGGCCACCGCGCGCTGCGCGTCGACGTGATCGGCCGGCGGCTCGCCCCGGCCGCCCTGCTGGGCGACTTCCACCGCGCGCGGCCCGACGTCGAGCTCGACGTCGTGACCCTCTTCGACGCGGACGCGGCCGTCGCCGCCCTCCGGTCCGGCACGATCGACGCGGCCGTCCGCGCCGTCACCATGCCCGGCAGGCGGCTTCCCGACGACATCGGGGCCGTCCGGGTCCTCGACGAGCCCGTCCAGCTGCTCACCGGACCGGCCCACGAGCTCGCCAACGCCGGCGCGGTCACGCCCGCCGAGCTCGCCGGGCACCGGATCTGGATGCCCGGCATCGTCCCCGGGACCGAGTGGGCCGCCTTCTACGACGACCTCGCCGCCGCGTTCGGGCTCACCATCGAGGTCACCGGCCCCGACTTCGGCACCGAGCCGCTGCTGGACACCATCGCCGACTCCCGGTCACTGGCGACCTTCGTCGGGGCGCGGACCCACCTCGTCTGGCCCGCCGAGCACGACCTGCGACGCGTCGCCGTGCGCGACCCGGCACCGGTCTACCCGCACTCGCTGGTCTGGCACCGCGACAACCCGCACCCCGCGCTCGCCGCGCTCCGCGACCACCTCGGCTCCGGACGGCCCGGCCACTCCGGCGGCGAGGTCTGGACACCGGCGTGGGCACAGCGGTAGCCGGTAACCGGTAGCCGGGGAGGAGACGGACACGTGAGCTCTCATGGGGGCACAAGCGCCGCCAGGGGGACGTGGTGCTGGCCCGCGTGGATGTCCCGGTCGCGCAGGCTGCCCTGGGGCACCGGCCGGGGAAACGAGATCTTCACGACGTTGAGGGCGGGGATGCGGAAGATCTGGACGTCCGCCGCGTCGAGGCCGTACAGCCGCGCGACGACCTCCTGATTGATGAAGTCCTCGTCGGCGACGGTCGCGTAGTCCCCCGCCGTGCGCATGAAGAGTTCCATGGTGACCCAGAACGGGCCGGCGTTCTTCGAACGGACCTCCAGCGCCAGTTCGCCCAGCGTGGGCCTGCGGTCGTCAGTCACGGGAGCCGTCCTCGGCGATCTCGACGCGGAACATGGCGGTGGGCTCGTCGACGTCCACGACGTGGTTGAGCGCGAACCGGTAGACGGGACCGCGCTCGCTCTCGGCGGGCGAGGTGGCGAAGGCCAGGCTGGGCAGGTGGTCCATGTCGGGAGTCGGGAGATGGAGCATCAGCGGATTCGCGATCTTGGCGATCGCGGTGGCCGTGGCCTGGTCGGGGGCGTGGACCAGCATCATCACCCCGACCTCCCGGGGCGGCCCGGAGGCCGGGTCGATGCTCCCCAGCACGGCGTCGTACCCGTACGGGCGGATGTCCACGGCGTACCCGGAGGGTTCGAGCTCCAGCGTCTGCCGTACGCGCCCGGCGAGGACCTCGTACATCAGCGCGACCCACTCCTCGATCCTGGCGAGGATGTGCGGATCCCGGATGGCGGTGAAGGACATGGTCTCGTAGCCCGTGACGCCGGCCCCTTCGAGTTTGATCGTGTACTGGTCGGCGAGTTCGAAACGCGACCCCTCGACGCGCACCCGGCGGTCGTCCAGCGCGGTGTGAACCGCCTCGGAGACCACCAGCGTGCCCGCCGGCTCCCGCATCTCGAACGGGTTGACCGTCTCGTAGAGCATGTGCGCCGCCACCGACGTCGTCGTGCACGCGGCGGCCGGGTCCAGCGGCTCGACGGTGAAGCCGCCCCGGTCGACGGTGGCGAGGACACCGCCGGTGCGCGGGTTGGTGGTGCACTGCCCGCCACACTCGACGATCTTGGAAGCGTGCCAGACGGGCCCCGCCGGCATGCCCCTCATCAGCGGGTACGCGGCGGCGACGGCGGTGTCGGTGGCCCGGCCGGCGAGCACCACGCCGGCCCCGGCCTCCAGCGCCGCCACGATGGGTTCGTGGCCCATCATGCCGACGATGTGGCTGCAGCCGTCCAGCGTGGCGGCGTCCAGGTCGCCCGCCGGCGCCAGGGGGTGGATCCGTCCCTCGTCGAGCCGCTCCTTCAGGGCGGCGGCCGTCTGCTCGCTGTAGATGCGCGCGACCCTCAGGTCCAGGCCCTCCTCCCGCAGGATCCCGCCGACGATGCCGGCGACCCAGTCGACGCCGGAGTCGGTGCCGCCCGTGCCGCACGAGCCGACGATCAGCGGGATGCCCGCGCCCGCCGAGGCCCGCAACAGGATCCGCAGGTCACGGGCGACGGCCGCGGCGGTCGTCTTCGCCGTCCCCGAGCCCAGGTAGTACGGCCCGGAGTCGGTGGAGCCACCGTCGACGGCGATCACGTCGGCCCCGAGCGCGATCCCCCGCTCGACCGTCTCCGGCGGGAACCCCGCCCCGAGCATCCCACTGGGAACCAGGATCCTGACCGTCTCCTCCTGCTCTTCCGCCTCCTCACAAACGCGATCCTCGGCCGCGAACGTACCCGTCATGTCGTCGTCCTCATCTCTATCTCTGTCTCTTCGGTGACCACTGGTCGTACCGCCGGCGCCGCGCGGGAGGCCCTCCACCCCGGCACCAGGTGGGCGGTGTGCTCACCGGACGCCGCCCTCCCCGGGGGCGCTCGCGCGCCGGAGCCGGTCGGCCCGGACGACCGGCAGCACGGCGACGAAGGCCAGGACCGCGATGTGCAGGAGCATCGGCCGCCACCCCGTGACGTCGACCGCCAGGCCGACGAGCGCCGGTCCGGCGAATCCCCCGGAGGCCCACCCGACCGTGTACAGGCCGGTGTACGCGCCCAGGACGCGGCTCGACGGAGCCAGGTTCCACAGCACGACGACCGCGTTGACCACGAACCCGGCCGCGCCGACGGTCGCGAGGCACAACGCCACGACGGTGACCGCAGGCGTCTGGACGACGGCCCCGAGGATCGCGCCCGCGCCGAAGACCGCTATCCCGGCGGCCATGACCCGCAGCCGCCCGAAACGCTCGGCGAGCAGCGCGGCGGGGAAGGCGGCGAGGATGAAGACGATCCCGCTCGGCAGCGTCAGCCCGCCCGCCTCGCCGTCGGACAGGCCGAGGACCTCCACGCCGTAGGGGGTCATCAGGGAACGCGAGGCGAACCACGCTCCCCCGAAGACGAACACGGCGACGATCAGCAGCAAGCGGCTCCGGTCGGGAGCGAACACCAGGTCGGCGACGACGGTCCTCAACCTGACCCTGCCGTCCGTGTCGCGCGCCCCGGTAACCCCCGACGCCCCGCCTACCGACGTTCCGTCCGCCTGTGCCCCGCCCACGGACGCCCCGCCCACCGACGCCCCGTTCACCGGCGCCCCGCCCGCCGACGCCCCGTTCACCGGCGCCCCGCCCGCCGACGCCTCGTCCTCCGCGAGGGCGGCCTGGTAGGCCGGGGAACGGCTGTCGCGCACCCGCCAGACGAGCACCGCCGCCGCCACCAGCATGAGACCGGCCGGGACGGCGAAGGCCAGCCTCGGGTGGTCGTCGACCAGCAGCAGGCTGACCAGCGCGGCCACGACGGTCGTCAGCGCCGAGGCGATCTTCACGACGGCGTTCGCCCGGCTCCGGCGCGCGGGCTCGATGAAATCCGGCATGAGCGATTCGCTCACGGGCTTGAAGCTGTTCATCACCAGCGCATAGAGGAAGATCACCGGGATCAGCCGGCCCAGGGACGTCGCCTGCGGGATGAGCAGGAACAGCGCGGCGCCCACCGGCATCATGACCGCCAGGTACGGGATCCGGCGCCCCCAGGCCGTCCGGGTGTTGTCCGACCGGTTGCCCATGTAGGGCTGGACGAAGATGCCCAGCAGGTTGTCCATGCCCATGAGCAGGCCGATCACGGCGGCACTCGCGACGTGGTCCCGCAGCAGCTCGGGCACCCGGTTGTCGTAGAAGTTCCAGGTCGACTCCTGGGCGAACACCGCGAGGGCCACGTAGAACGTGATCCTCCCGGTGCCGGCCGAACGGCTTCCGGCTCGCGTCGCGCTGGCCATGGCGCCCTCCTCGTGTGACAGCAGTCACACTATTTGCCATAGCAAAAATGTCAACACATAGCATCAGGCAGTGCCATTGCGGCTGTTATCGTGAGCCCATGACGGTCAAGTCGACGGCGGACCAGCCGCACGCGCGCGGCGGGACCCGGGCCGATCTCGCCTACCGGACCCTCCGGGAGGCGATCGGGGCGGGCACGCTGCGCCCCGGCCAGAAGGTGACCGAGCGAGGCCTGGCCGAGCGGCTCATGGTGAGCCCGACCCCGGTGCGCGAGGCACTGCTCCGGCTCGAACACGACGGGCTCATCCAGCGCACGGGGCCCCGGACGGTCGTCGTGGCCGACATCGCCGGGCGCGCCATCGACGACCTCGCCGAGGTCGAGATAGGCCTGCGGGGCCTGGTCGCCCGGTTCGCGGCCCGCAACGCCACCCCCGAACAGCTGGACGCCCTCGACGCGATCCTCGACGCCGCCGACGACCTGCTGATCGTCAGCGTCACCCGGCACCGCAACGGCGAGAACGTCGACCGGCACGTCGCCGCGCTGCTCGACCGGATGCAGGAGTTCAACGAGGCGGTGAACGCGTGCGCGGCCAACCCGATGCTGATCCGGCTCCTCGAACAGTCCCAGGTCTTCTCCCAGCCCGAGCGCCGCTCCCTGCGCCTGGAGAAGATCGCCGAGGACGACCGCTTCGGGCTGGACCGCTACGCCGGTCACCGCGCCCTGGTGCGCGCCCTCCGGCAGGGCGACTCCGCGACCGCGGAACGACTGGTCATCGAGGACGCCCAGGGCGGGCTGGCGGCCCTGAGAGCCCGACCCGGCGAGAGGGACCGATGAAACGGGAGGAACCGACAGCGCGAGAAGATCCGACGACACCGGAGGAACCGACAGCGCGGGAGGAACCGACGACGCGAGAAGAACCGACAGCGCGCGAAAAACCGACGACGGCGCCCTCGTACCGGATCGCCGTGATCCCCGGCCTCCGCGGCCTCCACGGCCTCCGCGGCCTCCACGGCTGGGGCACCACCCTGGACCCGGGGCGGGCGATCGCCGCCCGGGCTGGGCACAGGTCCGCCGCCACGTAGCGATCAGGCCGGTTACGTGGTGATCAGGCGATCGCCTTACCATCGACACGCCCCCTGACAGGACCGACGGGGTGCTCGAACAAGGGAGTACCGCCATGGACGCGGACGTCATCATCGTGGGCGCGGGCCTGTCCGGGCTGGTCGCGGCGCAACAGCTGACGCGCCGGGGCCGGAAGGTGGCGCTGGTGGACCAGGAGAACGCCGCCAACCTGGGAGGGCAGGCGTACTGGTCGTTCGGCGGGCTGTTCCTGGTGAACACCCCCGAGCAGCGCCGCCTGAGGGTGCGCGACTCCTTCGAGCTGGCCTGGAGCGACTGGCAGGCGAGTGCCGGGTTCGACCGCCTGGGGGACGAGGACGTCTGGGCGGCGCGCTGGGCCCGCGCGTACGTCGAGTTCGCCGCGGGTGAGAAGCGGTCCTGGACGGAGGCCCACGGCATCAAGCTGACCCCGGTCGTGGGCTGGGCGGAGCGCGGCGGCCTGCGCGCCGACGGTCACGGCAACTCCGTGCCCCGCTTCCACGTCGCCTGGGGCACGGGAACGGGCGTGGTGGGCCCGTTCATGCGCGCCGCCGAGCAGGCGGCCGGCGCGGGACTGCTGACGTTCCACCACCGTCACCGGGTCGACGAGCTCGTCCTCCAGGACGGCGCGGTCACCGGGGTGCGCGGAAGCGTCCTGAAGGACGACTCCTCACCGCGGGGGGTGGCCTCCAGCCGCGAGGTGACCGGCTCCTTCGAGCTGACGGCGCAGGCGGTCATCGTCACCAGCGGCGGGATCGGCGCCGACCACGACCTGGTACGCCGCCACTGGCCCGCGCGTCTGGGCACCGCCCCGCGGCACATGATCACGGGCGTGCCGGCCCACGTGGACGGGCGGATGCTGGCCATCAGCGCCGCGGCGGGGGCCCGGATCGTGAACGAGGACCGGATGTGGCACTACACCGAGGGCGTGCGCAACTGGGACCCCGTCTGGCCCGGCCACGCGATCCGGATCCTGCCCGGACCGTCGTCGATGTGGTTCGACGCGCTGGGCCGCCGCCTCCCGGCCCCGTACCTGCCCGGCTACGACACCCTCGGCACCCTCAAGTACCTGCGCACCACCCCCGACATCGCCGGGTACGACCACTCGTGGTTCGTCCTCACGCAGAGGATCCTCGAGAAGGAGTTCGCGCTGTCGGGCTCGGAGCAGAACCCCGACATCACCAGCGGGGACCGGAGGGCCGTGCTGCGGAACCGGATCTTCGGCAAGGGCGCGCCCGCTCCGGTGGACGCCTTCAAACGGCGCGGCGCGGACTTCGTCGTCGCCACCACGCTGGACGAGCTCGTGGCGAAGATGAACGGCCTCACCGACGAACCGCTGCTCGACGCCGGGGAGCTGCGCCGCCAGATCGTGGCCCGGGACCTGCAGATCGGCAACCCCTACGGCAAGGACGCCCAGGTGCAGGGCATCCACAACTCACGGCGCTTCCTCGGGGACCGGCTCAGCCGTACCGCGACCCCGCACCGCATCCTGGACCCGCAGGCCGGCCCGCTGATCGGGGTCAAGCTCCACATCCTGACGCGCAAGAGCCTCGGCGGCATCCAGACCGACCTTAACTCCCGCGTCCTCGGCGCGGACGGCACCCCGATCAGCGGCCTGTACGCGGCCGGGGAGGCGGCCGGTTTCGGAGGCGGCGGCGTCCACGGCTACAACGCCCTGGAAGGCACCTTCCTGGGCGGCTGCCTCTTCTCCGGCCTCCAGGCCGGCCGCGCCGCCGCCCAGGCGGTCGCGTAGAACGGCCGGAACACCCGGAACGCCCGAGCGGTGGCAGGTGCGCCGGAGGTTCCAGAAGATCACTGTATCGGCGGGAAAATGGTTGGACGGGACGATATTCAGGCCGATAACGTTCTGCGGACCGTGACATCACGCGAGGAGGTGAGACCCATGAACGCTGCATCGACATGGGTGCTCCCCCTCGTCGTCACGGTCGGGCGATTGACGTAGGTGTCGCCGGGAGCGCCTCGACAGGGCAATCCCGAAAGGCAACGACCTATGAATTCTGTGCATTTCACCTCGAACGCGGACGAGCATGCCGTAGTGATCGCGCGGGTCGCGGAGAGCCGATGGCACGCCGTGGAGGACGACCGGGTGGTCGGCCGCGGCGACACCTCACGCAGGCCCGACGGGCGGATCTTCCTCAGTGTCGACGCGTGGCACGGCGCGGTCTTCGACCGGCTCGCCGACGCCATGCTGGCGGACCTGCCGAGGCCGCTGTACACGGTGGTAGACGAGGCCGACCCCGACGTGACGTCTTACTGGGAGCGAGCCGGCTTCACGACCCGGCGCCGCGAGTGGGAGTACCTGGTGCCCACCGATCCGCGGATCACGGGACTCGGCTCGGCGCCACCGCCGCCGGACGTGACGACAGTGGCCGCCGGCGAGGCGGAGGAGGGCCCTCTGCGCACGCTGGACCGCGTGATCCGCGACGAGGTCGAGGCCGGCGTCGGATGGCAGGAGATGCCGGCTGAGCTGCTGCCCCACCTGGACGGCGCCACCCTGCGGGACCCGTCGAAGTACGCGGTGGCGGCACAGTCCGGCGAGTACGTGGGACTGGTCCGGGTGGTGCGGGTGACCCGGCGGCCACGGATCGGCCTGATCGCGGTCCGGTCCGACCGGCATCGCCGCGGCATCGCCCGGGCGCTGCTCGCCCACGCGCTGGGCTCGCTGCACCACGACGGGATCGAAACGGCATCGGCCGAGGTGACCGAATCCAACCAGGCGGCCACGGCGCTGTTCGAGGGCGTCGGCGCCCGGCGTGCGAGCAGCAACCTGGAGCTGGTGCTCCGCTAGACGCCCCACCCCGTCCCCCCGCGAGGGGACGGGTCCCGAAGCACGCGCGGCACAGGCCGAACTGAGCCGCGGAGTTCGTTTCCCCACACGACCCCCCGGTCACCGGCCGGAGAAGGACGAGAACGTGACAAGAACATCAGACGGCATCGAAGTCGAGGGCACCGTCATCGAGTGCCTGCGCAACGCCACCTTCAAGGTAGAGCTCCAGAACGGGCACAAGGTGCTGGCGCACATCAGCGGGAAAATACGGAAGAACTACATCAAGATCGTGCCGTACGACCGCGTGCTCGTGGAACTCAGCCCGTACGACCTCACCCGCGGCCGGATCCTCTTCCGATACAGGACGTAGCGGCGGGCAGGACGCCCGAAACATGAAAGGAAGCCTCCGATCCGGACCGGAGACATGCCCGACGCGGGAATCGGAACCGACGACTCGACCCGATTCCGGTCCCCGCGGGCTCGGCCCAGCGGCGACACCGTGCCGGTGATCGCTCGGCTGATTCATGACCAAGCGGCACATGCGAAAGGCGAGGCTAGTAGCAGCTCTCCTTCACGTTGACGGTGACGGGGACGGACTGGGTCTCCGTACCGTCCGAGGCCGTCAGCAGCGGGGTGTACACCCCGACCGGGAGCGGCGCGATCGATGCCTGAACGAAGCCGTTTACCGTTGTCGCCCCGTTGCCGGGGTTGGGGTAGTTGGATCCGGGTGCGATCGGTGTGCCGCCCGCGCTGGTCGAACCCGGAGGCAGGTTCCGCAGTCCGATCTGGACGGTCGTCGACCAGCTTCCGACGACCACGGCCACGAAGTACGTGCTGGGGTGTCCACCGCTCGCCGTGACACATATCCGCTGCTGGAGGTCGCGCAGCTCCCACGTCGCCGCCGAGGCCGGTGTCGTGCCGGACAGCGCTAGCGCCAGCCCGGTCGTCGCGCCGAGTGCCAGCCTGGCGGCACGGTGGATCGTCTTCACGGCTGCCTCCTTGGTGCTTGTGCTCCGGACACTTACTTACATCGTCAATTGTTAACAATTAAAGTATCTATGGCAAGTTTCTGCTTAACTTCGAAACTTTCATTCTCCGGGAGCACGTCCTCGTCAAAGCAGCAAAGGCAGCAGCCGTCAGATCCCAGCTGATCGACACTGAAGGGAGCCCGGGGCGTGAGCACGGCACACGCCGTTCGCCGAACCTCTGGTCGACGGCTTGTCCCAAGTCGTGCCCTGCTGACACAGCAGGAAGAGCATGCGGCCAGCCGGTTCGAGATCGGACTTGCCTTGGGACTGTCCGGGATCGTGGATGTCGCGCCCTCCCTCCTCATCGGTGCCCGGACCGAGGAATCACAGACGCCCGTCCGGCCGGAGACGAATCTCGACGGCAACCCCGGCACCGCCGCTCCCCTGAATCACCGTGCGCCGCCCCGTACGCGAGAACCACCGCGCCAAGCCCTGCCTGGAGGACATGGCGCGCCTCGTGGACCACCGCGAAACCGCCGTGACAAAGGCGGTCTACCGAAAGCAGCCCCGCCGTGGCCTGCTCAGCCGAACGAAGACGACGAACCGAATCTTCACGCGACGGGAGCCATAGTCACCCAGAACAAAGAAAGGGCGCCTCCCTTTCGGGTAGCCCCCTGCCGACCAGCTAAAACCTGGCCGGGACGACAGGATTTGAACCTGCGCTCCCTTAACCCCAGGCAACCCGAGCGGTTCCCCAACCAAGGTTGGTATTGGCTCTGACCTGCAGTTATCGTCTCTGGCTGCCCGTCGGCATCCAGCCCTGTCCATGGTGGTTGTCACCCAGTTAGTCACCCAGAAACAATGGCTGCCAACAAGCGTCCTCATCGATGCCGTCAGGCGTTCCCTCGCCGATTGGTGTCCAAGCTCCCATTGCCAGCGCTGGCTGCGATCATGCCACTCACATGACGGAGGAAGGGCTGACGGATGCAGAAACCAGGCGCTTCGGGAACGGATGGCGGCACGAGTAAGGCCGATCTGGACGTACGCGCCCATCACAAGAAGGTCCAGATCCGACTGGCCGTGGCAAGCGATCCCGCCACGCCCCCCGAGACCCTCGAAGCCATGGCGACAGACCCCTCCCGCACGGTCAGGCGTGCCCTGGCGGCTCGGACCGACGCGCCGGGCAAAGTCTTGCGTGCACTCGCTCAGGACCCGGATCTGAAGACCCGCCAGAGTCTGGCCAAGAATCCCTCCTGCCCATCCGGTGCTCTGATCACCCTGGTCGAAGACCCTCACTGGTCGGTTCGATGGTCCGTGCCGGAGCATCCGGCCGCCAACGTCGAGGCCCGCCGCACCATCTGCCGGTCTGCGGATGAGGTTCTACGCGGGCTGCTCGCCGAGCAAGACGGACTGGACGAGGAGACGAACTCGGTACTCGCCGTAGACCCCTCTCCCAACGTCCGAGCGCGCCTGGCGGCTCACACCGACGCCCCGGACATCCTCGCTGCCCTGATAGCCGACGCCGACCCCAAGGTTCGTGCCGGTGCGACTGAGAATCCGATCACCACGACGAACCAGCACCGTCTTCTCTCAACCGACAAGTTCGCAACCGTGCGCAAAGCCGCACTAATGTCGGAAAAGCTCCCTCGCGACGAATTACAACGCCTAGCTCATGACCGGTCGGTCGAGGTGCGGTGGCGTCTGGCCATATGGCCCACGACGCCGGAGACTGTCTTACGAGTTCTCGCTGAGGATCCCCACCCCGATGTGGTGGCCTCGGCCCGAGCCAGACTCGGCGAGAACACCTAGCCCACTCAGGCACTCATGGGGTAGCGGGTCAGTAGCTCTCGTACCTCGGGAACGTCGGCGTAGGGCTTGAGCCGTGCCAGGACCACGCGGGCGCGCTGGGTGGTGCGGTCGCTGCTGAGGTCGGCGGACATGTCCAGCATCCGCGCCGCCGTGTGCGCCGCCTCCTCGGGCTCGTTGGCGTCGGCGAGGGCGACGGAGAGCCACGACAGGTACAGCGCGAGTTCTCGAACATGGGTGGCGTCGTAGCGTGTCAGAACCTCGGTGAGCAGAGGGACGGCGCGCAGCGGGCGGCGCAGCTCGGTGTAGGCGCGGGCTTCCATGATCTGGAGCTCGTCGGAGCTGACCCAGTACAGGTACGACGGTTCGTCGGCTCCGGCCGTGCTCGCCAGGGCGGCGCTCGCCTCGCCCAGTGCTCTGATGGCGGGCTGGGCCTCTCCGGCGCGAGCGTGCGCCCAGGCGAGGCGATCCCAGGTCAACGCGCGGATACGCGGTGAGGCGTGCCGTCCGGCCGCGTCCAGTGCGGCACGCGTCAGTGCCACGCTTTCCTGCGCGTCGCCGACGTTGGCGATCTGGTAGGCCAGGGAGCCGAGAAGGTTGGCCTCCAGGGAGCCGTCTCCGGCTTCGCAGGCGGCGCTGATACCCAGTTGGTAGGTCTGGGCGGCCTGGTCGTGCTGGCCAGCGTCGCTGGCGATCCATCCGACGATCTGTGCCAGTTCGCCGATGTTGACCAGCAGCGCCCGGCCTGCCTCCTCGGTGTGAGTGCCGCACCGGTAGAGCCGTACCGCCGCGTCAAGCTCGCGGAAGGCGGGCCGGATCAGGTCGCTTCCGGCGATGACGTCATCGGCGAGCCGCAGACTGTGAACCCGTGCCGCCAGATCCTGCACGGTGCCCATCCCGACCCTTCGCCCTGCCCCGGCGGGAAGGCGAGACAGGGGATCGCCTTCGGGCATGATCGCGGCGAGCACCTGGGCCGGTGACTTGCGGGCCGTCTGGTTCGTCAGGTCGAACAGCTCGGCCTCGGGGAGATCGAACACCCGGCAGTACAGCATCCGGTAGGGGTCTTTGGGCTGGTGCCTGCCCTTCTCCCAGTCCTTGATCATGCGGATCAGGGACTCGCGGGTCGGCAGGTGAGCGCGAGTGCTCTCATCGGCCGCCTCGGTGAGTGCTCGTGCCATCTGCCGTTGCGACCACAGCCGCTCGCGTCGCTCGGCGCGCAACCTCAGCGCCCAACCCGGAATCTCGTCCATCACCGCGCCCTGGGGGAGACATGGGAGACCTGCCGTCCCCCCAGTCTCCCCTACAGCCTCCTGTGCGAGCACGTGTATGGGCGATGTCATGGGAGGACCGCGAAAAGGCGGAACCCGCAGACGCGGGCGGGCCTGCTGCGGGCGGACGTCACCAACCTCGAACCGCTACTGAGGAACCACCACTGTGAGAAACCGTCCGTCTACTCCATCGCTTCGTACTACGAGTTCACGGCGGCCGACTCACTGGCGATCACCGTCCACAGTGACGCCCTGCTGGTGATCCAACCCCGACGGTCTCCTTGCGAGGACACCGGCGTCGCCCCTAAAAGCCGGTACGGCATCGCACCTTCCCAAAGATGCGATGCCGTACCTGACCAGTTCTTCCGTCGGCACTCCCCCTGAACTTCCATCACGTGCAGCGGGCGTTCCGGAAGATCGTGAAGGACATTGGACTGCCTGCGAAGCCCCCTCGATCTGCGCTAAGGTCATGACGTCCCGCCCGCAAGGGCGTAGGACAACCGGGACGTAGCGCAGCTTGGTAGCGCACTTGACTGGGGGTCAAGGGGTCGCAGGTTCAAATCCTGTCGTCCCGACCAGGTTTTAGCTGGTCGGGCGGGTGTCTCCCAAAAGGGGGCGCCCTTTCTTCGTTCTGAGTGACTACGACTCCCGTCACGTGAAGATCCGGCCCATCGCCTCCGCCCCGCCGAGCAGAACCGGACGGATCTGCTTCCGGTAGACCGCCTCCGTCACGGCGTCCCGCTGTGGCCGACGAGTCGCGCGATGTCCTCCAGGGTTATGCCGGAGTTTGAACCTGCAACCTTTGCCCTCAGCCACAAGTCGGGGGTTTGGAACAATCTGAAGGCGTTGGACAGAGAGCCTTCTACCTGGGAAAACTTCCGTGGAGGTCGGAAGCCGTCGGAACCGGTTTGAAGGCGTTGACTCCCTAAATTGGCCCCTTGCCCCTGGGACGTTGGAGTAGACGTTTTGGCAGGGCTCGGCGAGGACTGGACGCCTCGCGAACTCCGCCACAGTTTCGTGTCCATCCTGAGCGCACACGACGTGCCGGTGGAGGACATCAGCGATCTCGTGGGCCACGTCAGCACGCACGTGACCGAGACGATCTACCGTCATGAGATCAGGCCCGCGCTCACCAAGGGCGCCCAGGCCATGGACAAGATCCTGAAGAGGCAGAGCCGGTCCGCGTGACCCAGTGGCTCCCCGTTTGGCTCCCGAAGATCGAGAAAGGGGCTCCGGAGAGACTCCGAAACCCCTGCCGACCAGCTAGAACCTGGTCGGGACGACAGGATTTGAACCTGCGACCCCTTGACCCCCAGTCAAGTGCGCTACCAAGCTGCGCTACGTCCCGGTTGTCCTGCGCCCTCTCGGGCGGGACGTCATAACCTTAGCGCAGATCGAGGGGGCTTCGCACACGGCGACGCCCGCGAGGGCAGGCGATCGCGCGAAGGGCGAGGGCACGTGGGGCGTAAGGCGTTGATCGACCAGGAGGAGCTGCGGCGACTGGCCGGGCAGGGGTTGTCGAACGCGGAGCTGGCCGCGCGGTTCGGGGTGAGCGAGTCCGGGATCTTGCAGGCGAAACGGGCGGCCGGGCTCTCGAAGCCGATGCTCGATCACTCGCGGGCCATCCCGTGGAAGCTGGACCGCGCGCACAACCAGTCCGGGCCCGCGACGAACCTGCGGAACCTCTCGTCCGTGGCGCAGGGGCGGGCGATCCCCGCCGAGAAGCTGAACACGGCGCTGCGCTGGGCCGGACGGCTGGTCGCCTCCGGCATGGACATCTCGTACGAGCCCGGCAGGGGGTTCCTGGAGGTTCCCGCCTCTCCCGGGGACTGGCTGGCCGAGAGGATGCTGAACGAGGCCCGGAAGGCCGTCGACGCCGCCGAGGTATCCGACTCCGCCGGGGATCACGCGGAAGGGTGAGCACGAGCGTGGATCCGTGAGGTCTACGACGCCGCCGAGGATCATGCCTAGGAAGAGGATCATGCCTAGGAATGAGCGCGGAAGGGTGAGCGACGAGAAGCGGGTGCGGGGAACAGGCGCGGGTGCGGGCCCGGTGGAACGAGTACGGGCCCGAGGGACGAGTGCGGGCTCAAGGGCCGCGATCGGGGGCTTGGTAAAGGGATAGTCAGTACCCGACAAGTCCCGGTAAAACGTTAAATCCAGATCGAATAATGGCACGCCAGAGATGTCGGCAACCGGTTTCGAGCCTTGACCCCAGGGCAGCGCACGGGTACAAGCGCCTACACAACCGGAGGCAGACATGTCCACCGTGATCTGGGTGGCCGTCGTCGTGGTCGCGGTGGCGGCGATCGTCGCGGTCGGCTATTTCGTGCTGCAGCAGCAGCGCCGACACCGACTTCGCGACCGCTTCGGCCCCGAATACGAACGTACCGTGCAGGAGCGTGACAACAGGCGCGATGCCGAGCAGGAGCTCATCGCTCGCGAGCAGCGCTTCAGCTCCCTCGACATCCGCGCCCTGGACGCCGGGACGCGCGAGATCTACACGAAGAAGTGGATGGAGGTCCAGGAGCGTTTCGTGGACGCTCCCGGCTTCGCGGTGACGGAGGCCGACCACCTGGTCACCTCGGTGATGGCGGAGCGGGGCTACCCGACCGAGGACTTCGAGCAGCGGCTCTCCGACCTGTCGGTCGCGCACGGCCGCACCCTCGACCACTATCGGCAGGCTCACGAGATCAGCACCCGGGCCGCCCACAAGGAGGCCTCCACCGAGGAACTCCGGCAGGCCATGGTTCACTACCGCGCCCTGTTCGAGGAACTGCTGGAGGCTCCCGGCAGCTCGGCCGACGACAGCCGGGCCTCCCGGCGGGTCGAGACCGTCGACGGGGACCCCGGACGGACGGGTGCCACGGCTCCCGCCGACCGGGACGTCCCCCGGGCGGATTCCACCGAGCCCGAGACCGCCGACGACGACGCCGAGCGAGCCTCCCGACGCGACACCCAAGGACGGTGACCGACATGAACGACCGATTCAACCCGGACAAGGACCGACTGGTCCACAAGGCGGACGAGGACGACTCCCGGACGGTACGCAAGTTCGACGAGGACGACCTGAACGCGCCGAAGCACGACCAGGACGTGGCTCCCGAGTTCCAGGAGCCGCGCCACGG
Source organism: Streptosporangium sp. NPDC002524 (assembly GCF_040295985.1). NCBI lineage: Bacteria > Bacillati > Actinomycetota > Actinomycetes > Streptosporangiales > Streptosporangiaceae > Streptosporangium > Streptosporangium sp. NPDC002524. Next base: position 331,883 of record NZ_JBEOWK010000002.1, on the reverse strand, counting down.
TGACACCGACCGCACGGACACCTCGCCCCTCGACCCGGACACCGGTACGCGCGACCCGCTGATCGGCGACCGCGACGACGTCCTCGTCGTCGAACCGGACGACGACCGGCGTACCACCACCGCCGGCACGGGCACCTCGTTCGACGACGGCAGGAACGACGTGCCGGGTGATCTCGACGACGACGGCAGGAACGACAGGGACTACCGGAACGACAGCCCGTTCGCCCACGCCCAGACCTCCGCCGCGACCCCGGTCACCCCGGCCACGCCGGTGACCGGCACCGCCGCGCACGACGCCCCGGCGACCGGCACGGACTCCCCGGTGACCCCCGGTTTCCCCGAGAACACCGCGGACCGGCCGGACGACGTGACGGACGAGGGTACGGGCTTCACGCCCGCGCAGACCGACCAGACGCCCGCCGCCACCGCGCCCGCCACCGCCGGAGCCCTGTTCGACCAGGACGCCGACGACGTACGGCGGCGCTGGCAGGAGGTCCAGGCCGGTTTCGTGGACGACCCGCGTGACGCGGTCGAGCGGGCCGACTCCCTGCTCGACGAGGTCACGAGCTCCCTGCGGAACGCGCTGGAGACCCGGGCCACCGAGCTCCAGGGGCGCTGGAAGGACACCGAGAAGAACGACACCGAAGACCTCCGGACCGCCCTGCGCGACTACCGGGCGACTCTGGAACAGCTCCTGAACATCTCCGCTGGAACGAGGTAACCATGCTCGCAATCGCCGCCGCCGTCGTCTTCGGCCTCGGATTCCTGCTCGACCTGATCAACACCAGGCTCGGCCCGCTCACCGGAACCGGTTTCCTGCTTCTCGGACTCCTGCTCCTCGCACTGCACCAGGCCGGGATCGGCTCGGCCGGCCCGCGGACCACCACCGGTGGCGGGGGCGGCTGGCGCCGTAGGCGCTAGACCTTCCTGAGGCGGCCCCCACAGGGGAGCCCGTCCTCGGGAACCTGTTGAAACGGGAAGGGGCCCGTCCACACGGACGGGCCCCTTCCCGTTCGCCCGCCCCGCCCTGAGCCCCTGAAAGACCGCTCATGAGCCTCTGAAAGACCTGCCTATAAGGAGCCCCCTGGGACCGCCCATGAGCCCCTGGAGGACCCCCGGAGCCCTCCGGAGGAATCGGCACTCAACCCCCATACGAGGACGTATCCACCCGCACGAACCGCCTGACCGAAGGCACGCACACCTGCCAGGTCCGCCCGTCGTGGAGGTGGTACGCACACCGCGGTATCCGCCTCTCCTGAGACATCCACGAAGCCCTGTACTCATGGACATCGCATGATCAGCCCTCCACAGCGGCACAAGCCCGCCCCGCGGAGGCCTGGACCGTACGAGCTGGGTCGGAGAGCCGGGCAGGCCACCGGCCGCGACCAGACGGATCAAGGGCCAGGAAACCGGGTGGGCCGAGCCAAGGAGCCGCCCCGCCAAGGAGTCCCGGGGCAAGCGGTCGAAGGGCACGCGGGGACCTCCACGGTGCCGCCCCGGCGTCTCCGGCGGGAGTCCCCGGCATGACAAAACCGGCGTCGAAGGCGGTGGTACGCGCCTCGCGCCGGCGAAGGTGGAGCAGTGGGAAGGGAAGAGGGGGAAGGTCGGGGGGCGGCGTACGTGGCCACGTAGCGCCGCCCGCGATCCCTGTACGGGGCCTCCGGGCGGAACCCGGAGAGAAATCAGACCTTGAACGACATGGTGATGAACGTTCCCGAGGCCCCGGTCTCGAATTTGATGTCGGAGCTGACCATCCGGGCCACCCACAGGCCCATGCCGCTGGTCGCGTGCGGCCCGGGGGGCGTCTCCCCCGGGTTGGGGCCCGGGTCCCACCGGCCCTCGTCGTGGATCTCCACGACGAGGGTCCGGCCGACCGTCCACATCCGCAGCACGGCCTTGGCGGTGGTGTGACCGTGGGTGACCGCGTTGGTGGCCACCTCGTTCAGCGCCACCAGGAAGTCGGCGAGGCCCTCCTGGGACATGCCGCTCCGCACCGCCTGGGCGGAGGCGAAGTCGCGCACGTCGGGGAGGTCGGGGAGACAGAAGGCGAGTTCGGCGACAGCGGCTCCGGCCGGGATCATCGGGGAACGGCCGCCACTCGCCGTGAAGCGGGCGGGACGAACACCGTCCTCGTTCACCCGAGATCCGCCTCCCCTGTCCCAGTCCGCCGTTGTCCTCAGCATCCGGGATCCATTCAAACGCACCTTACGCCACGTCCGTTGTCGCCGACTTGGGTGCCCTGTAACGAGCGGTGTATTCAGCATTCGGCGACAAGTTCCTCACGGAGCTGGTCAAGCACCTTCCGCAGGATACGGGAGACGTGCATCTGGGAGATCCCGAATTCGGCCGCTATCTCGGCCTGGGTCATGTTGCCGAAGAAACGCAGCAGGAGGATGTTCTTCTCCCGGTCCGGGAGCTTGTCGATCAGCGGCTTGACCGCCTCGCGGTCCACGAGGGTGCCCAGCGCGTCGTCCTCGTCGGGGATCACGTCGCCCAGCGCGGCGGCGTCGTCGTCGGCGCCGAGCGGGGCGTCCAGCGAGAGGGCGCTGTAGGCGGCGGAGGCGTCGAGGGTGAGGAGGACGTCCTCTTCCGAGATCTTCATCTTCACGGCCAGCTCGGCGACCGTGGGGGCGCGGCCGAGGTCCTGGCTGAGGTCGGAGACCAGGCGGTTCAGCTCGGCCCGGCGCTCCTGGTAGACGCGGGGGACGCGGATGGCCCAGGTGCGGTCGCGGAAGTGGCGCTTGACCTCACCGGTCATGGTGACCACGGCGTAGCCGCGGAAGGGGTGCCCGAGGGTCGGGTCGAAGCCGTTGATGGCCTTCATCAGCCCCACGTACGCGGCCTGCAGGAGGTCCTCCAGCGGCTCGCCGCGGTAGCGGTAGCGGCGGGCGATCTCCATGGCGAGGTGGCGGTGCATCTCGACGATGCGCTCACGCAGACGCTCGGCGCGGTATTCGGAGATCTCAGGCAGGGACATCTCGGCGAGGAGGTCCTCAGCGGTCATGTCGGTGATTGCGAGTGCCTGAACAGACATTGCTGCTCCCTGGTATTACTGTCGGGCGAGCCGACCACGGAAGCAACATCCGGGCAGACGGCATCGCCTCGACCAATTTTTCGAGGCGAGGCCCTCTGCTGGACCTCTGGTTCCATTATTGCCCGGAATCCTGGAGTATTACTCGCCCCCAGGTAACAGTAAGGTTGCTAATCGAATGGCACGAGGAGGCCCTGAGTGACGGTGTCGGATAACGGCGAGAGATCGGCAGCCCTGACTCTCACGTCGGCGCTCGTCAGTGGGATCAACGTGATCCGGGTGACGGGTCTGCTGGACGCGACGACGAGGGATCAGTTCGCCGACTACCTGGCGGCGGAGACCGGCGAGCACGGTCTCGACATGGCGCTGGACCTGAGCGGGGTGACCTTCATGGACTCGCGCGCGCTGGGGCTCATCGTCCACCACTGGCAGGTCAGCACCACCGCGGGCGCCAAGTTCGCCCTCATCGGCGTGGAGTACGCCAAGACCAAGGTGATGTGGATCACAGGTCTGGCGCAGCGGCTGCCCCTGTACGACACGATCGACGACGCGATCGCCGCCTTCGGGTAGCGGCCGATCGCCCCGGCCGGCCGGGAACCCTCCGAAGACCGCCCCGGACACCGATCCGGGGCGGTCAGGGCGGCCGGCGGGGCGATCGTCAGGAGCGGGAGGCCTCGCCGAGGAGCCGGTTGTCGAGGCGTGGGCGGTGGCCCTCCGGCGAAGGACCGGTACGCCGAAGGCGGCGGCCACAGAAGGGCCCGGAGCGCTTGAGAGGGCCTGAGAAGGCCTGAAGAGAGGACTCAGTCCTCCTTCTTCGCCTCGCGGTTGCGCTGGTGCTCCTCGACCAGCAGCTTGGCCAGGTCCGCGACCTTCACCTGGTGGTGCTGCGAGATGCGGCGCAGCTCGTCGAAGGCGGCCTCGGCCGAGCAGCCGCTGGACTTCATGATGATGCCCTTGGCCTGGTCGATGATCGCCCGGCCGGCGAGGGCCTCCTGCATCTGGGCCGCGTCGGTGCGGACCTCGTCGTAGTCCCACATGTTGGCGAGGGCCACCCCCACCTGCTCGGCGAGCATCTCCGCCAGCGGCGGGACGTTCCTGGCCGCGAAGACGCCGGGGCGCACCCCGTACATGCCGAGGACCAGGACGGCGTGCTCGATGACGATGGGCATCGCCAGGACCGAGCGGACCCCGCAGCGGACGGCCATCGCGGTGTACGAGGGCCAGCGGGCCTCCCGCAGGACGTCCTGGAGGATCACGTGGCGCCCGGTGGCGCGGGCCTCGGACGAGGGGCCCTCGCCGATTTCCTCCTCGCTGTCGAGGAGCACGATGAGTTCGCTGTGGGAAGCTGAGACGACCATCCGTTCCTGGCGCCAGAGCTCGGCGGAGCCGCCCGCGCAACCGGGCACGCCGCCCGCGAGGGTGGCGGTGAGGCCGCGCAGCACGCTCTCGCTCGACGTTTCCTCGCTGACCCGGCCGAGGACCGCGAGGTCCCGGGCGAGGACGGGGGTGACCATGTCCATCTCGCGACTCCCCTTACCTGTGTCGCTAACTTAACCACTATCCGACCGCGCATCGATCCGGCCCACCGGGTGGCGTACCGTCTACGACGGGACCAGCCCATTCCGGCCCCTGACGAGGACGAGCATTGACCGACGCCATTGGCCTTCAGACCCTGGAGCAGGCGCTGACCGCGCTGACCGCCAGGGTCTCCTCCCTGCGCGAGGCGAAGTCCGCCTACCCCGCCGACCCCCGGTCCACACTCGACGCGGCGCTCGCGGAGCTCGACACCGCCCGCGAGCTGCTGGACGCCTCGGTGCGCGAGCTGCGCAAGGCGCCCAAACGGTCGGGCGAGCGGGAGAGCGGGTCGCAGCGGGAGCTCAAGCTACTGCGGCAGGTTTTCCGTACGTTCCCCATCCCGGTGGTGGTGCTGGACGCCTCGGGGGTGGTGCGGCGGATCAGCGCCGAGACCTCCCGGATGCTAGGCAGCCCCGCTGGATACCTGATCGGCCGCTCGTTCCCGCTGTTCGTCGACGTCTCCCGGCGGGCGGCGTTCCGCTCGCACCTGACGGCGGTCCAGCAGGGCGGCCAGACCGCGACCCTGCAGACGCGGCTCGCCCACCAGGGCCGCGCGCACACGGTGCAGCTGGCCGTCACCCGGCTCACGATGCCGGGCGAGCCGCAGGAGATGGTCGCGGTCATGATCCTGCCGCTGGAGGCGCAGGTGGCGGGGCCGCCCCACGGCCCGGCCGACCGCTCGGACGCCACCCTGGTCATGGCCGCGGCGCGCCGCCAGGAGCTGCTGTCCAGGATGACCCGCCTGCTGCTCGACGAGGAGAGCCTGCGCCAGCCGGTGACCGTCACCAGGGCCTCCCGGCTGCTGGCCGCCGAGTGGGCCGACTGGGTGATCGCCGACGTGGTCCGCGACGGCATGCCCAGACGGGCCTGCGTGCTCGGCCCGAGCGACAAGCCGGTGACCCAGCTGGTCCGCCTCGCCGAGGGGATGAACCCGCTGACCGCGCCGGCCCTCGCGCACGTGCTGACCGGCGGTTCGGGCGTGGTGCACGAGATGCTGGAGGACGACGCGCTGCTCGGCGACGTCCCCGGCGGCCCGCCGCTGCTGCGGGTGATGGGCGCCGCCTCGGTGCTGATCGTGCCGATCGGCGGCGAGAACGGCGTGCTGGGCTCGCTGACCCTGGTGCGGCTGCGCGACCGCGAGCCGTTCTCGCTGGCCGACCTCGGGCTGATGGAGGAGATCGGCGCCCACCTGGGGCTCGCGCTGCGCGCGCGGCGCAGCTTCCAGACCCGCTCGCGGGCGGCCGACGCGCTGCGTACCAGCGTGGTGCCCCGGAGCCTGCCGGACATCCCGGGGTTCGAGGCGGCGGCGATCTACAACGCGGGCTCAAGCCCGGTCGGCGCCGAGTTCTACGACGTCTTCCGCTCCGGCGAGGGGTGGGGGTTCGCCCTCGGGGGCGCCGCGGGCAAGGGCGAGGAGGCCGCGTCGGTCAGCGCCATGGTGCGCAACGGCCTGCGCGTGCTCAGCGTCTGGGAGACCGACCCCGGTGAGGTGATGCGCAAGCTGAACCAGGCGCTGACCGCCCAGCACAACGGCATGTTCGTGATGGCGGTGACCGGGTTCGTCAAGGCGCGCAAGATCAGGCTGGCCAGCGCGGGGCACCACCCCGCCGCGCTGCTGCGGCCCGACGGCGGGGTGCGGTTCACCGCGGGGGGCGGCGTCCCGCTGGGCATCGCGCCCGAGGCGGAGATGTTCACCGAGGAGCTCACGCTGACCTCGGGCCAGACCCTGGTCTTCTACTCCGACGGCCTGGTGGCCTCGCAGAACGAGCTGGGCGAGTCCTACGGCGAGACCAGGCTGGCGGACGTGCTGGCGCGCTGCGTGGCGCAGTCCCCCGCCGAGATCGTCAAGACCGTGGAGGAGGACCGGCACGCCTTCTCCGGCGGGAGAGTTTGGGATGAGATCGTGATACTCGCCCTCCGTGTCGTATAGCTTGGTTGACTCGGGGTGACCCACCGGTCTCACCGAGCGACGAGGGACCGCACCCGGCGGTACCCGTGTTCGACGGAGTGGTGCGAAGAATGAGATCGCTTCGGGATCGGTCCCCTTCGGGCCGGATCGAGCCTCCCCACTCTTCCCGCACCGGTCCGGCCGGGGCCGGAGGGCGCCCGGGGGCGCGACCGGCCGCCTTGCGCGCCCACGCCCCGATCGGGACGACCGGCCGGGACGCGGCGCCGGGCCCGCGCGGGGGCGGTCCCGCATGACCGCCATCCACCAGGCCGCGGTGTACGGCTCCGACGGGCGCTTCCTCGCGATGGCGCTGCCGTTCGTCCGGGACGGGCTGGCCAAGGGCGACCCGGTGATGGTCGCGACCACCTCGGCCAACCTGGAGCTCCTCGGGGACGCCCTGGGCAGGGACGGCCGCCTGGTCGACTACGCGGAGACCGCGTTCCTGGGCCGCCGTACGGTGGAACGCGCCACCGCCTTCCACCGCTACTGGCAGCGGCGCGGGCCCGAGGCCCCGCGCGGCGGGCACGTGCGGATCCTCGCCGAGCCGGTCTGGGCCGGGCGCGCGCCCGCCGACACGCGAGCCTGGCAGCGCATGGAGTCGGGCCTGAACCTGCTGCTGCGCGCCACCAACGTGTGGATGATCTGCCCGTACGACGAGCGGACGGCGGATCCGGCGGTGGTGGCGGCCGCGCGGCGCACCCACCCCACCCTCTCCGAGGACGGCGTCTCGATGACCTCCTGCCCCGAGTACGCCGATCCGGCGGGCTTCATCGGAGAGTGCGACTCCTTCCCGCCCCTCGAACCGCCGGGCGACGCGACCTCCGCGCGCGTGGAGACGCTGCACGCCCTGCGGATGTTCGTCACCGGCCACGCGTCCTTCATGGGGCTGAGCCACGACCGCGCGAAGCTGCTCTCGGTCGCCGCCTACGAGGTGGCCGCCCTGCTGGGGACGCCCGTGACGGTGCGGATGTGGGAGCGGCTGGGCGCGATCACCTGTCACGTCGACCGCCGGGGCGGGCGGGTCGCCGATCCGGTCGCCGGGTTCCTCCCCCCGGGTTCCGTGGCCGGTCCCGGCGACGGCCTGTGGATCGCCCGGCAGCTGTGCGACCGCCTCGACATCCACAACGACCAGGGCGGATGCGTGATCCAGCTGCACGTCCCGAGTGCCAGGGCCGAGGAGTCTCGGCAGAGCAGGTCTTATTGAGAACCTCGACTCCGCGCCAAGGGTTTGGCTTTGGCGGAGATCGGGGTATGGTTGACCCCATACAGACGTGTGCCTAAGACGCAGGCACCCCTGAAGGAATCACAGGCTTTCCATGCCTAATCTCCTCCCAGAGGTGTGCCGTGAACATTGCATTCGTCTCCTCCGAGGCTCTCTCCTCCACCCAGGACGAGTCCGACCTCGCCGCCCAGCGCGCTCACCTGATGGCAGTGGCCCGTGAGCTCGGCCGCGAGCACAAGGTCACGATCTACAGTCGGAGGAACTCCGACTCGGAGAAGGCCAAGGTCCGCGTGTCGCAGGGCGTCACGCTGGAGAACCTGACCGCAGGGCCCGCGCAGAACCTTCCCGAGGACAGCGTCCTTCCCTACCTGTCCGACCTGGGCGACCAGCTGATGCACCGCTGGGGGCAGGACCGCCCGGACGTCATCCACGCGCACTCCTGGACCGGCGGGCTGGCCGCCATCGCCGGGGCGAACGGCCTGAACGTGCCGTTCACCCAGACGTTCAGCACCGAGAACTCCCGCGACGCCAAGAAGGTCCGGCTGCAGCGGGCCATCGGGCGCCGGGCCAGCGCGGTGATCGCCGGGTGCGGCGACGAGGAGAGCTCGCTGATCCGGCTGGGCGTGCCGCGCCGCAACATCTCGGTCATCCCGTGCGGCGTCGACGTCGAGCGGTTCCGCCGCCAGGGCCCGGCCGCCGCGCGCGGCACCCGGCCCCGCCTGCTGCACGTCGGCCCGCTCTCCGCCGACAAGGGTGTTCACACCGCGATCCGCGCGCTGGAGGGCATCCCCGAGGCCGAGCTGATCATCGCCGGTGGCCCCGCGTCCGTGGACCTGGAGCACGACGCCGACGCGCACCGCATGATGCTGCTGGCCAAGGAGATCGGCGTCGACGACCGGATCACCGTCCTCGGCCACGTCCCGCACGCCTCGATCGCCAAGCTGATGCGCAGCGCCGACGTGGTCGTCTCGCTGCCCAGGGAGGCCCCGGCGGGCGTCGTGGCGCTGGAGGCCATGGCCTGCGGCGTCCCCGTCATCGCCTCCGCGGTGGGCGCCCACCTCGACTCCGTGGTCGACGGGGTGACCGGCCTGCTGGTGCCCGCCGACCGCCCGGCGCAGACCTCCCGCCTCACCCGCGAGCTGCTCGCCGACCCGACCCGCCGCACCGCGCTCGGCTTCGCCGGCGCCGACCGCGCCCGGTCCCGCTACTCGTGGGAGCGGATCAGCCAGGAGCTCGTCCACGTCTACGAGACCGCGCTGTCCGGCTCCGCCCGCTGAACGCACCCGGCCGCGCCGGCCGGACACCGCGGTCCGCGCGGAACACACCCCGAGACCGGGGGCCCGGAAAAGGGCCCCCGGTCTTCGTGTGTGCGGGGCGTGTGACGACGCCTACGTCTACGACCGGCCGGGGCGCGCGACGCCCGCGGCCCGGCTCCTCCGATGCCCGAGACCCGGTGGTACGGGGGCCCGCGACCGGTTCGCGCGAGCCCCGCGACCGGCCGGCGTGACGTCTACGGACCGGCCCGTACGACGCCTGCGGCCGGGTCGTACGGGCGCCGCGATCGGCTCGCCTGACGTCTACGGACCGGCTCACGTGACGTCTATGACCGGGTCGCGTGACGCCTGCGACCGGGTCGCGTGACGTCTACGGCCGGGTCGCGCGGCGGTGCAGGACGACGCCGAGGCCGCTGGCGGCGAGCAGGACGGCCCCGGCCAGGACCAGGATGACCGCGCCGCCCACGGCCCCGTCCGTCCAGTCCCAGACGGCCTCGGGGACGGCGAGCGTCAGCCCGGCCACGCCGCTGACGATCAGGACCCAGGTGCGCCACCGCCCGTACAGCGCCAGGCAGGCCAGTGCGATCAGCGCGGTGAGCCAGTATCCCCAGGCGCCTCCGTCCCACAGGACGGGCCACTGGCCGCCGAAGATCGCGATGGCGGCTCCCATGCCGAGCCCCAGGTCGCGCGGGACGAGGAACCCGGCCAGGGCGGCCGCCAGGATGAGCGCGCCCAGCGCGACGTAGGCGAGGCCCCAGCCCGGCCCCTCGTCCGCGGAGGCGTCCATCAGGCCGGTCAGCGCGACCAGGGCGAACCCGCCACCGGCCAGCAGGCCGATCGCGGTGGGCAGCAGCACGTAGGCCGTCACCGCGACCACCAGCCCGGCCACTCCGGCGACGAGCACCTCCTGGCGGTCGACCGCCACCCCGGCGCACAGGGCCGCGGTGCCCGATCCCAGCGCGGCGAGCGTGGCGGCGACCCTGCCCTGCACGGCCGCCGTCCTGCCGGTCGCCGACCGGGCCGCCGCGCCGAGCCCCACGGCCACCGCGAGCAGGAGGAACGTGACCACGGCGAGGACCGTGATTCTCGCCGGCTCGGTCATCCGGTCCCAGCCCAGGGCGACGAAGGCCGCGGCGCCGGCCAGGACGAGCCCCCCGCCGACGTACGCGAGGATCTCGCTCCACCTGACCCGCTCCGCCGCTCCCGGCTCGCGCAGCGCCTCGCCGACGGCGAGGGCGACCGGCTCCACCTGCTCGGCGCGGAGCTCGCCGGACTCGACCAGCCGGGCCAGCGCCCGCCGTACGGCGTCAACGTCGTCCATGGGCGGCATCGTGGCACAGCCGGACGGGGCGCGGCACCCCCCGAACCCCTGGGACGTATGCGAAAACGGGATACCCCTGTTACTGGAGTGCGATCGTTGCTTTGATGTCCCCATGTCGATTCGTGGCACGTTCCTGGGCGTCCTGGCCGCCTCCCTCGCGTTCTCCTCGCTGACCGCGCCGGGCGCGTCCGCGGCGGCGGGCCCGTCCGCCGCGCCCGGGTGGGGCGCCCCGGTCCTGGTGGAGAACTTCAACGGCACCCGCGTCGACGGCCGCAGGTGGGTCGTCTACCACTCCCCCGGCGCCGAGACCAACCCGCGCACCGGGCGGGCCACGAGCGTGGGCGGCGGCGCGCTGCGGCTCAAGGGTGGCTTCTACGGCGGCAGGGACCTGTCGGGAGGCATCGCGACCCGGAGCGCGCAGCGGTACGGGCGCTGGGAGGTGCGGCTGCGGGCCGAGCGCGGCGCGGGCTACACCCCGGTCGCCCTGCTCTGGCCGTCCGACCAGGGCGGCGGCGAGTACGCGGAGGTCGACTTCGCCGAGATCATCGACCCGGCCCGCAGGTCGGGCGGGATCTTCGTGCACCGCGGCGACCGGCCCCAGGCCCAGCGGCAGATGCGGGCCGACTTCACCCGGTGGCACACGGTCGCGGTCGACTGGCTGCCCGGGCGGCTCACGTTCTGGCTGGACGGCAGGAAGGTGTGGGACTACCGGGGGCCCAACGTGCCGAGGAGCCGCTCCATGCACCTCACGCTCCAGAACGACGTGACGTGCAACGAGTGGTCGCCGTGCCGCAACCGCTCCACTCCCCCGACGGTGAGCATGTACGTGGACTGGGTGAAGGTCTACCGGGCTCCCGTGTGAGTCCTCGTCGAGCCCTCGTCGAGCCCTCGTCCGAGCCGGGGCCGCCTGACCGGGGCCGGTGGGTCGGGGCAGGAGGGCGGCCCCGGAGGTGAGGTGGGCCGGTGAGGTGGACCGGCCAGGTGAAGATCCGCCGGGCCGCCGTCCGGGCCGGGCCGTCTGACCGGAGCGGGTGGGTCGGGGCAGGTCAGAGCAGGTGAGCGGCCTTGAGGGCGAGGTGGATCAGCAGGCGGTCCTCGCCGTCGGCCAGGTTCCTGCCGGTGAGCCGTTCCGCCTTGGCCAGCCGGTAGTAGAGCGTCTGGCGGTGCACGCCGAGCGCGGCGGCGGCCTCCTGGACGTGACCGGCGTGGTCGAGGTAGCCCTCCACGGTCCTGGCCAGCTCCGGGTCCTCGGCCAGCCCGGCGACCTCCTCGGCCAGCTCCCGCAGCCCCGCCGGGGACATCCGGGCGAGCAGCCGGTAGACGCCCAGCCCCGGCCAGGTGGCGACGGGGGCCAGCGCGGGCACCCGGCCGGCGACGCCGAGCGCGTGCACGGCCTCCCGCCAGCTCCGCCAGGCCTGCGCGGGCTCGTCCCTGGGGGCGCCGACGCCCACCACCGTCGCGTACATGCCCTGGATCCGGCCGGCCAGCTCCTCCGCCTGGCCCGCCGGGACCAGGAGGGCGGCCAGCGGCTCGCCCCGCACCGGGAACGCGGGGTCGGCGAGCACGGCGCGCGGGAGCGTCCAGAGGGCGGCGACCCGGTCCGTGGAGGTGCGGGCGGCGATCGCCGTCACCGGGCCGCGCACGTCGTCCAGCCTCGACAGCGCCCGGGAGCGCTCCTCGGCGTCGGGGGAGAACAGCTCCCGCAGGTTCGCGCCCAGGTCCTGGCGGCTGCGGGCCTCCTGGGCGAGGGCGGTGGCGGCCCGGGAGACCAGGTCGCCGGCCGAGGCGAGGGCGTCGTCGCCGAGCGTGCCGTCGTCGAGGAGCCACAGGTAGCCGTAGGTCACCTCGTGGTGTCGCAGCGGCACGCACACCCGGGCGAGCACGCCCAGGTCGGCGTCGGCGGGGATGCGGACGGGGCCGCGGGCCACGGCGATGCCGTATCCCTCGAAGTAGGCCCGCACCTGGTCCGTCGCGCGGCGCCGCAGGATCGACTCCTGGCGCACCACGTCGATGTCGCCGCTCTGCGCGGCGTAGGCCAGGAGCTGGAAGGCCCGGTCCTCCAGGGTGGCCGAGGCGCCCAGCCTGGCGGCGATCTCGTCTACCGTCTCCTGCAGCACCTCACCATTGTCGTACATATGTATGAACGTCCCGCCCGTCGGTCGTGGCAGATGCACATGACGGCCGGGCGAGCCGAGGTTTTAGGGTGGAAGCATGCTCGGTTCTCTCCTTCTCGGCGCATCCCGGTTGCCGCTCGTGCGGCGCGCGGTCTCCGGCGTGCCGCTGACGCGCAAGGTCGTCGATCGCTTCGTCGCCGGTGAGACGCCCGGGGAGGCGGTCGAGGCGATCCGCGGGCTCGCCGCCGCCGGTCTCGCCGTCACCGTCGACCACCTGGGCGAGGAGACGCGTAACTCCGCCGCCGCCACCCAGACGGCCGGGGCGTACGTCACGCTGCTCGCCGCGCTGGACGGGCTGGGGCTCGGGGACCGGGCCGAGGTGTCGGTGAAGCTCTCCGCGGTCGGCCAGGCGCTCGGTGCCGACGGCGACAAGATCGCCCTGGAGAACGCGCTGCAGATCTGCGAGGCGGCCACCGCCTCGGGGGCGAGCGTGACCCTCGACATGGAGGACCACACCACGGTCGACTCGACGCTCGCGATCCTGCGGGCGCTGCGCGCGGACTTCCCCTCCACCGGCGTCGCCGTGCAGTCCTACCTCTTCCGCAGCGAGGCCGACTGCCGCGACCTGGCGTACGAGGGCTCGCGGGTGCGCCTGGTCAAGGGCGCCTACGCCGAGCCCGCCTCGGTGGCGCACCAGAACAAGAGCGAGGTCGACAAGGCCTACGTGCGCTGCCTGCGCGTCCTCATGTCGGGCGCGGGCTACCCGATGGTGGCGACGCACGACGACCGGCTGATCGCGATCACCGAGACGCTCGCCGACCGGTTCGCCAGGTCCCGGGGCGAGTACGAGTACCAGATGCTCTACGGGATCAGGGCCGACAAGCAGCAGGCCCTGGTGGGGGCGGGTCACACCGTGCGCGTCTACATCCCGTACGGAGACGACTGGTACGGCTACTTCATGCGCCGGCTGGCCGAGCGCCCGGCGAACATCGCCTTCTTTCTTCGTGCCCTTGGAGGCAAGTGATGGATGCCATCTCCACCGTTCCCGCCCCGTCCAACGAGCCGGTGCTCGGTTACGCGCCCGGCAGCGCCGAGCGCACGGCGCTGGAGAACCGCGTCAAGGAGCTGGCCGGGGCCCAGCTCGACCTGACGATGACGATCGGCGGCGAGCGGCGGATGGGCGGCGGCGCCCCGATCGACGTGGTGCAGCCGCACAACCACGCCTCGGTGCTGGGCCGGATGGCGGACGCGAACGCCGGCGACGTGCGCTCGGCGATCGACGCGGCGCTGGAGGCGGCGCCCGCGTGGCGCGCGACGCCGTTCGACGAGCGGGCCGCGATCTTCCTGCGGGCCGCCGACCTGCTCTCCGGCCCCTACCGGCAGACGCTGAACGGCGCGACGATCCTGGGCCAGTCCAAGTCCGCCCAGCAGGCGGAGATCGACGCCGCCTGCGAGCTGATCGACTTCCTGCGCTTCAACGTGGACTTCGCGCGGCGGCTGCTCAGCGACCAGCCGGTCTCCTCGCCCGGCGTGTGGAACCGGATGGAGTACCGGCCGCTGGAGGGCTTCGTCCTGGCGATCACGCCGTTCAACTTCACCGCCATCGCCGCGAACCTGCCGTCGGCGCCGGCCCTGATGGGCAACGTCGTCGTCTGGAAGCCCTCCCCCACCCAGCAGTTCTCCGCGCACTTCACCATGCGCCTGCTGGAGGAGGCGGGGCTGCCACCGGGCGTCATCAACATGGTGACCGGCAACGGCGCGGCCGTCTCCGAGGTCGCGACGACCCACCCGGAGCTGGCGGCCATCCACTTCACCGGCTCCACGCCGACCTTCCAGCACCTGTGGTCGACGGTCGGCGCCAACATCGCCTCGTACCGCTCCTACCCGCGCCTGGTCGGCGAGACCGGCGGCAAGGACTTCGTGCTCGCCCACCCCTCGGCCGACCCCGCCGTGCTCACCACCGCGCTGGTCCGCGGCGCGTTCGAGTACCAGGGGCAGAAGTGCTCGGCCGCCTCCCGCGCGTACGTGCCGCGCTCGGTCTGGTCGGTGATCCGCGACGAGCTCGTGGGCACCGCCGAGTCGCTCACCGTCGGGGACGTGGCCGCGGACCTGTCGGCCTTCATGGGCGCGGTCATCGACGAGCGGGCGTTCGCCAAGCACAAGGCGGCGATCGACCGGGCCCGCTCGCTCGACTCGATCGACGTGCTGACCGGCTCGTACGACGACTCGACCGGCTACTTCGTGCGGCCGACCGTCCTGGTGTCGTCCGACCCGACCGACGAGATCTTCGTCAAGGAGTACTTCGGGCCGATCCTCGGCGTGCACGTCTACGACGACGCGGACTTCGACACGGTCCTGGACCAGATGGAGGGCGTCTCGCCGTACGCGCTGACCGGCTCGTTCATCGCCAGGGACCGCTACGCGATCACCTCGGCGTCGGAGCGGCTGCGCTTCGCGGCGGGAAACTTCTACGTCAACGACAAGCCGACCGGCGCGGTCGTCGGCCAGCAGCCCTTCGGCGGGGGCCGCTCGTCGGGGACCAACGACAAGGCCGGGTCGATCCTCAACCTGACCCGCTGGGTGAGCGCCAGGACCATCAAGGAGACCTTCGTGCCGCCGATTGTCAAGGGACCATACAGGGGTGACGTCCCGCAGTCCGGCTGGCAGCAGCCCGGCCTCACGTCGCTGGGCTTCCCCGAGTAACCGCCTCGCGGCAAAGCGATGCCCGGGTCTCGAGTCAGAGGCCCGGGCATCGGTGTTTTCGACCACGGTGCCGCTCATCCCGCCCGTTGATGGGGCCGACAGCGCGGGTCGGCGCCTTTCTTCGAAACCGGAGCGATACGCGTAACGGTTGGTCGTGCTTCGTCCAAGTAGGGGCGTTTTCGGACGCACGACAAAGGGAGTGACGCTTGTGCGCCTCAGACAGGCGGGGCTGGCGAACATCGCCGATGACCCCGAGGCATTCGAATGTCAACGGACTACGGGAGGATCTACACCAGTGGTGGCGGGTAGCGGTGGATCTCCGCCCGGTGCCCGGTCGAGCCGGCGAACTTGGCGTCGTCGGTGAGCAGCGGCACGCCCAGCAGCTCGGCGAGGGCCACGTACATGCCGTCGTAGGCGGTGAGGTTGTGTCGCAGTTCCAGTACCCGGGACTGCAGGGGCAGCATCGGATGCCGGACGATCTTGAGCTGGGCATAGCGCTCCAGCATGACCTGGGCCCGCGCCGGGGAGATGCGCACCTCCGGCTTGCTGGTGATCACATGTCCGCGCACCACCGAAGCGATCTCCACGTCGATCAACGCCGGGGCGTGCACCTTGCGAGCCAGCCGCTGGCGGAGAAGGTCGTCGCCTTTCACGTTGGCCAGGAGGCGAAAGACGATGGAGGCATCGACGACCAGGCTCACCGGTGCCCCTCACGCATCGTCTCGCGGACGAAGTCGGGGTCGTACGGCACCGGCTCATCAGTAGCGATCTTGGCCATCACCTCGTCCAGCGTCGGAGTCGAGGCCTCCTCGTTCAACAGGTCGCGCACGTACGCCGTCAACGACTTGCCCTCACGCTCAGCCCTCGCCTTCAGCGTCAACTCGGTCTCAGCGGGGACATCCCGAATCTGCATAGTTCCCATGCCTGCATTTTAGCATGCAGCGTGCATGCACTTCGAATGAAAGGCCAGGCCATCCCGGCTCAGGGGCATCTCGCCAACCTGAGCCATCTTCGCGCAAGCCCGTGAAGGAGACCTCTGTCCCCCCGGCCGACCACCGTTACCCGCACATGGGCTGACGTTCCCCGGAGCGACCGGCCTCGGCACGGCCTCGGGCCCGTTCCTCGGAGCGACCGGTCCGGGCCCTGCCTCGGGCCGTTCCCCGGAGCGACCGGCCTCGGGTCGCGGGGCCTTCCCTGGTAGCCGCCTCACGGCGAAGCGATGCCCGGGTCTCGGATCGGAGACCCGGGCATCGGTCTTGTCTCCCCTGGGTCGCCGTAGGTTGTGTCATTTACATAGCCGACTATAAGATAGCCGACTATGGAAATAGTTGACGTACTGGCGATCTGCGGGAGCACCCGGGAGGGATCGCACAACCGGTCGCTCCTCCGGGCCGCGCAGCGGTTGGCGGAGGCACCGTTGCGGGTGGAGGTGTGGGACGACCACGCCCGGATCCCCCGCCTGGACGCCACCCGCGGCCGTCCCTTTCCCGAGGCGGTCGCCGCCCTGCGCGAGCGCGTGGCGGCGGCCGACGTGCTGCTGCTCGTGACGCCGGAGCTGAGCCGCGGCATCCCGGGGCAGCTGAAGGACCTCGTCGACTGGCTGTCGATCCTCGCGCCCCCGCGCCCGCTGGCGGGCAGGCCGGTGGTGCTGATGAGCGCGTCACCCAACCGGTTCGGCGGGGTCTTCGCCCAGTTACAGCTCGGCGACATGCTGCGGCGGGCCGGCGCCGAGGTGCTCTCCGACTTCGACGTGGCGGTCGGCTTCGCCCACCGTCACATCGACGCCGACGGAGTCCTGACCGAGGAGGAGGCGCGAGGCGACATCACCCGGCTGTGGCGGCGCGTCCTCGCCCGCGTCGCGGACGACCGGCCGGCGGTGCCGGCGTGACCGCCGGGCGGCAGGTCGCGGCCGAGCAGGGGCCGATCGGCTACGCCCTCGCCGAGGTCACCAGGGCGCACCGCGCCGAGATGCAGCGCCGGATGGCCGAGCTCGGCCTGCACCTGGGCCAGGAGCTTCTCGTCGTCGACCTCCACCACAATCCCGGGACCACCCAGGCGGACCTCGTCCAGCGCATCGGCATCGAGCAGCCCACCATCGCCAAGGCGATCACCCGCATGGAGCGGGCCGGGTTCGTCGAGCGCGCCCCGGACCCCGGTGACCGCCGGGTGACCCGGTTGCGGCTGACCGAACGCGGCGAGTCCGTGGTCGACGCCGTCGTGGCCGCGTGGGCGCGGGTGGAGAGCCGGGCGAGCGCCGGGCTCGGCGAGGCCGACGCCGCGCGACTTATCCGGCTGCTGCACACCGTCCGCGACAACCTCACCTGACCGGCACCCACGGGGAGAACACATGGAACTCGGACTCGCAGGAAAAGTCGTCCTGGTGACCGGCGCGAGCACGGCCATCGGCAGGGCCACCGCGCTGGCGTTCGCCGAGGAGAAGGCGCACGTCGCCGTCGGCTACCACACCAACCTCCGGGCCGCGGAGGAGACCGTCGCCATGGCCGGGCAGCGCGGGGCCCGGGCGATCGCCTGGCGGCTCGACCTCGGCCGCCCCGACTCGCTGGAGGCGGCGGTCGCGCACGCCCGCGACCGGCTCGGGCCGATCGACGTCCTTGTCAACAACGCCGTCCGCTGGCCGGACTGGCCGGAGCCCGGCGAGCTGTTCGAGACCGCGCCGCCCGAGCGGTTCACCACGTCGGTGACCGCGAACCTGGTCGGCCCCTACCTGCTCGCCCGCGCCGTGCTGGCCGACATGCGGGCGAACGGATGGGGCCGCGTCGTCAACGTCTCCACCGGGCTGGTCGAGGACGGCTTCCCCGGCAACGTCTCCTACGTGGCCGCCAAGGCGGGACTGCACGGCCTGACCCGGGTGATGTCCAGGGAACTCGCTGCCGCCGGGATCCTCACCAACGTCGTCATGCCGGGCTTCACCCCCGCTGACAAGGCCATGCCGCAGCACCTGCTCGACAAGGCGGGCGAGGCCGCCGCGACCAAGCGCGTCAGCCACCCCGACGACGCCGCACGCATGATCGTCTATCTGTGCTCGGCCGCCAACACCAACACCACCGGCGAGGCCGTCAGGACCGACGGCCACTTCCTCACCCCGGGCTGACCCTTCGGCTCCCGGAGCCGAGGACTTCCTCACCCCGGGCTGACCCTTCGGCTCCCGGAGCCGAGGACTTCCTCACCCCGGGCTGACCCTTCGGCTCCCGGAGCCGTGGACTTCCTCACCCCGGGCTGGCGCTTCGGCTCCCGGTGCCGTGGACGAACCGGCCGCGCCTCCGGCCACCGCCACCCGCGCGCGGGCCGGCGTTCCGCGGTCCGGCGCGAGGGGGCCCGCCCGGCTGTGACGGTGACGCCTGGGCCCCGCGTACGGGACCCAGGCGTCACTCGTTTCCAGCGTTTCCGACTACGGCCCCGGCCCCGGCCGCGCCCGCGATGTGCCGCCGCTCGCGTCCGGCCGGTCTCGGTCCGGCCCGTACGCCGGCCGGGTACCGGTGCCGGGCGGGACTACACCGGGCAGGAGAGCGTGCTGGTGCCGCAGCAGCCGATGCTGATGAAGTGCTCCGTCCGCGGCTCACGGCCGCCGACCAGCTCGTCCAGGTTGATCTCCCCGGCGGGGTGGGCCAGGTCCGCGGTGCGGGCCTGCGGGTTCTTCCACTGACGGATCAGCTCGTTGTCAGACATTCCATGTCTCCTTATCGAGATTGGCCGAGATTGGCCGAGATCGGTTGGGGTCGGTTGGGGTCGGTCGAGATCGGTTCAGCAGTAGGAACCGGTGCGGCAGCAGCCCCAGGAGGTGAGCCCCTCGGTGGCGGGCTCGCGTCCGCCGACCAGCTCGTCCAGGCTGATCTCCCCTGCGGGGTGGGCCAGGTCCGCGGTGCGGGCCTGCGGGTTCTTCCACTGACGGATCAGCTCGTTGTCGGAC
Organism: Streptosporangium sp. NPDC002524; assembly: GCF_040295985.1. NCBI lineage: Bacteria > Bacillati > Actinomycetota > Actinomycetes > Streptosporangiales > Streptosporangiaceae > Streptosporangium > Streptosporangium sp. NPDC002524. Next base: position 312,767 of record NZ_JBEOWK010000002.1, on the reverse strand, counting down.
ATCACATGACTCCTCGGTGTGGGCTAACGGTGATCAGCAGAAGATGCCGGTGGGGCAGCAGCCGTAGGAGATGGCGTACTCGGTCCGCGGCTCGCGCCCGCCGACGACGCGGGCGTCGTCCAGGGCGATGTCCCCGGCCGGGTGGGCCAGGTCGGCGGTGCGGGCCTGCGGGTTCTTCCACTGACGGATCAGCTCGTTGTCAGACATTCCATGACTCCTTGGTGAGATTCGATACTTCGGGAAGCTCCGGCCGGAACGGCGCGGAGGTGGGCCGGGGGCCCTTCGCGGTGGGGCGGCTCAGGAGCCGTCGCACCACATGCCGGTGGGGCAGCAGCCGTAGGAGATGGCGTACTCGGTGCGCGGCTCGCGCCCGCCGACGACGCGGGCGTCGTCCAGGGCGATGTCCCCGGCCGGGTGGGCCAGGTCGGCCACGCGGGCCTGCGGGTTCTTCCACTGACGGATCAGCTCGTTGCCGGACATGCCGTGTCCTCCTTCTTGATCGGGGTTTCGTGGTTCGGAATCGGTCCGTGGGACCGGGCGCGCCTCACGCGTTCAGGGCCCCGGCGCGCTGCCGGGACGCCGCGTCGTGCGCGAACAGCTCTCGGTAGGTCCCCTCTCGTGCGATGAGGTCCTCGTGCGTGCCCCGCTCGACGACGCGGCCGCGGTCGAGCACGAGGATCCCGTGGGCGTCGCGGATCGCGCTCAGCCGATGTGAGATGACGATCCGCGTGACCTCCAGCCCGGACAGCGCCGCGTCGACGCGGCGTTCGGTCTCGGGGTCGAGGTGGCTGGTGGCCTCGTCCAGGATGAGCAGGCGAGGCCTGTGGACGAGGGCGCGGGCCAGGGCGACCCGCTGGCGCTGCCCGGCCGAGAGCGCGGCGCCGGCCTCGCCGACGAGGGTGCCGTACCTCATGGGCATGGCCTCCACGTCGTCGTGCAGCCCGGCGATACGGGCGGCGCGCACCACCTCCTCCTCGGTGGCGTCCTCGCGGCCGAGGGTGAGGTTGTCCATGATCGTGCCGTTGAACAGGTTGAGGTCCTGCAGGACGGCCCCGCAGCGGGAGCGCAGGTCGTGGACGTCGAGGTCGTCCAGCCCGTGCCCGTCGTGGCGCACCGCGCCGGCGGTGGGGCGCAGCAGGCCGAGGACCAGCAGGGCGACGGTGCTCTTGCCGGAGCCGGTACGGCCGACGATGCCGAGCTTGGTACCGGGCGGGACGGTGAAGGTGAGGTCCCTGAGCACCGGCGGGGCGTCGGCCTGGTAGTGGAAGACCAGCCCCTCGACCTCGATGCCGCTGGCGGCGTGCGCGGGCAGGCGTACGGCGCCGGTGGGCTCCTCGTCCGCGTCGACGATGTCGTAGACCCGCTCGATCTGGCTGCGCAGCATCGGGTAGCTCTGGCCCGCGCTGGCGAGCCCCTGGAGGGGGGCGAGCACGGCGAGGGCGACGGTGCTGGCGGCGAGCGCGGTGCCGATCGTCATGCCGCCGTTCAGGACGAGCGCGAGCCCGGTCAGCAGCAGGAGCAGCGGGGCGGCGACGGTGAGGGCCTGGTGGAAGGACTCCAGCCCGGCGGTGATCCGGCCGCGGACGACCAGGGCACCGCGGTAGGTGTCGAACAGCCCCGCCCAGTGCTGCTCGGCCCGCCCCTCGACGCCGTTGGCCTTGACCGGGACCACGGCCTCCAGGGTCTCGGTGAGGTAGCTCTGCTCCTCGGCCTTGGCCGACAGTTCCCGCTGGTAGACGGCCGCGACCCGGGAGGAGACCCGTACCACCAGCAGCACGTGGGCGGCGCCCAGGGCGAGGACGACGGGCACGTAGCCGGGGGCGAGGACGGCGAGGCCGATCAGGTAGCCCACCAGGAGCGCGGCGTCCAGCACGAGGATCAGCAGCCGTTGCGTGACGGTCTCGCGCGTGGTGGAGACGCTGCCGAGCCGGGCGAGCAGGTCTCCCCTGCGGCGCTGGATGAAGAACGACAGCGGCAGCCGCAGCATGTGGCGGATGAGCTGCCGCCCCAGCGTCGCCTCGGCGCGGACGCGTAAGGCGAGCACCGCCAGCTCTCTCAGCAGGGTCGTCAGCCCGGCCAGCACGGTGGTGCCGAACACCACCGCGGCGAAGAGCGGCAGGATGTCCGTCCGCCGGTCGGGGGCGAAGCTGTCGACGACCTGCTGGGTGGCGAGCGGCAGCACCAGGGCGAGCAGTTTCAGCACGGTCGCGCAGGCCAGCACGGCGGCGAGCAGGCCCCGGCTGCCGGGCATCGCCACGAAGTCGCGCAGGTAGCGGAGCATCAGCCACTCCCGCATGGGAGTGCGCCGCCGGACGAAGTCGGGGCCGGGCGAGACGTGGATGAGCACGCCGCCGAAGCGCCGGTCGAAGTCGTCGCGACTCTGCCACTGGCGGCCGCCGGCCGGGTCGGCCAGGCGGACGCGCCGCGCGCCGACCTTCTCCACGACGACGAAGTGGTGGTCGGCCAGGTAGGCGATGGCCGGCCGGTCGACGGGTCCGAGGCGCTTCATCCGCTCGCTCCGCGCGTGCAGGCCCATGCGGGGGGCGGCGGCGATCAGGTGGGCGGCGGACACGCCGTCGCGCCCGATGCCGAGCGTCTCCCGGCATTCGGCGACCCGGGTGTCCCGGCCGTGGAAGCTGGCGATCATGGCCAGGCAGGCCGCGGCGCACTCGGTGGAGGTGAGCTGGTGCCGCAGCGGGACCCTGCCCATCAGCGCTCACCTCCGGCGGGCGCGTCGAGCAGCGGCACGGACGGGACTTGGCCGGGCCCGGCGGGCGCGTCGAGCAGCAGCACGGACGGGACGCGGTCGGGCCTGGCGAGCCGGAGCAGGCCGTACCCGATGCCGGCCAGCCCGTTCATCAGGCCGGGGGTGGGGGCGGCGCCGGGCGCGCCGCAGCGGGGGCCTCGGCGGGCCAGGTCGTCGAGGAGGTACGCGGTGCGGGCCGCCAGCAGCTCCGCCGCCTCCGGCCGGTGGCGCAGCTGGAGGAGCAGTTCGAGGTTGCCCAGCTCGCCGTGGCAGAGGCTGTGGTTGGCCATCGGCCCGCGCGCCAGCTCGGCGTCGAGCGCGCGGCCGAGGTCCCGGTCGAGGTGCCTGTCGGGGTCACGGTCGAGGTGCCGGTCGGGGTTCCAGTCGGGGTCACGGTCAAGGTCCCGGTCGGGGTGTCTGTCGGAGTCCCGGCCGAGGTTCCGGCCGAGGTGCTGGCCGAGGTGCTGGCCGAGGTCCCGGTCGGGGTGCTGGTCGGGGTGTCTGTCGGGGTCACGGTCGAGGCGCTCGGACGCCGGGCCGTCGGCGCGCGACAGGCCGATGCCGGGTGATCCGTGGCACCAGGCGTGGAGCATGTCGTCGCCGCCCTGTCCCCGCCGGTAGTCGGGCCAGCCCCGCAGGTCCGGCCGGTAGTGCTCGCTCTCGTAGGCGAAGGCGGCCAGGGCGGTGTCGCGGGCGCGCGGGTCGCCGCCCGCCTCGGCGTAGCGGCGCAGCGCCCAGCCGATGCCGCCGGCGCCGTGGGAGAAGCCGGTCAGCGGCCGGTCCTCGCTCATGGGCGTGTGCCAGGCCACTCCGGTCCCGGTGGGGACCGCGGTGGCCAGCAGGCGTTCGGCGCACGCCTCCGCGGCGCGCCAGGCCGCGGGTGACCCGTTGGCCCGGTGGATCGCGAGCATCGTGGCCAGGGTTCCGGCGCCGCCGAGGATGACGTCCAGCGCCTCGTCCTGACCGGCCGCCTTCGCGCACGCCTCGGCCAGGTCCTCGACCGGCCGCGCCAGTACCGGGTCGTCCAGCAGGACGGCCAGGTGGGTCAGGGTGTACGCGACTCCGCCGAGGCCGGTGAAGGCGCCCATGACGCCCTCCTCCGGCGGGTCGTCGGCCAGCCTCGCGAGCGGGACGACCGCGCGCCGTGCCAGGTCGGCGTACCGTTCCTCACCGGTGACGGCGGCGCACTGCGCCAGGAAGAGCGCCACGCCGGGGTAGCCGCCGTACAGGTCCCAGCTCAGCGGCTGCGACCTCCAGTACTTCTCGTCGATCAGCTCCAGCCCGAGCCAGTTGACGCGCCCGCCGGGCCCGGAGGAACAGGTCTGGCGGTCGATGAGGTCGGCGACGTCCCGGGCGGCGGCGATCAGCCGGGCCTCGTCCAGGGGGACGGCCGCGGAGCCGGGGGCGATCAGCTGGGCCTCGTCCAGAGAGACGGCCGGGGAGGGGGAGACGATCAGCCGGGCCTCGTCCGGTGGGACGGCCGCAGAAGCGGGGGTGATCAGCCGGGCTTCATCCGGCAGAACGTTCGCGGAGGCGGGGACGGCCAGCCGGGCCTCGTCCGGCGGGACGGCCGCGGGAGCGGAGACGGGGGCAGGGGCGGGGGCGGGGGCGATCGGTCGGGCTTCCTCCAGCGAGACGGCAGCTGAGGCGGGGACGGGGGTGGGGGGCGGCGTGCCGGCGGCGAGGGCGGCGAGGCCGGAGCGGTCCCGGGTGACCATGGAGGCCCGGATGATCCACTCCTGGCGGGCGCGGTCCTCCCGGCCCATGCAGAGGACCTTGCGGACGGCGCGGCTCAGGCTGGGCTCGGGCAGGACGTCCGGGATCCGGACGCCGCCGGAGCTCCACAGGTCGCGGCTGCCGGGCCGGGTCGTGAAGATCGGGATGTCGCCCGCCCAGAGGTCCTCCGCCTCGTGGGCGATCAGCCGCTCGCGGGTGCGGTCGCCGTGGGTGATCGCCCACAGGTGGTCCAGCACGCGGTCGCGGTCGAGGCCGTGGCGGAGCACGTCCGGGTGGGTGGACTCCGTCATCAGCTTGCCGTACGTGAGGGTCGCCCGCGGGACGACGCGGACCTCGTCGCCGGAGAACGTGGTCAGCAGCCGGACCAGGGCGGGAGCCTCGGCCACGATGGCCTCGTAGCCCCGGCCGAACCCGGCCAGCAGGTCGTCGAGGTGCTCGGCGGGGTCGGCCTCGTCCTCGCCCAGGCGGGGACGGTTGCGCACGCCGGGAAAGGCCAGGTGTTCGCGGACCAGCCGCATCTCGTCGGTGCCCTGCCCGGCCCAGGCCGGCGTCTTCATCGGCAGCACGGCGTCCTTGTCGCCGCCCATGCCGGACAGGTCGATCACGCCGCCCTCGCCGACCATCAGCTCGGGCAGCAGGCCGCTGCGGCTCACCGACGACTCCAGGGCCAGCGCCGCCGGGTCCTCCATGAGGCGTTCGATCCCCGCCCCGGGCACCAGCGGGTGCAGCAGGGCCTCCAGGTCGACCAGCACGGGCTGGTCCCCGGAGGCGATCAGGTTCTCGCAGTGGAAGTCGGCGCCGTCGAGGGCGTGCAGCAGCGCGAGCAGCGCGCCGAGCCGGTGGTAGTAGCGGGCGACCTCCTCCCGGTCCCGGCACGGCAGGTGGGGCGCGAACTCCACCCAGCCGTACGGGCCGCGGTCCAGCACGGTCAGGCGGATGAGGTCCAGGCCCGCGACGCGCTCGTCGAGCCAGGCCAGGGCGTCGTTGAAGTGCCGGTGGACGGCCTGCGGGCGCGGCTTGTAGACCACCCGCGCGCCGCTCTCGAAGGTCAGGACGCTCACCGCGCGGCCGCCCTGGTGGGTGTCGCCGCCGCCCTCGACCGCCGTCAGCGGGCCGGGGTCGATGCCGCCCAGCAGCCTCCGTACGATGCCGGGACGGTCCTCGGCGTAGCGGGTGAGCATCTCGATCCCGCAGGCCGCGAACCGGTCGGCCGTCTGGGCGAGCAGCCGGGCCAGCACCGGGTACTCCTCGCACAGCGCGGCGAGCGCCTCGGGGCGCCCGAACCACCGGACGAAGTCCGCGAACCGCTCTTCGGGCGTCTCCCCCTCGAGCAGGCCCGAGACGCGCATGACGTTGAGCTCCAGCACCAGCGTCCGCGACGCCGGCGCCGCGAGCCGCTGCCGGAGCTCCGTGCTCCAGGCCGCGAGCAGGGCGTCCGCCCGGACGGCCGGGCCGCACGCGTCCAGCGCGTCGCCCAGGCGCCGCAGCGCGTCCTCGCCGAACGGCGCCACGATCGCCGCGAACCCCTCACCGGCGGGCATCCCTTCCGCGAAGACGACCGCCTCGGTGGACGCCGTGGACGCTGCGGACGCCGTGGACGCCGTGGACGCTGCGGACGCTGCGGACGCTGCGGACGCTGCGGACGCTGCGGACGCTGCGGCGATCGATTCCGCGGCCTGTACGGCCCAGTCCGGCCGGGCGGTACGGCCGGCCAGCGCGGCGGGTTCCTCGTCCAGCAGCGCGGCCAGCTCGTCGACGGTCAGCCCGGCCGCGGCGAGCCGCCGGTCGAACTGCCCGCTCTCCAGCAGCCCGTGAGCGTTCTGCCACTCCCGCAGCCGCCAGCGCGCGGTCTCGCCGGCCGACTCGGGCGACCGGGCGGCGGGGAGGTCTCCGCCGGTCCGGTCCAGCCGCTCGGCCAGCGTCAGTCCGCCCGCCCACCACGCGGCGCCGAGCTCGGGCGCCGCCCCCGGGGTGTTTCCGTCTCCGCTCATGGCTGGCACTCTGCCGACGCGCGGCGCCGGTCACATGCGGGCGCCGCCCCCATATTCGCGCGGGCCCGTCAGGGGTCATGGGGGCATCGGCCGCATCGGGCGGGACCGCGACGCGTCGACTCGGCCGCGTGCCCGTACACCGGGGCGGCGTGAAAACGTCGGCCGCGTGCTCGTACGCCGGGGCCTCGTGGGGGTGTCGGGCGCGTCAGGTGGGGCGTAGCAGGTCGGCCGCGTGGTCGTACATGGCGGCGCGGTCGGGCAGGCCCGTTTTCTGCAGCAGGCTCGCGACGTGCTTCTCCACGGTGCGGGGCGAGATGAACAGCCGCTTGCCGATGTCGACGTTGCCGCGCCGCTCGGCGAGCAGGGCGAGCACCTCGTACTCCCGTACGCTGACGCCCTGGGCGCGCAGCCCGCTCGGCACCTGTTCCCGTCCGGTGCGGCGCTGCGCCACGGCCGCGCCGGCCCCGCGCAGCATGGCCCGGCAGGCCCCGGTGACGGCGGGGACGCCCGCCCGGTGGAAGTACTCCTCGGCGGTGCGCAGCCAGACCAGCGGCTCGCCCCAGCCGTCCGCCAGGGCGGCCTCGGCGACCAGCCGCAGCCCCAGGTGGTGGGCGAGGGGGAAGGGCCGGGCGGCCTCGGCGGCCCTGCCGAACGCGGCGAGCGCGCCCTCGGGGTCGCCGCCGCGGCCCAGCAGTACGGCCCTGGCCAGGTGGAGGAAGGTCTGGTTCCAGGCCAGTTCGGCGGCCGAGGTGGTCTCCGCGGCGTCGCACCCGGCGGCGTCCGCCCGGCCCGCGAGCACGTCCATGAGCACGCCGAGGCCGTACCTGCCGGTGAGGTAGTAGATGGTGGGGTTGTCGTCCTCCCACTCCCGCGCCCTGGTCAGCATCTCGCCGCACAGGTCGCGGTCCTCCTCCAGCAGCGCGCACATCGCCTGGCACAGACCGTGGACCACCGGCATGTGCAGGCTGCTCTCGCCGCCCCACGCGCGGAACCGCTCCAGCGCGTCCTCCATGTCGGCGCGCCTGGCCCGGTGGGCCGCGAGCGTGGCCTGGGCGAGCAGGAGGTACTGGGTGTAGGCGGTGTGGCCGAGCCGGATGGTGGACTCCACGCACGGGACGGCGAGCTCGTGAGCCTCGCCGTACTCGCCGCGCAGCACTCTCGTCATCACCAGGGACGCACGGGCGGCGTGGACGAGGCTGATCGCGCCCACCTGGGCCGCCGCCCTGTCGACCTCCTCCAGCGGCTCCCGCTCGCCGGTGCGCAGGGCGTGGTTGCCGGCCAGGCGCAGCATCGCCCGCAGCTTCCACAGCCTCAGGCCGTGGGCGTCGGCGATGGACACCACCCGCGTCAGGCACCGGTCGGGCTCGTCGAACCCGCGGGTCCGGGAGAACATCGCCATCCGCTCCCACGCCTGGCAGGCCACCTCGGGGAGCGGGACGCGTTCGGCGACCTCCACGGCCCGCCGTACGAGGGCCTCGGCGGCGGCCATCCGCTGGGGGCTCTGCTGGAGGACCCCGTGGTCGGGGACGATGAGCTGGGCCTCGATCACGTCGATGGCCGCCGTACGGGCCTCGTCCGGGTTGATCTGGAGGAGCCTGCGGAGCGCCGCGACGTGGGCCAGGCCGTCGGCGGTGCCGCCGATCTCGGCGGCGACCCAGGCCAGCTTGGTGCGCAGGTCCATCTCGTGCGAGATGGTCATCGCCGGGTCGCCGCTGATCGGGAGGTCCTTGGCGAGGGCGAAGGCGCGGTCGGCCTGCCCGCTCTCGGTCAGCGCGTGCAGCAACCCCTGCAGGACGCCCGCCCGCAGGTCGGCGGGAGCGGACCCGAGCAGGGCGTAGGCGCGTTCGAGTAGCGTGACGGCCAGGTCGGCGGCGCCGTCGTCCAGCAGGCGGCGGCCGGCGCCGGCGAGCAGCCCGGCCGCGCCGGGGGTGTCCCCGGCGGTCAGGCGCAGGGTGGCCGCGATCTGGCACCACTCGCCGGGCAGCCCGGGGTGCAGGCGCTCCAGCGCGTCGGCGGCGCGGCGCGCGATCGACGCCCGCTCGGCGGGGAGCATCGAGGAGCGCAGGGCCTCGGCCGTCAGCGCGTGGCGGAAGGCGTACCAGTCGCCGGCGGAGTCGTCCGGCGTGACGAGCCGCGCCCCCGTCCCCTCGCGCAGGAACTCCATGACCTCGCGGCCGGCCAGGCCGGTGGCCTCCTGGATCGCCGGGACCGGGAAGCGGGAGCCGAAGACCGCAGCCGTGTGCAGCAACTCCTGGGCGGCGGGGCTCAGCTGGGCGGCGCGCAGCGTGACGCTGCGCACCAGCGTGGTCGGCACGTCGATCGCGGGGTCGCCGTTCAGCCGCCACCGCCGCCCGTCGCGTTCCAGGGCTCCGACGTCGGCCATCGCGGCGAGCAGTTCCTCGACGACGAACGGGACGCCCGCCGTGTCACGTTCCAGGCGGTCGAGAAGCGGCCGGGGCAGGTCTTCGGGCGGGACCTCCAGGCAGGCGGCGGTCAGCCGGGCGAGCTGCTCGGGCGGCAGGGGCGCGAGCTCGACGAGGGCCGCGGTCCGCCGCTGGGCGCAGGCCTCGGCGACGGACCGGGCCGGCCCAGCGTGGCTGCGCGTGTTGGCCAGCAGGAGGGCGGGCACCCCGGCGAGGTTGTCGGCCAGGTACTCGACGACGGCGAGCGTGTCGGCGTCCGCGTCGTGCAGGTCCTCCAGGACGAGCAGGCAGCCGCCGTCCCGCCCGATGACGGCCAGCAGCCGCAGCACCGCCTCGGCCAGCACCATCACCGACTCCAGATGGTCGGTGACCCCCGCCCGGCGCCACTCGGGGACCAGTGTGGTGAGCGCCGGAAGGTAGGGCATCAGGGCCGGGTCGTCCGGCGGCTCCTTGGTCCTGGTGTAGGAGAGCAGCGCCTCGCACAGCGGTTTGAAAGGGATGTCCGCGCTGGCACCGCCGCCCCGTCCCCGTAACGTGGTCATCCCCGTGTCGAACGCCTGGTACGCGCACTCCGCAGAAAGGCGGGACTTGCCTATTCCGGGGTCGCCGAGCAGGAAGACCGCGCCACCCCGGCCCTCTCGCGCGGCGGCCAGGCGCCGGTCGAGCTGCTCGAATTCCCTTTCGCGTCCGACCAGAATGGGGGAGGTAAATGACATGACGACAGGTTAACTGCCGTCATGTCACGAAAAATGCTATTTAGCGGGCACTCATGGAGATGGGGTCGATGGTCTCGTCCCCGCCCATGGCGAGCACCGTGTGCGCCGCGGTGTCCGGTGAGCCGAAGGCGATCGTCGCCCCCGTCGTCAGGCCGGCCAGCACCAGCGCGCGGGTCACCGGGGACACCCCGGCCAGCCTGATCATGATCGATCCGGCCGGGGCGCCCAGCCGGTCCTGCCACGACGCGGCCTGCTCCCCGGTGGTCGAACGGTTCTCAGCGTCCATGGGTCTCTCCTTCGTCGGCCGGCCGCAACAGCAGCACCGGCGGTGTCATCTCGGGAAGGGCCAGCCTGAGCAGACCGTGGCCGATACCGGCCAGACCGTCCAGCAGGCCCGGGGTCGACGCGTGGCGGGGGGTACCGCACCGCGCTCCGTGGGTGTCCAGCGAGGCCAGCAGCCTGCCGGTGTGGCGGTGCAGCGACCGCCGCGCCGCGGGGTCGCCTCGCCGGGCGAGGGCGCTCAGCGTCTCCAGCCGCCCCGCCTCGCCGTGGCACAGGCCGTGTCCCCCCAGCGGCACGCCGGAGACCGGGTACGCCGCCGGATCGCCCGGGAGGACGGCGTCCCCACCCGGGGCATCACCACCCGAGGCTTTACCGTCACCCGGGAAGGCGCTACCACCTCGGAGAGCGGCGTCACCACCCAGGAAAGCGCTACCACTCCGGAGAGGGGCGTCGTCACCCGGGAAGGCGTCGCGACCCCGGCGGGCGGCGTCATGCCCCGGGAGGGCGGCGTCATGACCCGGGAGGGCGGCGTCGTCACCGGAGAGGGCCACGTCGTCGTTCGGGAGGCCGGCATCGGACAGGGCCAGGAGCGCTCCCGCCCGGCCGTGGCACCAGGTGTCGCCCTCCGCCGCCCGTGCGGCGCGGGTGAGCAGACGGGCGCCGTCCGCGCTCGGCCCCCACCTGAGGAGCGCCCACCCCACGCCCGCGGCGCCGAAGGCGAAACCCGGCGGCAGCTCCCCCACCGAGGACGCTGAGGCTGCGGAGGGCGCTGAGAGCGCCGAGGGCTTCGAAAGTGCCGGGGGTGCTGAGTGTGCTGAGTGTGCCGAGGACGCCGCGGCCGCCAGGCGTTCCGCGCACGCCGCCGCCACGCGCCCGGCCGCGGCCGCCCCCGGGCCGTGCCGGACGGCGAGCATCGCGGCCAGGCACCCGGCCAGGCCGTCGTGGATATCCAGCGGCGCCTCGTCGGTGACCGCCGCGCCCGCCGCCTCCACGGCGGGCTCCACCCAGCTCGCCACCTCGGCGTCGCCGAGCAGGACGCCGAGGTGCGACAGGCCGTACGCGATGCCGCCGAGACCGCCGAACCCCCCGCAGCCCACGGCTCGCAGCAGGGCCTCGTGCGCGGCGATCCGCTCCAGCAGCTCCGGCAGGGGCCGTACCGCCATCCGGGCGAAGTCCATGTAGCGGGAGATCCCGGTGGCGCGGCTCGCCTGCGCCAGGAACAGCGCGACGCCGAGGTACCCGCTGGACAGCCCCGCGCCCAGCGGCATGATCGTCCACCGGCCGTCCTCCACCGGCTCCAGTCCCAGCCAGTTGACGGTACGGCCGTCGCGGTGCGCGGTCGCGCACAGGCGGTCCGCGATGCCCCGCGCGGCGGCCAGGAGCGCCGCCGGACGGGGCACCGTGGCCGGTAGCGGCGCCCTGGACGGCTCGCCGGGCGCGTGCCGCCCGCCCCGGTGGCGGGCGGCCATCGACGCCTGGACGATCCACTCCTGGTTCTCCCGGTCGGCGGCGCCCAGCCGGGCCAGCTTCGCGGCCACGAGGTCCAGCCCGCTCTCCCCGGGACGCCACGGCAGTGCCCCGCCCGCGCCGTCGCGGATCTCCCGCTCGCCGGGGAACGCGCTGAAGTACGGGATGTCCCCCGCCCACAGGTCGGCCCGCTCGGACGGCACCGCGGCCGACCGCGCGGGGTCACCGGCCGACACGGCGTCCAGCAGGCCGAACACCTCGTCCCGGTCGGCGGTGGACCGCATCACGTCCGGATGCGTCGACTCGGTCAGCAGCTCGCCGTAGAAGCGGGTGGGCCGGAGCAGCACGCGGACCTCGGCCCGGCCGAACCGCGCCAGCGGCCCGCGCAGCAGCTCGTCGCGGCCCCCTGCGATGGCGTCGTAGGCGCGCCGGAAGCCGGCCAGCAGGCTCGGCAGGTGGTCGGCCGGGTCGGCGTCCACCCCGTTCAGCGTGGGGCGATTGGCCGCTCCGGCGAAACGGGCGACACCGCGCACCAGCCGCATCGTGTCCGTCCCGGCCTCCTCCCACCGGGGGGCCGGGAACGGGTACGCCCCGCCCTTGTCCCCGCCCAGGCCGGAGACGTCCAGCGCGCCCCGCTCGCCGACCATCATCCTCGGCAGCAGCGCGGCGCGCTGGACGGAGTCCCGCAGGGCGCGCAGCGCCGGGTCGGCGGACCCCTCCGCGGGCAGCGCCGGGTGGAACAGCGTCTCGACGTCGACCAGCACCGGCCGGTCCCCGCAGGCGACGAGGTTCTCGTAGTGCACGTCGATGGCGTTCAGCGCGTACAGCAGGGCGAGCAGCGCGCCCGCGCGCGTGTAGAACCGCTCCACCCCGGCCGCGTCCGCGCACGGCCCGGCGGGCACGAACTCGGTCCAGCCGTAGCCCTCCCGCGGCACCGCGCGCGGGACGCGCGGGCCGAGACCGGGGAGCCGTTCGTCGAGCCAGCCGAGCACCTCGGCGAAGCGCAGATAAGCCTGGACTGGTCTCGGCCGGTAGACGACCTTCGCGCCGCCGGCCAGGGTCACCACGGAGACGGCGCGCCCCCCGAGGTGGCCGTCGCCCGCGGCGGAGAACTCCACCAGGTCCCCGGGCTCGTCCCCCAGGAGTTCCCGCAGGTGCTCGCGATCCGCCGCGAAACGCGTCAGGAGTTCCAGCCCCGCCTCCACCGCCTGGTCGGCGGCCTGGCGCAGCAGGCGGGCGAGGACGGGGTACTCCCCCAGCAGCTCGGCGAGCCCCTCCTCGCCGCCCACCCGGCCCACGAAGGCGGCGAACCGCTCGGCGGGCGTGGCTCCGGGCAGCTCCCCGCGTACCCGCCGCGCGTTCAGCTCGAAGACCAGGACGCGGGAGGCGATCCCCGTGAGCCGGGCCGTCAGGTCCGCCGCGAACCGTTCCCGGACCGAGGCGCCCCCGCCCCCACCTTCCAGCCGTTCCACCGCCTGACGGACGAGCGGACGCACCGCGTCCGACAGGGCCGCGTCCCGGGGCCGGGGCGGCGCGACGACGGACGGGCTCGCGGAGTTCACAGCCGTCAAGTATGACGATCACCGCGAACGGCGACATGGGGGCGATGCCCCCATATTTTCGACAAGCCCCGCTCTCAATGAGACCCCGGTTCTCGATGAGCCCTCGCTCTCAATGAGCCCTCGCTCTCAGTGAGCCCCCGTTCTCGACAGGCCCCGCTCTCGATGAGACCCCGGTTCTCGATGAGCACCGTTCCCGGCAAGCGCCCGTTCCCGGTGAGCCCCCGCTCTCGGCGCGTGCCCCGCGACGGCGGCCCGGCGCACGCCACGGGCCGCTCACCTCGGCGTGCTCTTGTTCGTTTACCTCGTCGTGCTCTCGTTCGTCTCTCGTTCCGCTCCGCGCCGGTACGGAGAGTAAGGCGAGAGGGCGGCGAGAGATGCCGCTCATAGCGTCGATCTCAGGCTTTGACAGGACTCCATCGAACGGGGAGGAGACGCGATGCTGGCAGCCCGGGATGCGCGGGTGACGATCGTCGGCGCCGGACCGGTCGCTTGTCTGGTGGCGATCGAACTGCGGAAACGATCATTCGAGGTGAGTCTCTACGAGCGTGGCTCGGACGTGCGCCTGGCCACCGGAGCCCGAGGACACTCTTTCAACCTGACCCTGACCAGACGTGGGCTGACCTCTTTGGACGCCCACATCGTGGACATGCTCTACCGCAACGGGGTCGTGCTGCCGCAGCGGGTCATCCACCACGTGGACGGGACGACGTCCTGCCAGCCCTACGGCACCGACCCCGACCTGCACCACCTGTTGTCGATCCCGCGGGGCCTGCTGCACGAGATGCTGCTCGACGAGGCCGAGAAGGCCGGTGCGCGGCTGAACTTCGGGTTCGAGTGCATCGGCGTCGAGCCCGCGTCGGGGTCGGCGACGTTCGTGGACGGCGGGGCGGGGATCGTGCGGACGAGCGCGGACCTGCTGGTCGGCTGTGACGGCGCGAACAGCATCGTCCGTCACGAGATGTTCCGGCGCGGGGCGCAGATGCGGATCTCCCAGGACTACGTCGCGGACGGCTTCGTGGAGATCCACATCCCCGCTCTCGCCGGCGGCGGCCACGCGCTGCTGGACGCGGCGCGCGACCCGGAGCGCCCGCGCCACCCCCGGCACGGGCTGCACATCTGGCCCCGCGGCGAGTTCATGTTGCTGGCCCAGCCGAACGTGGACGGCACGTACACGGCGGGCCTGTGGATGCCGATGGCCGGAGGGGACGACGGCGAGGGCGGCGAGCGGCTCGGGTGGGACCGGGTGCGCACGCGGAAGGACGTGCGCGCGCTGTTCGAGGAGCACTTCCCCGACGTGGTGGACCTGGCCTCCTCGTACGCCGAGGACGTGCTCCAGTGGTCGCCCGCGCCGCTGAAGACCGTGCGGTGCGACCCCTACCACCACGGCCGGACCGTGCTCATCGGCGACTCGGCGCACACCCTGGTGCCGTTCTTCGGCCAGGGCATCAACTGCAGCTTCGAGGACGTGCGCACCTTCTTCGCCCTCTTCGACAGCAACCTCGCCGACACCAAGACCGAGAGCGAGAGCGAGGCCGAGAACGACGCCGTGGCCGCGCTCGCCGCCACGCTGCCCGCCTACACCGAGTGGCGCAGGCCCGCGGGCGACACCATCGCCGACCTGTCGCTCGCGATGGCCTCGGAGCTCAAGGACCGCAGCGGGGACGTCGCCTTCCAGACCCGCAAGAAGCTGGAGAAGGAGCTGCACCTGCGGCACCCCGGGCTGTACGTGCCGCTCTACCACGCCGTGGCGTTCACCGACACCCCCTACCAGGACGCGGTGGCCCGCCACGAGCGGCACCGGGCGGTGCTCGACGAGCTGTGCTCGCGCCACGATCCCGCCGACGAGATGGAGCTGATCATCGCGGCGTACGCGGAGGCGATCGGCCGTACCGACCCCGGCCCCGCCCCGCTGAACGGGCACCGGGCGGTGGAGATCGGCCACCTCGTCCCCGCCCCCCGGACGGAACAACGACCCGAAACCGAGAGTGGAGCGGGGACGGGGACGGATCTGCACCTGGACCCGGCGCAGCAGAAGGAGCTGCTCGACGTCGTGACGTCCCGTCTCATGGACTTCCACGAGGACCTGAGCAAGGGCAACCACCCCGCCTGGTACCGGGTCGCCGCCGCGGAGCCGCCGCGGGCCGAGCAGCGGGCCCCGCGCGACGGCACGGCCGTCGCCACCCTGCTCGACGAGATCTTCGACTCCGCGCTCCCCGACGGGATGATGCACCCCCACCCCGGGTTCATGGCCCACGTGCCCTCGGGCGGGCTGTTCCAGGGGGCCGTCGGCGAGTTCGTGGCCCGCAGCCTCAACCGGTTCGCGGGCGCCTGGGCGGCCGCGCCGGGGTTCGCCCGGCTGGAGGCCAACGTCATCGACTGGTTCTGCTCGCTGATGGGGTACGGCGAGGGCTCGTTCGGCTACCTGACCACGGGCGGGTCGATCGCGAACTTCATGGCGCTGCGGTGCGCGCTGGAACGCCTCCCCGAGCACCAGCACCACCGGGCGACCGTGTACGTCTCCGAGCAGGGGCACTTCTCGGTGGCCAAGGCCGAGCGGCTGGCGGGCATCGGCGCCGGAGGACACCGGTCCGTGCCCACCGACGGCGCGTACCGCATGGACCTCGCCGCGCTGCGCGAGATGATCGAGCGGGACCTGCGCTACGGCACGCCGCCCGCCTGCGTCGTGGCCACCGCGGGCACCACGAACACCGGCGCGGTGGACGACCTGCGGGCCGTCGCCGCGCTGTGCCGCGAGTACGGCGTCTGGTTCCACGTCGACGCCTGCTTCGGCGGTTTCTTCCGCCTGACCCGGCGCGGGCGGGTGCTGCTGGACGGCATCGAGGAGGCCGACTCGATCGCGGTCGACGCCCACAAGTCGCTGTTCCTGCCGCACGGCAGCTCCGCGTTGCTGGTGAGGGACAAGAGCACGCTCAAGCAGGCGTTCGCCATCCCCGACGCGGCCTACATTCCGGAACTGTCGCAGGACGACGACCGCCCCGACTTCATGGACTACGGCCCCGAGCTGACCCGCGAGTTCCGCGGCCTGACCGCGTGGCTGCCGATCAAGATGCACGGCATCGACGCCTTCGAGCGGTGCCTCGACGACAAGCTCGACCTCGCCGAGGACCTGGCCAGGAGGCTGGCCGGGGTGGACGGGATCGAGATCGTCTCGCGGGGAGAGCCGCACCTGCCCACGGTGGCGTTCAGAGTGTGTGCGGACGACCCGGCCGAGGCCGCCCGGCTCACGGAGCGGGCCTGCGAGCTGATCTGCTCCCGGGGCAACATCTACGTGGCCACCTCGGAGCTGCCGCACGAAGGACAGGTGATCCGCGCGTGCATCATGCACCACCAGACCGACGCGGGGGTCATCGACCAGTTCGTCGAGGACGTCCGCTGGGCCCTGCGCAGGCTCGGAGAGGAGTGAGAGGACGATGTTGACCACCACCACCCCCGTACGACAGCTTCCCCCCGGCCCGGACGGGCCGGTCGCCGAGCAGCTGGCCGCGTTCGAACGAGACCCCTTCGGGTGCGTCGAGCGGACGGCCCGGCGGTACGGCGACGTGTTCACCCTGCGCCTGGGCGCGCTGGGCAACGAGGGCCTCACCGCGGTCGAGCACAGCGGCGACTGGGTGTTCCTGACCCGGCCGGACCAGCTCAAGGTGATGTACGGCTCGGACGACCGGACCAGCGGCGCCCTGGCGAACAAGGTGTTCTTCGGCACCGAGGAGGAGTCCGTCGGCTACATCGACGGCACCATGCACCGCAGGCGCCGCGCCCAGCTGCACCCGGCCTTCAGCGGCAACCGCGACTACGCCTCGATCACCGCGAACGCGGTCGACGCGCACCTGGCGCGCTGGCCGCGAGGGGTGCCGTTCGACCTGTTCACCGCGTTGCAGGCGCTGACGAGCGAGATCATCGTCGAGGTGGTCTGCGGCGGGATGGACGCCGAGGACAAGGCCGCCCTCGCCGCGCTGCTGCTCCCCATGGAGAACGCCGAGTGCGGGCGCGAGGAGATCCTGGAGGCCGACCGGGCCGTCCGCGCCTTCGTCGACGAGCGCCTGCCCGGCCACCTGGACCGCTGCGCGGAGGCGGGCGTGGACGACGTCTTCGCCGCCCTGCTGCGCCACGCCGCCGAGGGCGACGGGACCCTCACCGACGAGGTGGTACGGGACGAGGTGTTCAGCCTGCTGTACACCGGTTTCTCCACCACGGCCAACACCCTGTCCTGGACGTTCCTGCACGTGCTCGACGACGACCGGGTGCGTGAGGAGCTGGGCCACGAGCTCGGCGACCGCTTCCGCTCCCGCCCGGTGCGCGCCCAGGACTTCCGCGGCCTCGACTACCTCGACGCCACGATCATGGAGGCGTTGCGGCTGCACCCGGTCTCGGCGCTCAACGGGGTGCGCATGGTCGTCTCGCCGATGCGGATCGACGACTACGAGCTGCCGCCGGGGACGTTCCTGGTCCACTGCGCGTACCTGCTGCAGCGCGACCCGGGCCTCTACCCGGACCCGTCGCTGTTCCGGCCCGAACGGTTCGTGGACGCCTCCGTCGACCCCTACGTGTGGGGCGCGTTCGGCGGGGGTTCGCGCACCTGCGTGGGACGCGGGTACGCCCGCGCGGAGATGCGCATGATCTTGGCGATGGTGCTGTCCTCGGTCCGCATGCGCGCGACCGGGCCGATCCCCGCCGCCCGGCAACAGGGGATCTTCATGGCGCCCGAGCGGACCCGATGCGTTGTCGAGGAGTAGGCCCTGATGACCCTTTCACCCGCTTCACACGCTTCACCCGTGCGTGCCGCCTTCGACCTCGACACCGTACCCGGTTGCGCCGAGGCCGCGGCCCTGGCGCGCGACCACGCCGTCGTCCCGGTGTACCGGGAGTTCCTGGCCGACGCGCTGACCCCGATCACCGTGTTCGACCGGCTCTGCGGCCCCGACGACACCGGATTCCTGCTGGAGAGCGTGCCCGTCAGCGGTGACATCGGCAGGTACTCCTACATCGGGTACCGGCCCCGGCTGCTGGACCCGCCGGTGGGCGACCCGCTGGCCGCGCTGCACGAGATCGCCACGACGCGGGCCGCCCCGGTGCCCGGGGCGCCGCCGTTCCACGGCGGTGTCGTCGGCTATCTCGGCTACGAGGCCGCGAGCCGGTTCGAGCGCCTGCCGGTTCCCGACGGCCCGGCGCCCGGGGTGCCGGAGTCGGCGTTCATGACCGCGGAGGACCTGGTGGTGTTCGACCACGCCACCCGCAAGCTGCTGATGCTGACGCTGTTCCGGCCCGACCGGGAGTCCTACGGGGACGCCGTGGAGCGGCTGGACCGCATGGGCGTGTGCCTGCGGTCCGCGCCCTCGGCCCCCGAGCTCGTCGGCCGGGCCGCGCGGCCGCGTCCGCGCACCGCGCCGGACAGCGAGGGGTGGCACTCCAACGTCACCCGGGAGGAGTTCGAACGGCGGGTCCTGCGGGCGCGCGAGTACATCGCCGCGGGCGACGCGTTCCAGATCGTGCTCTCGCAGCGCTTCTCCCGGCCGCTGCGCGTCACCCCGCTGGACCTGTACCGGCACCTGCGCGCGGTGAACCCGTCGCCGTACATGTACCACCTGAGCCTCGGCGGGGGACGCCACGTCGTGGGCGCCTCCCCGGAGCTGCTGGTGCGCACCGACGGCCGCACCGCCCGTACCAAGCCGCTGGCCGGCTCCCGGCCCCGCGGCGCGACCCCGAACGACGACCTGGCGATGGAGCGGGACCTGCGCGGCGACGCCAAGGAGTGCGCCGAGCACGTCATGCTGGTGGACCTGGGCAGGCACGACCTCGGCCGGGTGTGCGCCCCCGGCACCGTGCGCGTGGAGCGCCTGATGGAGGTCGAGCGCTTCTCGCACGTGATGCACCTGTCCTCGACGGTGGCCGGAGAGCTGCTGCCGGAGGCGACCTGCCTGGACGCGCTGCGCTGGGCCTTCCCCGCCGGGACGCTGAGCGGCGCGCCGAAGATCCGCGCCATGGAGATCATCGCCGAGCTGGAGGCGGAGCGCCGGGGCGTGTACGGCGGCGCGATCGGCTTCGTCGGCGTCGGCGACAAGGCCGACCTCGCCATCGGCCTGCGGACCATGGTGATCGCCGACGAGACGGTGTACGTCCAGGCGGGCGCCGGGATCGTCGCCGAGTCGGACCCGACCGCCGAGTACCTGGAGACCCTGCACAAGGCCGGCGCGCTGTTCAGCGCGGTACGCGAGGCGGAGGCCGCGACATGAGCGCGACCCTCGCGGACACGCGGTCCGGCGCGGCACGCGAGACGCCCCCCGCGACCCCGCGGTCCGGCGCGACGCGCGAGGCAGAGACCGCGAACACTCCGCCCGGCGCGATGCGCGAGACGGAGGCCGCGAACGCACCGCCCGGCGCGGCACGCGAGGCGACCCCCACGAACGCGCCCCTAGGCGCGACACGCGAGACGGAGGCCACGACATGAGCGCGACCCCCAAGGTGGCGGTGATCGACAACTACGACTCCTTCACCTACAACCTGGTCCACTACCTCGCCGAGCTCGGCGCCGCGGTGTCGGTGTTCCGCAACGACGAGACGACGATCGGCGGGCTGGCCCGTCACGACATGCTGGTGATCTCCCCCGGCCCCTGCAGCCCCACCGAGGCCGGCCTGTCGGCACCGGCCGCGCGGGCGCTCACCGGCCAGATGCCGGTGCTGGGCGTGTGCCTGGGCCACCAGGGCATCGCCGCGGCGTACGGCGCCGAGGTGGTGCGGACGGCCCCGATGCACGGCAAGGCCTCGACGATCAGGCACGACGGCACGGGCGTCCTGGCCGGGCTGCCCAACCCGTTCACCGCCACGCGATACCACTCGCTGACGGTGGACCAGGCGAGCCTGCCCGACGAGCTCGTACCCACCGCGTGGGCCGACGACGGCGTGCTGATGGGACTGCGCCACCGGTCGCACCCGACCTTCGGCGTCCAGTTCCACCCGGAGTCCGTGCTCACCCCCATGGGAAAGCGGCTCATGGCGAACTTCCTGAGGAGTGGATGACCGGCCCGCCGTGGAGGCGGGCACGCGACGGGAGCACCCCGGCCTTCCCGGCCCCGGTGGCTCCCGTGGCCTTCGTGCCTCCCGCGGCCGAGAACGGCGACCGCGACGCGTCCCCCCGGAGCGGGCGCGATCGCGCAGATCTGGTGAAGGAGTTGTCAGCGGCATGCAGATGATTGATGTTCCGACCCTTGGTGCCCCCGCCCCCGTCCCGGCGCCTGCCCGTACCGGCGCGCACCTTCCGCCGGCCGGCTGGCGCCCGGACTCCTGGCGCGGTCTGCCCATCTCCCAGCAACCCGACTGGGCCGACCCCGGCGGGCTGGGCCGCGTCCTCGACGAGATCTCCCAGCTTCCGCCGCTGGTACTGCCCGGCGAGATCGAGGACCTGCGCGCGGGACTGGCCCGCGTCGCGGACGGCCGCGCCTTCTTCCTGCAGGCGGGCGACTGCGCGGAGCGGTTCGCCTCCTGCATCGAGAACGGGGTGCGCGGCAAGCTCCGGCTGATCCTGCAGCTGGCGATCCTGCTGTCCTACGGCTCCGGCCTGCCGGTGGTCAAGGTCGGCCGGATCGCCGGGCAGTTCGGCAAGCCGCGCAGCAGCCCGACCGAGATCGTCGACGGCGTCGAGCTGCCCGTGTACCGGGGCGACATCGTCAACGACACGGCCCCCACCCCGGCCGCCCGCACCCCCGACGTCCAGCGGCTGCGCAGCGCCTACCACCACGCGTCGGCGACCCTGAACGTGCTGCGCGCCCTCCTGCAGGAGGGCTTCGCCGACCTGGAGCAGGTGCACGCCTGGAACCAGGAGTTCGTACGGCGCAACCCCGCGGCCCGGCAGCACGAGGACGTCGCGGCCGACATCGCGTGGGCGCTGCGTTTCATGGCCGCGTGCGGCGGGGAGCGGACGGACCGGAGCGCGCCGCAGGACCACCTCTACACCTCGCACGAGGCCCTGCTGCCCGGCTGGGAGGAGGCGCTGACCCGGCCCGACGAGGAGACCGGGGCCTGGTACGGCACCAGCGCCCACATGCTGTGGGTGGGCGACAGGACCCGGGGACGGGACGGCGCGCACATCGAGTACCTGTCCGGGATCGCGAACCCGGTCGGGGTGAAGATCGGCCCGGACGTCACGCCCACCGAGCTGCGGCTGCTGTGCGAGCGGCTGGACCCCGGCCACACGCCCGGCAGGCTGGTGCTGATCAGCAGGCTGGGCGCCGACCGGGTGCTCGACCTGCTCCCGCCGCTGGTCGACGAGATCCGCGCCACCGGGCGGCCGGTGGTGTGGGCCTGCGACCCCATGCACGCCAACACCTTCCGCTCGCGGAGCGGATACAAGACGAGGCGGCTGTCGGACATCACCCGCGAGGTCGCGGGGTTCTTCGCCGTGCACCGGGCCGCGGGCACCTTCCCCGGCGGCATCCACCTCGAACTGAGCGGCGACGACGTCACCGAGTGCCTCGGCGGGGTGGAGGAGGTGCTCGACGTCGACCTCGGGCACCGGTACGAGACCGCGTGCGATCCGCGGCTGAACGCCGGTCAGTCCATCGAGCTGGCCTTCGCGGTGGCGCGTCTGCTGCGTCAGCACTGCACAGCCTGACCCTGCACTCCCCCTCCCCTCCCCTGACCTTGACCCTGATCCGTCCCGGCCCCAGCCTCTCCGGAGCCGGGACGGATCAGGGACGGATCAGGGAACGGGAGCTCGGGATCGGCCACGGGACACCGCGAAGAACAGGCCAAAACCTCAGGACCAGCCACGGGACACCACACGGAACAGAACGGGCCGGAACCTCAGGACCGGTCACGGGATGTCACGCGGAACAGAACGGATCAGAGGACGCCGGGACGGTCGCGTCAGGCCACGCGTCCCCGGGGCGGCACGGCCTCCGCGCCGGGCGGCGGCCCCGGCGGGGTGCCGTCCCCGAACGGCCTGCCGCCGAGCCCCTCACGGCCGTGCGGGGTGAGCCATCCGGACAGGTCGGGGCCGCCGGGCACGATGTGGTGGGGATTGCCCTCGTCCAGAACGAGGTGGTAGTGGCGCTTGATGTGGTCGAAGTCGACCGTGTCCCCGAAGCCGGGGGTCTGGAACAGGTCACGCGCGTACGCCCACAGCGCCGGCATCTCCGTCAGCTTCGACCGGTTGCACCGGAAGTGCCCGTGGTAGACCGCGTCGAAGCGCACCAGCGAGGTGAACAGCCGGATGTCGGCCTCGGTGATCGTGTCCCCGACCAGGTAGCGGCGGGTCCGCAGCCGCTCCTCCAGCGTGTCCAGGCGGGCGAACAGGGCGTCGTAGGCCCGCGAGTACGCCTCCTGGGAGGTGGCCATGCCCGCCTCGTACACCCCGGCGTTGACGTCGCGGAACACCAGCTCGTTCAGCTCGTCGATCTCCGCGCGCAGCGGCTCGGGGTACAGGTCCGGGGCGCCGGGGCGGGCGAGTGCCGTCCACTGGGTCGCCAGGTCCAGGGTCATCACGCCGAAGTCGTTGGTCACCAGGCGCCGGGTGGCCACGTCGACCATCGCGGGCACGCTGAACCCGCCGTCGTAGTCCGCGTCGGCGGCCAGATACGCCTCGCTAAGGTAGCGGTAGCCGAGGACGGGGTCCCTGCCGCCGGGATCGAGGCCGAAGTTCCAGCCCCGGTCGTCCTGGATGGGGTCGACGAGGGCGAGCGAGATCGCGTCCTCCAGGCCGAGCAGCCTGCGGCTCACCACCGCCCTGCTGGCGAACGGGCAGGCTCGGCTCGCGACCAGCCGGTAGCGGCCCGGCTCCACGGGCCAGGCCGAGCCCGGATCCGCGGTGATCCGGGCGTCGAAGTGGCTGGGAGACATCACGGACTCGGACTCTGCTTCGGACTCTGCGCTCAATTCGGCTCCATGGAATCGTGTCGGTCTCTCCGACGGTGACCTTCCCCGTACGCGCCGGGGCATCCGGGCATCCGGGGCATTACAACTTCGAGGACTCGCGACGTCGAGGATTCACCGTCTCAGAGGATTCACGGCCTCAAGAGAGGCCTCGCGAGAGGGTTCACGGCCTCAAGAGAGGTCACGGCCTCGGATGAGATCACGGCTTCGAGGAGTCCACGGAGACCGGGGCCGAGTCCGGGGCCGCCGGGGCGCGGCGCGACCGCGCCCTGGCGGAGAGCGCCACGGCGGTCGCGACGTTGACCGCGGCCATCGCCAGGCAGAGCAGCGGAAGCCCGCCCAGGGAGAGCAGCGGCCCGGCCAGGACGAGACTCCCGGCCGCGGCGGCGGCGCCCATGGCGAGCTCGCCGAGCCCTTCGGCGCGGTTGCGCAGCGCTTCCGGCGTCACCTCCACCAGCCACATGCTGCCGCTGACCAGGTGCAGGTTCCAGGACACCCCGACCAGCGCCAGCAGCGCCAGGTCGGAGCCGACGCCGCCGCCGAGCACGCCGAAGGCCAGCGAGCCGGTCATGCACAGCGCCGCGGCCAGCGCCACGGGGCGGGGGCCGAACCGCCTGCACAGCGCCGCCGAGACCGGCGCGAAGGCGAACATCGCGCCGATGTGCAGGGCGGCGAACATCCCGACCGCCTGCAGGTCCCACCCGCTGTGCTGCAGGTGGTTCGGCGCGGAGCCCATGATCGCCACCATGGAGAGGTTGCCGGTGCCCAGGACCAGCAGCGGCAGCAGCCGCCCCGTCCCGCGTCCGGCGGCCGGGGTGTCCGCCGTGGACGCCTCCGGCCCGCCGCCGCCGCGCAGCCTGAGCAGGATCAGCGAGGCCAGCGGGAACACCACCACCGCGAGCAGGTGCAGCCCCGTCTGCGGGGGCAGGCCCGCCGCCTCCGCCACCGCGCCGGTCGGTCCGAGCAGCACGGGACCGAGGACCGCGCCGACGGTGACGGCCGCGACGGCCAGCCCCATCGCCTGCGGGGCACGGCGCTCGTCGACGAGGTCGGTGGCCAGATAGCGGCCGAGCATCACGCCGGTGGTGCCCGCGCCCAGGAGCACGGTGCCGAGCAGCAGGCTCGCCAGCCCCCAGTTCACGGAGAACACGACAACGGCCGCGCCCGCGGTCGCGCAGAGGTTGCAGGCGGCCGGGCCCCACACGCGCCCGAGCCGCCGCATGATCGCGCCCGCGGCGGGACCGGCCAGCGCCGATCCGGTGACCAGCGCGCCCATCGCCGTCGGGCCGTAGGCCGCGGATCCGGTGATCAGTTCGGCGAGCAGGGGGCCCGCGGTGGCGCCCGCGGCCAGGCCGAGCGATCCGACGATCTGGCTCAGGCACAGCAGCAGGACCGTTCCAGGAAGACGGTTCCGTCCGGAGGTGCTCATCGCGCCGCCCACCACCTGACGCGGTCGTTGACCATGCGGTCCGTGGCCGTCATGTGCTGGCGGTGGGGTTCGCTCAGGTGCGCGACGCGGCGTACGACGGATCGTGGCGTCTGCGCCAGGTTGGCCTCCAGCAGGGTGCGCGCGAACCGGTCGAACGCGTCGGCCATGTCGTGCTCCCGGGTCCCCAGGCAGAGGCTAGCCAGATGGTCGAGCTGCCGTACGGCCGCCGCGGGCAGCCGGAACCGGCAGGCCACCACGTCGACGTCCGGCGAGACCGAGCGCTCGGCACCGGAGGCCTCGAAGGCGTTGAACAGCGGGCTGATCCCGGTGAGGCCCGCCTGGCCCGTCAGGTCCGGGCAGTGCTGGGGCGGTCTGCCCGTAACGTCGTCGGCGATGCGCATCGCCGTCACCCCTTCCTCTCTCATCACCCCGACCGCAAGGTCCAGGGGGGTCGCCGGCAGGGCGAGGTCTCGGACGGCGTGCACGGCCGCCGCGCCGTCGCGGGCGCCGGTCGCCGCCACCAGCAGCAGTTGCGCGGCCTCCCGCGCGGACTGCAGGTGGAACCGCCGGGTCGGCGCCGGCAGCCACAGCACCGTCCCGTCGCGGCACGAGCGGCGGAAGCGGCGCAGCAGCGGCGAGTCGTCGGCGACGTGGGCGAGGCGCGCGATGACGGCGTTCACCCGCCCCCGGGCCGCGGCGTCGGCGACGATCAGTTCGATGGCCCGCTTGCTGGCCGAACGGACGTCGTGGGCGTACAGGAGCAGCGACTCCTCGGCGGAGGCGACGACCAGGACGCCGACCCGCGCCTCGGCGCAGGCGTCCACGACGTGGCGCGTGCCCAGCACGTCGGTGCACACCGAGTCGTGGGTGTCGGGTTCGGCCGTTCCCGTGACGGGACGCGTGGCCAGGTGGAAGACGACGTCGGGGCGGACGGCGGTGATCAGCCGGGAGACCCGCTCCCGGTCGCGGATGTCGAGGACGCGGTGCTCGGTGCCGTCCACGGGGGCGTCCGGCGAGAGGCCGGCCGTCAGCAGCCTGCCCGGCCCCAGGCCCGCCAGCCCGGCGACCAGCATGCCGCCGATGCGTCCCTCGGCCCCGATGACCAGCACGGTGCGGCCGCCGACCAGGTCGCGTACCCGCCGGTGCGGCACACCGACGTCCCGCCCGGCCGCCGCGAGGACGTGCCGGTAGCGCGCGCCACCCGCGGGGTACGCCGCGGTCAGCTCGGCGGTCAGTTCCCACAGCCTGCGCAGGGTGGTGTGGTCCAGTGCGCGGCGCCACGCGGGGGCGATGGCGCGGATCTCGTCGAGGATTCCCTCGATACGCCGTGCGGCACTCATATCTCGATGACTCCTGTACGGCAGGACCGGCTCGGGACTCGGGGCCCGGGACTCAGAACTCGGAACTCGGAGCTCAGGGCTCGGGACTTGGAGCTCGGGACTCGGGACTCAGGGCTCGGAACTCGGAGCTCAGGGGTCGGAGCTCAGGACTCAGGACTCGGAGCTCAGGGCCCGCGGATCCGGATGGGGCCCGCGTGGGCGCCCCGTCCGGATCCTCGGCTCAGCTCGCGCGGATCCCCGGCTCAGCTCGCGGCGGGGGTCCGCTTGGTCCCGCTGATCACCCCGTGCGGGGTCCAGGTCTCCCCGGGAAGCCTGCGCACCTCGTCGAACCCCGTCTCGCGCATCCACCGCTCGTAGTGGCTCCAGCTGTAGATCATGCTGCGCGGCGCGGTGAGCGTGGCGAAGTAGGCGTTGTCCAGCGCCGAGTAGAGCGGGCCGTCGCCGGTGTCGCCGGACATCACGTTGAACACCATGACCCTGCCGCCCTCGGGCAGCGCCGCGTGCGCCTTGCGCAGCAGGTCGCGGTTCTGCTCCGGGGACCAGATGACCAGCTGGTTGGCGAACAGCACCGCGTCGTGGCCCTGGGGGTACGGGTCGTTGAAGATGTCGCCCACCCGCACGTCGATGCGGTCGCTCAGGCCGTTGTCGGCGATCTTGCGCCGGGCGATCTCCACCGCGCCCGGCAGGTCGAGCACGGTGAACTCGACCCCGGGGTTGGCGCGGGCCAGCTCGATCGCGTTGACCCCGTCGCCGCCGCCCACGTCGAGCACCCGGCGCACCCCGGTGAGGTCCGCCTTGGCGACCAGGACCGGGTTGGACAGCAGCGACCAGGAGCGCATGCAGCGGTAGAACAGCCGCTCCAGCTCCGGCGTCTCGGGCAGCCGGTGGTACAGGTCCTCACCCGTCCCCGCGAACCGGGCCAGCCCGGCGTTGGTGTTCTCCCGCAGTGACTCGACGAGGTCGGCCAGCGGGAGGTAGACGAGCTTGGCCTGGAAGGCGACGATGTCGGCCAGCACCTCCCAGGAGCCGTCCTCGAACATCTCCTGGATCACCGCGCAGTTGCGGTAGCGCCCGCCGGTCACCTCGGTGAGCCCGAGGGCGGTGGTGCCCAGCAGCAGGATCTCGGCTGGCCGCGGGTCCAGCCCGAGCGCGTCGCCGACCTCCTCGGCGGCCAGCTCCCCCTTGTCGCGCAGCAGGGCGAACAGGCCCAGCTCGCAGCCCGCGTTGAGCATCTGGAACGCCGCCGCCCCGAACAGGGGGCCGACGAGGTCCTCACGTGACCGCACCTTCCGCGGGCCGTGGTGGTTGTGAAGGGACACCGCGCTCTCCTCCCGTGTTCTCGCACGTGGGGCCGTCACGACACGTCGAACAGCGTGCCGGGGACGGGGTGGCACCGCTGCTCGGTGCCCAGGTCGTCCAGCCGCGCCATCTGGGACTCGTCGAGGGTGAAGTCGAACACCTGGATGTTGGCGCGGATGCGCTCGGGCTTGGCCGACTTCGGGATGACGACGATGTCGTGCTGCAGGTGCCAGCGCAGCACCACCTGGGCGGGGGTCCTGTCGCACTCCCGGGCGATCTCCACCGCCGTGGGGTGCTGGAGCAGCCCCTGGTCACGGCCGATGGGGCTCCAGGCCTGCGTCACGATGCCGCGCTCGGCGTGCGCCGCGCGCAGCTCGTGCTGCGGGTACAGCGGGTGCAGCTCGATCTGGTTGACCGAGGGGACGACCGAGCACTCCTCGGCCAGCCGGTCGAGTTCGGCGACGCCGAAGTTCGACACGCCGATCGACCGGATGCGGCCGTCCGCGCGCAGCCTCTCGAACGCCCGCCAGCTGTCCACGTACCGGCCCAGCGCGGGGCGCGGGAAGTGGATCAGGTACAGGTCGAGGTAGTCGAGGCCGAGCCGGGCCATGCTCTCGTCGAAGGCCCGCATGGTCTCGTTGTAGCCGTGGTCGTCGTTCCACAGCTTGGTGGTGACGAAGAACTCCTCGCGGGGAACCGCGCTGTTGGCGATCGCCTTTCCGACTCCGGCCTCGTTCTGGTAGGCGGCGGCGGTGTCGATCAGGCGGTAGCCCTCTTCGATCGCCGTCGTCATCGGCTCCACCACCTGGTCGGCGGGGATGAGGAACACCCCGTACCCGAGCTGCGGGATGGACACGCCATCGTTGAGGGGCACGTGCGGGATCGTGGTCACGGCAGGTTCGTCCTTCCTGTTCGGGGGCCGTCGTCAGGAGTAGCGGCCGGGCTCGGGCACCTCGTCCAGCAGCCGGTACAGGCCGACCTCGCGGCGCTGGTAGGCCACCGGGTGGTGCAGCGTGTGGGTACGGACGTTGCGCCAGAAGCGGTCGAAGCCGAACCGGTTCGCGGTGGAGCGGGCACCGGTGACCTCGAAGATCCGCGAGGTGACCTCAAGCGCCACCTCGTCGGCCCGCGCCTTGACCGCCGCGGTCCGCACCTTGTACTCGCCGCGGATCCGGGGGGTGACCGAGTCGGGGTCGCGGTGGAGCGCCATGCCCTCCTCGGCGACCTGGTCGGCCAGCGCCTCGGCGGCCCAGAGCTTGGCGGTCAGGTCGCCGATGGTGTCCTGGACGCGGGGCTCGTCGACGGTGCGCTCGTAGCCGCCCCAGCCCCGGCCCGTCTGGGTGTACTCGATCGCGGCGCGCAGCGCGCCCCCGGCCACGCCCAGCCAGATGTTGCAGAACAGGAGCTGGCCGGTCGGCACGTTCGTGGTCGCGTAGGTACGGGGGTTGAACTCCTTGTCCCGGTAGCCCAGCGCGTCCTCCCAGGGCACCCGGACGTCGCGGATGGTGATCCCGCCGCTCTCCGTCAGGCGCTGGCCCATGTTGTCCCAGTTGTTGTGGTGGACGATGCCCGGCTGGTCGGTGGGCACGACGGCCAGCACGTGGTCCTTGCCGTTCAGCACGCCTTCCAGCACGGTGTGGTCGGAGACCTTCACCCCGGTGCAGAAGTGCTTGCTGCCGTTGAAGACCAGGTGGTCGCCCTCGTCCGTGGCCACCACGTCGGCGTCGCGCGGGTTGAGGGCGCACCCGAAGAACCAGTTGCCCTGGGTGGCCTCGATCTCCAGCCGCCGGATCTGCTCCTCGGTGCCCAGCCAGCGGGGCAGCCAGCACCAGGTGTAGTGGTCGCCCAGCAGCTGGCCGATCGACCCGTCGGCCGAGGCGACCGCCCGCACGACCCGGTAGGCCGTCGGCCACTCCTGGCCGGCGCCGCCGTGCTCCACGGGACCGAAGATCGGCACCAGTCCCGACTCCTTGAGGATCTGGATCTCCTCGTGCGGCGTCTGGTTGGCGCGGTCGCGCTCGGCCGCGCCGACGGTCAGCACGTCGGCCACCTCCCGGGCGCGGTCGACCCATCCCGTCGGCGTGTCCGGCCTGACCGACCAGTCCGGCCGGGGTATGGCCCCCGAGGGGGCGGGCGTGGTGATGGTCACGTTCTCTCCTTGGGGTCTCAGGTGGGCTCAGGTGGTCTCAGGGGTTCGGGGCGTCTTGGCGTCTCGGTGTCTTGGTGTCTCGATGTCTTGGTGTCTTGGTAGGTCGGATCGGTGTCTCGTGTCTTGGAGGGCCGGGCGTCGAGGGGGTCGTCAGGCCGCGGGGCGCGTGGTGCCGTGCGGGTTGTCGATGACCGAACGCCAGAGGCCGTCGGCACCGCGCCGGATGACGTCGGTGCTCGTCCCCTCCATCCGCATGTGGTCGCCGCCGGGGCCGGTTCCCTCCACGACCCAGTCGGCGATGATCAGCGCGATGTCGTCCGCGACGTAGACGTGGCGGTCGCGGATGTCCATGGGCAGCCCGAGCGCGAGGAAGTCGGCGATCGCCTTGCTCGCCTCGCCGCCGGTGACGGGATCGCCGGGGCCGCGGACGAAAACCGCGCCGTCCTCCAGACCGGCCTCGACGGCGGCCGCTTCACCGGAGTTGAAGGCGTGGCGGAAGTTCTCGGTGTGCTGGTACGGGTCGGAGACCGGGGCGAAGGTGCTCCTCGTCGAGCTGGTCATCTGTGCTCCTTCATGACATTCGGTGGCTCGCGGTCTCCGCGGTCAACGCGGGCCGGTGTCGGTGCCCCGCGGAGGCGGGTTCCGCGATGTCTGTGATGTCGGTGGGGACGGCCTCCTGCGGTTCCGGCCACACCGAGTAGCGGCGCAGCCCGTACAGCAGCGGACGGCGCGACTCTCGGCGCAGCACGCGCTGGACCGCGCCCATCACGACGGTGTGGTCGCCGACCCGGTCCGCGCGCGACACCAGGCAGTCGGCTATGGAGTGGGCGTCCCGCACCAGGTGCGGGCCGCACGCCCCGCCGTCGACCGTCCACTCGGCGCGCTCGAAGCGGCGCGGATCGCCGGAGGCGAACAGCTCGGCGGTCGGCCGGGCGTTGTGGTCGAGAAGATTGAGGGTGAACCGCCGGGCGGCGAGCACCGCCGCCAGGGTTGGGCTGGCGTTGCGCACGCACACCAGCAAGGTCGGCGGGGCGAGGGTGACGCTGCAGACCGACGAGCAGGTTATGCCTTTGGGACTGCCGTCGGCGGAGACGACCGTCACGACCGCCACCCCGGTGGGGAAACCGGCCATCAGGGCGCGGAAGTCGTCCTGACCGGTCTGATTCGTATTCGCTGCTTCGCGCATGTGATACCGCCTCTGCTGGCCGGGAGCCCGGTCCGGACCCGTACGCGACGATGTCCGGGAACCGCCTGCGATCACGTGAGTTCACGCTATGGGCGTCGGCTCTCGATGCTCTCTTTCCCATCTCTCACCGGCCCCGGCCTGGGCGGCCGTGACATGACGAGGACATGACGAGGCCGCCGGAGCGATGCTCCGGCGGCCTCGGGTGGCGCCTGTCGTACCGGCCGGGCGTCACGCGCCCGCGGCTCCCGGTGGGGCGTGGCCGGGTTGGGTGTCAGCCGTTCGCGGCTCGCGGCGAGCCGGTGCCGGGCCGGACGTCGGGCGTCCGCGACCCGCGGTAGGTCATGCCGGGCGTCACGCGTCCGCGGCTCGCAGCGGCTTGAGCGCCTCGGCGATCCGGGTGAAACGGGCGCCGTGGTACTCGGCGGCGGCGTACACGTGCTTGGCGAGGTCCTCGTCGCCGTCGCGGATGCTGATGCCGTACGGGTTGCCACCCGCGGCGTGGATGAGGTCGTAGTCGACGTACCCGGTGGGGACGATGATCGAGCCCCAGTGGTGCATCACGTTGTAGAGGGCGACCAGGGTGGTCTCCTGCCCCCCGTGGACCTCGTAGCTGCTGGTGAATCCGGTCGCCGCCTTGCCCGCCAGCTCGCCCTCCTGCCAGATCTTGCCGGTCATGTCGAGAAACTGCTTGAGCTGGGAGCTGACGTTGCCGAAGCGGGTGGGCGTGCCGAAGGCGAACCCGTCGGCCCAGACGAGGTCGTCGACGGTGGCCTCCTCGACGTGCGCGGTGGCGTCAACGTGCTCCCGCCAGGACGGGTTGGAGTCGATCGCCGAACTCGGGGCCAGCTCGGTGACCTTGCGCAGCCGGACCTCCGCCCCCGCCGAGGCGGCGCCACGGGCCAGGGCCTCGGCGAGCGCGTGCACGTTGCCCGTCGCCGAGTAGTAGATCACTGCGATTCGGGTATTCATTAGCACACCTCTCAACTGTTCATTTGACAACCGTTCTTAATTCAACGGTATAAGCGAAATAGTGCACGAGTCAACTGTTGCGATATGGTAGTAAAATGGACGAACGGCGACTGGAGCGGAAGATCACGGCATGGGCCGCGATCTTCCGGTTCAACGGGATGACGAACGTGCGTCTCGACTCGGTCCTGCGTTCGCGGGCGGGGATGACGCTGGCGGAGCACGAGCTGCTCGCCGTCCTGCAACGGCACGGCGGGCGCGCCAGGATGGGCGAGCTCGCCCGCGACCTGATGCTCTCCAAGAGCGGGGTGACCCGGCTGGTCGCCAAGCTGGAGGAGCCCGGCGACTGGGTCCGGAGGACGATGTCGCCCCGCGACCGCCGCGCCACCTGGGCCGAGCTCACACCGGCGGGTGAGAAGGCCCTTGAGGCCGCCAAGCCGGTGTTCGACGCGGCGGTGTCGGAGATCTTCGCGGACGCCCTCCCGGACGGGGAGCTGGACCGCGTCACGGCGGCGCTGGAACACGTCATCGCCACGAACGGGTGGACCGCCACGACCGGCTCGTGCGCCGAGGCGTACGCCCCGGTGCCCGGCACGCGTCCGGTCGGCGAACGCCCGAGCGATGCGCGTCCGGCCGACGGGCTTCCGGACGGCGTGCGTCCGAGCGGCGTTTCCCCGGACGACGGGCTTTCGGACGGCGAACGCCTGGACGGCGCGCGTCCGGACGACGTACCCCCGGACAGCGGGCACCCGGGCGCCGCCCCGGGGCGGTGAGCCCGCCCGGGGCCCGTACACGCGCGTCCCCTGCACACGCGTGCCGCGCGTACGCGTCCCGTACACACGTGTTCCGCGTGTACGGGCGCGGCCCGGCCGGGCCCCGTCCACCTCCCGCGCCTCCGCACGACGGCCGTCAGCTCGCGGACGGCACGGCCGCGACACCGTCCTGGTCGTCCGCGTCCGCGCCGACGATGCCGAGTTCCGGGCGGCCGAGCCGGGGGCGGGCCGGTGACGGCACGCGGGACAGCCGGTCGCGATGGCGGGCGGCGAAGCGCAGCCCCTCGGCCTCGAGTTCGAGCCAGGCGCCCGGATCGGACGTCACCATCTCGATCATCTGCTCGCACACCGACGTCGGGCACTCGATCAGGCCGGACGCCCCCGCCTCACCCTTGAGCAGCCGCTCGGCGCCCTGGGCGAGACCCAGCCAGCAGTCGGTGGCACGATCGAGCATGCCGGTCCGCTGCGCGGCGGTCAGCTCGCTGAGGGAGCGTTCCTTGGCGTACAGCCCCATCAGCTGGTGCATCCGGCAGCGCAGCACCCCCATGTGGTCGGTGCCCGCCACGTCCAGCAGCCCCCGGTCGACGAGGTGTTCCAGGATCGGCTCCACCTCGGCGATCGGGGTGTCGACGGCGGCGGCGATCACCCAGGCGCCGAAGTCGGGCACCTGCAGCATGCTCGCCGCGTACCAGACCCGCCGCGCGTCCGGGTCGAGGGCCTCGACGCTGGGGGCCAGGTAGGAGCGCATGTCGAACGCGCCGTGGGAGAGCTCGTCCAGCCGGCGGTCCGGGTCGCTCAGCCGCTGCGCGAGACGGCCGATCTTGAGGTGGGTGCGGGAGGCGAGGCGCGCCGCTGCGGCGCGCACCGAGAGCGCCAGCCTGCCGGTCGCGCCGACCACCTGGTCCACCGCCTCGGGCTCCGCCGCTATGCGGTGGACGCCCACGACCTTGCGGAGAAGCTCGACCGACTGGTCGACGGTGAGCATGCCCACCTCGACGGGGAAGTTGCCCGGGACGTCGGACAGGTTCGAGCGGCTGGTCATCAGCAGCGCGGCCTCGGGCGTGGCCGGGATCAGCGGCCAGACGTGACCGGCCCCGAGCACGTCGTCGAGCATGATGAGCACGCGTCTGCGGTCGAGCAGGCTGCGGTAGATCGCGGCCCGCTCGGCGAGCGCCTTCGGGATCGCGGTGTCGGCGACGCCGAAGGAGCGCAGGAAGCAGGACAGCACGTCGCCGACGTCGACCGGGTCGGGCCGGGAGCCGCGCAGATCGGCGTAGAGCTGCCCGTCGGGGAACTCGTCGCGCAGCTGGTGGGCCACGTGCAGGGCCATGGCCGACTTGCCGGAACTCCACTTGCCGTAGACGCCGCAGATGCGGGCGCCCTGGCTGTCGGCCGTCAGCGCGGCACGGATGCGGCGCTCGTGCTCCGGCCGGCCGACGTAGTCGGGCAGGTCCGCGACGAGCTGGGCGGGCACGTTGACGGGTGTGTCCTCAACGGTGTTGACCGGTTCGCCCGCCAGGACGCGCTGGTGCATCTCCCGCAGGGTCGGGCCGGGTTCGAGGCCGAGCTCGTCGACGAGGAGCACCCGCCCCGCGGCGTAGGCCTCCAGCGCCTCCGCCCTCCGGTCGGCGCAGTACAGCGCGTACATCAGCTGCGCGCGCAGGCCCTCACGCAGGGGATACCGTTCCACCAGGGCCATCAGCTCGTCGATCAGCTCCCGGCCTCGGCCGCACTGCAGCTCCAGGTCGATGCACTCCTCGATGACCGACAGCCGCCGTTCCTCCCATTTGGCGGCGATGGCCTGCACGGCGGGGCTGTCGACCTCGGCGAGCACCGGGCCGCGGAACAGCGACAGCGCGCAGCGGAACCGGGACGCCGCCAGCGTCCTATCCCCCTGCGCGGCCAGCGAGCGGGCGTCGGCGACCTGCTCGTTGAACCGGTGCGCGTCGACGGTCTGCGGGTCGACGCGCAGGGCGTAACCCGGTGACGTCGTCTCGATGAGGTCCGCGACGGCTCCGGCGAGCGCGAACGAGCGGCGCAACTGCCATATGCATGTCTGCACCTGCTCGGCGGCGGTCCGCGGCGGCCTGCCCGCCCAGAGGGCCTCCACGATCTCCCCGACCGTCACGATGCGGCCGGCGCTGGCCAGGAGCATCGTGAGAACGATGCGCTGCCGGTTCTTGCCGACAACGACCGGTGTGTCACCGATCAGCACTTCAAGTGGACCCAGTATACGAAACAGCATATGTGCCTCGACATTCCCGTTAACGGCAATCTAATCGGATCATCTCGCCTCGTCCCATCACCAATCCCCATTCCCGATCGGGTGTTCGCGGCGCCCTCCGCGACAACCCGGTTGACCACGGAGGGAGGACCGTCACGGTCGTTCGCCACCTTGCCTTTCCTTTCATCGTGGATCGCCGTTTCGCCGGCGGAGCGACGGCTCGGAGCGAATGTGACACACCCATACCGCCAATTCCGGATGATCACTATTCGACACGACAACGCATGTGATCTTGGCTTAACAAGACCCCCCTTCTCTTTACGTATAGCAAATCACCGCGTACGTGGCAAGCTATCGATGAATGGCACAGTGACGACTAATCGGCTCCCAGGAAGTGCAAGTCTTCCGAACGTAATGCCGATTTCTACCGCGACATAATGCGTCACGCCTCGTCGTCCCATTCCGTACGCGTCGCTCCGGGGAAGTTTGGGAGAAGGTGCCCGCAAGAGGGGGACAGAGAGGCAGAAGGGGCCGCTGACCACGGTGGATTCGCCGCTCCCGGCTCGACGGCCGGTCGGTTCCCGCACCGGGGGCCGACGGCCCGGCGTGACAGGGAGCGGCGGACCCGGATTTCGGTCGGCATCGCCGGGCCCCGTGCGAGCCGTTCACGGCACCCGGTCGCCGAATCGCGAACCAGGGGCGGAGGACCGCTCCATAAAACGTTTCAAATTCGGGGAGGAAAGCACCGCGACTTCAAGGGAACCGCGGTTCCCCGATTAAGGTCCCTTATACAGGGTGATAATTCCCGAACCTCGGGTGTGGCCGAATTCAAGAATGTCCGAACACGAGAATGGTGTCGGTGAATAACGCGTACGCGACCGGTCCCTGGACGCGGACGGCGACGGCGGCGAGAACACGCCATCGGCGACCCGAATTATCGGAGGCTCTGCCTGCTTGACCGATCACCACCCCATCGCGCTATTTTGTTCGTTCTTCGCGTGCAGGGAGCGATCAACCCCCGGCCGACCATCGCTACCCGCGCTCGGACCGGTCAAACACGGCCGGGCGCGGCCTCCGGCGCCCTCGCGGAGGTTCCGGCCTGTCTCCTGTTCACGACCGTGAGCGGACGGCCACCGGGCGATCAGGACACCCACCGGCTCGCCGTCCTGTACCCGCTGTCCCGTGGCCCGCCATCGGGTGTGCGGGACACGGTGATGGCCGGGTCTCCGATCGGAGACCCGGCCATCACCGTGTCGCACGGGGCCGGATCCGGGGCCGTCAGTCACCTCGTGGCGGACGGCCCCGGATCCACAACGCGGTCGTGCGGGTCAGGACCGCGTGACGGCCGCGTCCGATTCCCGAACACTCAGGGAGTCGGGGTGGCTCAGGGAGTCGGGGTAGGGGTCGGGGTCGGGGTTTCCGTCACGGTAGGGGTCGGCTCGGGGGTGGGGACGCCCGGCGTCTCCGAGGGCGGCGGGGTCTCCGAGGGCGGCGGGGTCTCCGAAGGGGGCGGCGTGGGGGTCACGACGGGCGGCGTGGGGCAGAGGCGGGGCACCCGCCACTTGCCGGACCGCCACTGGTCGACGGCCCACCGATCGCCGCCGCGCCAGAACTTCTTGCTGGGCCGCGTCAGGTCGAAGACGTAGGCGGCCGTCGCCGTCTCACCCGTGGCCGGCGGGGTCGTGGGAGTCTCGGTCGGCGTGTCCGTGGGAGTTTCGGTCGGCACGTCTGTAGGCGTCTCGCTCACCGTCGGCGTGCTCGTGGGAGTCCCGGTCGGCACGTCCGTGGGCGTCTCGGTCGGCGTGTCCGTGGGAGTCTCCGTAGGCGTGTCCGTGGGCGTCTCGCTCACGGTCGGCGTGCTCGTGGGAGTCTCGGTCGTGGTCGGCACGCTCCTGACCGGCCCGTTCGCGGTCGGCTCGTTCGGGGTCGTCTCACCGGTCGCCGGCCCGCCCGCGGTCGTGGTCGTGGCGGTCACCGAGACCCAGTCGCCCTGCCTGACCGCGTTGCCCCGCCGCCCCGAGAGGGACGTGGTGGAGTCGGTGATCTCGTACACCTTCTCGAAGCCGTCCTGGCTTCGTACCGTGATCGAGTCCTCCGCCACGGCGATCGCCTCGCCGGTCTGGGCGAACACCTTGAAGCCGCAGCCGTCCTTCGCCGGTAGCACGAACTCGCCGTGCAGCACGCCGGGGAACGCCACCCGGGGTACCCGGGGCGGTGGCGTCGTGGTGGGCGTCGGAGTCGGCGTCAAGGTCGGGGTCAGCGTAGGCTCCGGGGTGGGTGTCTCGCTCACCGTCACCGTCACGCTGGGAGTCGGCGTCTCCGGCGGCGTGGGAATGGGCGGCGGCGATGCCGCCGACGCCGAGGACACCCCGACACCGCCCGAGGCCGCCAGTACGAACGCGGTGGCGAGGACCATCGGGCGTGGAATGCGCCTGGGTGCTCCGCCCGACCCGCTCGACGACACCTCGTTGGACCTGTCGGGGGTTGTTCGCGTCACCTTGTCCTCCATCTGGTTTGATCCGGAACCAGCGGGGGCGCGGATGGGGTGCCTACGCCCGCCGCCGAGACCGAGGACCACCGCCCGGTCGTGGTCCTCTGTCAAGGGCGCGGGAAAGAGTGCCCGCTTCGAGCGGACCCATGCAAGCAAAATAAGTGCACGACACCCTAAACCGGACGTTCCAGCAGCTCACCACCGTGTTTAAAAATTCGAACTTCGAGGGGATTCGTCCCCCAACGGGCCTCCTCCCCCGGTTCTGGACAGGGAAGGGGGACGGCCTCGGGTGCCCCGAAGTGTGCCCATGTGCCTACGTGCCCGGGTGCTTGGGGACTCGGGTACTCCGTCAGCCCGTCAGCCTCTCACTCCGTCACGCCGCGGTCGGCGACGACCTTGTCGACGCGGAGCCGGACCAGCCACTCCCCCGGTACGCCGTTGCGCTCACCGAACTCGCGGGCGCGCTCACGGCCCATGTAGCGGCCACCGATCTCGGTGGCCCACTTCAGCAGCTCGTCCGTGTCCGCGGAGAGGGTGACGATGCCCTCGATCATGACGTAGGAGAACGGCGGGGCCTCGTCGTCCACGCACAGCACCACCCTGGGGTCGCGCCGCAGGCTCCTGCCTTTGACGCTGCTCTCGTGGGTGGTGAACACCACGTCGTCCCCGTCGAGCACGAACCAGATCGGTGTCACGTGCGGCCTGCCGTCGGCCCTGGTCACCCCGAGCTTGCCGGTGCGCGTCCCCGTCATCACGAACTCACGCCATTCGGCGTCCGTCATCTTCTCCATCCGACGATTGTCCTCAGCCCGCCTCCCGAACGAGCCCCGGGACACGCCGCCGGGCGTCCGCGCACGCCTCGGCGCGCCCAGAGGTGGCCCAGCAGTGGTTCGAAAGCAGGGAGCAGCTCAGGAGTAGGCGGCGACCATCCCGACGATCACGCCGACGAGCGAGACGAGCGTGAGGAGGCACCCGAGGGCCACGGCGGCCCGGCGGCCCCGCCGTACCTTGAGAACGTAAAGGAGGACGTACGGCAGGAAGCCCAGCACGCCGACGCCGAGGAACGGCATGGTCAGCGCGGCCAGGACACCGGAGGTGCCGGTCGGTACGGCGCGGTCGCCCTCGGGGGCGAGCTGCGCCCGCCTCACGTCACCGGCGCTGGAGTCGGGCGAGGCGTCGACCGGGATCGCGTCGCCGCCGCTGTCGGGCGCGAAGCTGCCCTCGCAGTCGTAGCGGCCCTGCCCCAGGTCCTCGCACGAGACGACCGTGAGCGTCCCCGGGGTGCCGATCGAGCCCGTCGCGAGCTTGAGGCCGGGCACCGCGACCACGAAGGGCAGCACGGCCAGCCCCGTCCAGAGGATCAGCAGGATGGCCATGCCGATCTTCCCCGGTGTGCGTCCCGGGCCGGGGGTCGGCGTCGGCTGGAAGGCGTTCGCCAGGTCCTCGAATGCGCTGCTCATGGGGAAATCATGAGACACGCCACTTGCGAACTACCTGTTCATGACTTGTGACGGATCGACCTGGCCTCCGCCTCGGCGGCGTCCAGCTTGGCGGCCTCCTCGGGGGTGGGCGCGGTGCCGCCGAGGTGGCGGGGCTGCCACCAGACGCCCGGCGGGATCTCCGGGTAGCTCCGCTGCGCCTTGTCGAGCATCTCGGCCATGCGCTCGCGCAGGTCCACGGTGATGGCGTCGTAGTCGTCGCCGCGCTGGGGATACATGGGCTCGCCGACCTCGATCGTGATCGGCACGTGCCGCTGCAGCAGCTTCTTGGGGTGGCCCTTGGTCCACAGCCGCTGGGTGCCCCACAGGGAGACCGGGATCATCGGCACCTTGGCGCTGACGGCCATCCGGACCGCGCCGTTCTTGATCTCCTTGATCGTGAAGGACCGGCTGATCGTGGCCTCGGCGAACACACCCACCACCTCACCGCCCTTGAGCGACTTCAACGCCGCGCCGAACGCGGCGGCCCCGGCCGCGCGGTCGACCGGGATGTGGTGCATGCCGCGCATCAGCGGCCCGGAGATCCGGTGGTCGAACACCTCCTTCTTCGCCATGAACCGCACCAGGCGCCCGGAGGGACGCGCGGCCAGACCGGCGAAGATGAAGTCGAGATAGCTGATGTGGTTGCTGACCAGCACGGCCCCGCCGGTCCGCGGGATGCGGTCCGCGCCCTCGATGCGGATCTTGAGGTCCAGCGCGCGGAACACGGTCAACGCCGCCCCGATGACCGGGGGGTACACGATCTCAGCCATGGCTGAACCGTACCTCAGCTCTCCCCCCGGCCCGACCTCCCCCGTTCCCCCTCCGGACGCCCTCGCGTGGCCGGGCCTCGGCGCCCCCGGAACGCCTCCTCCGGCCGCCACGATCCGCACGCGCAGCCGCTGCGGTCCGCACGCGCGACCACCACGGTCCGCACGCGCGACGGCCCCTGGAGTGGCCCGGCAGAGGCCGGCCGAGGTCTCCCTCCGGCCCCTGCCGGACCACCCCGACGAGATCCCCGGTTCCGTACGGTGACCGCCTCCGGGTCCCCGTACGGAACCGGGGCGGCCACAGCCGCGTGGGGCGAGGGGCCGCCCCACGGGCCCGGCGGCGTTCACCTCTCGACCAGGGCCAGCACCCGCAGCGGGCTTCCCGAGCCCCCGGCGATGGGCAGCGGCGGCGCGACGACCACGGCGCCGGTCGCCGGGAGCCGGTCGAGGTTGCGCAACTGGGTCAGGCCGTACTTCCCCGCGCCCAGCAGGAACGAGTGGCACGGGAAGGCGGGGTCGAAGCCGTGCGCGGCGCCCGCGTCGGTGCCGACGGTCTCCACGCCCAGCCCGGCGATCGCGGTCTCCTCGGCCAGCCACCGGGCGCACTCGACCGAGACGCCGGGGGTGTGCGGGCCCGTCTCGTTCGCGTTCAGGAAGCGCTCCTGGTCGTGGGAGCGGGCGTCCCAGCCGGTGCGGTAGAGCAGCCATCCGCCCTCCGGCAGCGGCCCGTTGGCCTCCTCCCACGCCTTGACGTGCGCGATCTCCAGCAGGAAGTCGGGGTCCTTCGCCGCCTCGGCGGCGAGGTCGAGGACCACGGCCGGGGCGATCAGCCGGTCGACCGGCACCTGCGAGACGTCCTCGCCGTCCTTGCCGGTGACCCAGTGAACGGGCGCGTCGAAGTGCGTTCCGGTGTGCTCGCCGGTCACGATGTCGTTCCAGTACCAGGCGGGGCCGCGGTCGTCGTAGCGGCTGATCTCCTTGAGCTCGAACGGGACGGTGTTGCCGAACGGCTCCGGCAGCCGCAGGATCGGCGTCTCCGACGACAGCGGCGCCGTCAGGTCGATCACCTCGATCCCGCCGTTCCGGATGCTCTCCACCAGGTTCCGCAACACCGACATGACGCCTCCAAGAGGGATAGGACCTGGGCAGATCCTCCTACAGCGCCACCGCCGCCCGCCACCTTCGCGTACCCGCCCGGACCGCCCGGCCCCGGACGGACCCCCAACGGACACCAGACAGACCCCGGGCGTCCGGTTCGGAGGAGACGCGACGCCGGGCGGGAGGGCTTCCGCGGCCGATGCTTGCCATCGCCCGCGAACAGGGCGAGTTTGGGAACTGTGAAAAAGCTCATCAACGATGTCGAGTCCGTCGTTCCCGATGCGTTGCGCGGCGTCGCGGCGGCCCATCCCGGGCTGCGGGTGGACGTGGACAACCAGATCGTGTTCCGGGCCTCGGGGCCGCGCCCCGGCAAGGTGGGCCTGGTGTCCGGCGGCGGTTCGGGACACGAGCCGCTGCACGCCGGATTCGTGGGGTACGGCATGCTCGACGCGGCCTGCGCCGGTGAGATCTTCACCTCCCCGGTGCCCGACCAGATGATCGAGGCCACCGCGGCGGTGGACGGCGGGGCGGGCGTCCTGCACATCGTGAAGAACTACACGGGCGACGTGCTGAACTTCCAGATGGCCGCCGAGCTGAGCGGCGAGGAGGGGGTTCAGGTGGAGAGCGTGCTGGTCGACGACGACGTGGCCGTGCGCGACTCCCTCTACACGGCGGGACGCAGGGGCACCGGCGCCACCCTGTTCGTCGAGAAGATCGCCGGTGCGCTGGCCGAGACCGGCGCGCCGCTCGCCGAGGTCGCGCGGGTGGCGAGGGAGGTCAACGCCCGCAGCCGCTCCTTCGGGGTCGCGCTGAGCCCCTGCACCACACCCGCGGCGGGCATGCCCACCTTCGACCTCGCCGACACCGAGATCGAGCTGGGCATCGGCATCCACGGCGAGCCCGGCCGGACGCGCTCGGCCATGCGCCCGGCCCGCGAGCTGGTCCACCTGGCGATGGACGCGATCCACGAGGACCTGCCGATCTCCGGCGACACCCTCGTCATGGTGAACGGGATGGGCGGCACACCGCTGATCGAGCTGTACGTCGCCTACGCGACCGTCGTGGACCACCTGGCGGAGAAGGGTGCGCGGGCGGCGCGTAACCTCGTGGGCAACTACGTGACGAGCCTCGACATGCAGGGATTCTCGATCACGGTCTGCCGGTTGAACGAGGAGCTCACCCGGCTGTGGGACGCCCCCGTCGAGACCCCCGCCCTTCGCTGGGGCCGCTGATGGCCTCCGGAACGGACGCCGAGACGAACACCGGCACCCGTATAAAAGACACCGCCACCGATACCGACACGGACGTTGAGATGAACACCGCGCTGGACACCGCCCTTTTCACCGCCTGGATCGAGGAGACCGCCAGGGCCGTCGCCGCCGAGAAGGACCGGCTGACCGGCCTGGACGCCGCGATCGGCGACGCCGACCACGGCGCCAACCTCGACCGGGGCCTCACCGCGGTCGCCACGGCCCTGGCCGCCGGGGAGCCCGGCACCCCGGGATCGCTGCTGGTGCTGGTGGGCAACACCCT
This sequence comes from Streptosporangium sp. NPDC002524, assembly GCF_040295985.1. Lineage (NCBI taxonomy): Bacteria > Bacillati > Actinomycetota > Actinomycetes > Streptosporangiales > Streptosporangiaceae > Streptosporangium > Streptosporangium sp. NPDC002524. The sequence continues at coordinate 271,225 of NZ_JBEOWK010000002.1, read as the reverse complement.
GATCCGCAAGGTCGGCGGGGCGTCCGGTCCCCTGTACGGCACGGCGTTCCGCGAGGCGGGCAAGGCACTGGGCGACACCGCCGAGGTGTCCGTCGCGCAACTCCACGCCGCCCTGGAGGCCGGGCTCGCCGGGGTGCGGAAGCTGGGGTCCGCGGCCGAGGGCGACAAGACCATGGTGGACGCCCTCGCCCCGGCCGTACGGGCACTGGAGCAGGCCGTCCAGGACGGGAAGGACACCGCGGAGGCGATCGGCGCCGCGGCGGAGGCGGCCCGTACCGGAGCCGAGGCGACGATCCCGATGCAGGCCCGCAAGGGGCGGGCCAGCTATCTCGGGCCGCGCAGCGTGGGCCACGAGGACCCCGGCGCCGCCTCCACCGCGCTCATCCTCTCCGCCCTGCACACGGTGGCGGCACGATGACCGCGATGACCGCGATGACCACAACGACCGCGATGACCCGCACGAGCCACCGCATGAGCCCGCGCCCGAGCCACCGCGCGAGCCACCGAATGAGCCACCGCATGAGCCATCAGACGATGATCACCGGGCGCTCCCGCACACTTCCCGCGCCCGCCGGGATCCTCCTCACCCCCGCCGGGCGGGCACGGCCTTTCCCGTCCGAGGCGCGTGGCCGCCGGGCCACGCCCGAGGCCGGACCGGTCCGCGGGCGCCTGGTGAGCCAGTGGTAGGCATCGTCCTCATCTCGCACAGCGGCCCGCTGGCGGCCGAGGTGGCGCTGCTGGCCTCGCAGATCGGCGGCTCGAACGTCCCGCTGGCCGCCGCGGGCGGCACCGACGACGGCGGCCTCGGGACCAGCCCGGACCTGGTGGCGGCGGCGATCGAGGAGGTGGACCGGGGGGACGGGGTGATCCTCATCCCCGACCTGGGAAGCTCGGTCCTCACCGCCCGGCTCTTCGCGGACGAGTGGGTGGTCATCGCCGACGTGCCGTTCGTGGAGGGGACGATCTCGGCCGTCGTGTCGGCGGGCACCGGCTCTCCGCTGCCGGTCGTGCTCGCGGCGGCCGAGGAGGCGAGGACCTTCCGCAAGCTCTGACACGAAACCCCCGCCCTCCGGGGAGAGCGGGGGTCCCGGCGCGGGGCCGGTGCGGACCGAGGCGCTGGCGTACGCGAGGCCGGGCCGGTCGGTGCGGACCGAGGCGCTGGCGTACGCGAGGCCGGGCCGGTCGGTGCGGACCGAGGCTCCGGCATACGGCCAAGCAAGGCCGGTCGGTGCGGACCGAGACTCCGGCACACGCGCCAGGTGAGACCGTCGGTGCGGACCGAGGCTCCGATCGACGCACGCGAGGTGAGGCTAGCGGGTGGCGAGCAGGCCCTCCAGCAGGCCGAGGACGGCCTGGACCGGAGGGGGCGTGGTGCCGAACTCCACGTCGGTCCCGCTGACGGAGTCCATCACGCTGACCGAGCTCTGCGGCAGCCCCCAGCGCTCACCGCCGTCGTGGCCCACGCCGACCTCGATACCGGCGAAGGTGACGTACTCCCAGTTCTTGAGCTCCCTCCTGAGCGCCTCGTGACCGCGCACGGTGGCCCACTCGGCGACGGCCGCGAGGATGTCGCTGAGCGTGTTCTCGCGCTCCTTCAGGTCTCCGGACTGGAGTTCCTCGATCAGGCGGTCCAGCTCGGCGCGCTGGGCGAGAAGTGCGTTGAGGTCGCTCATAAGGGGGCCTTTCAGGGGAGGTGAGAAGTATGCGGGTGGAAGCGGCGCGTTCTGTCGAAGGTCGTTCACGAGAGGATCGGGCCTCCACCCGGGCAGAACCCCGCCGCGATCCGCGAGCTGCCGGAGGCTTCGCCGATCGCTGGAGAGGACATTGCCGTCATGCGTCACATAATGGTGCCGTACGAGCCCACCCTGCGTCGATCCGTCTCGGTGAATCATCACCGCTCAGAGGCATCCGGCATCGAGCCGGACCCCTCGCGGCGGGGTGGTACGGGTCAGGGTACGGCGTCGTGGGCGCGGGCGGTGAGATCGAGGTACTCCTCACGGCCCAGCGTACGGACCTCGAAGCCGAGCCCGCGCCGCGCGGCGAAGCGGTGCGCGTCCTCCAGCGGCCAGGGGCCGGGCAGGTGGCGGACGGGCCCGCCCTCGCCGTCCACCACGAACAGCCCGGACAGCCCCTCGTGGCGGTAGGCCATCAGGCCGGCCGCGCGTCCCGGGCCGGGCCCGATCTCCAGGTCGTCGGGCACCATCCGCGCGCCGAGCCGGACGCGCAGCGTCCTCCCCCGCGAGACGGAGAGGTACGGGCCCCCGGGCGGCCCGAGCGCGGTGCCGCGCCGGACGCGCCGGCCGTGCCACGCCTCTCGCGCGGGCCTCAGCACGACGAGCAGGGGGGCGAAGAAGACCGCGAGCCACTTGGCGTCCAGCAGGTCCAGCAGCATCCCGCCCAGCGCGGACAGCCCCCGCCACGCGAACCAGCCGCCCGCCGTGACGACGTAGGCCATCGCGAACAACCCCGCCACCCCGGCGCAGACCGCGACGGTCTTCCTGGCCCTGGACATCCGGGGGACGGCCAGCCCGGCGAGGCGCGCCCAGCCGGGCCCCCGCCTGCTCAGCGTGGTGCGCACCCACCTCGACGGCGCCACCAGGGCGTCGTGCACGGGGAGTCTCCGCCCGGCCGCGAAGGCGGCCACCTCGTGGGGCGGCCACTCGCCCGGGAGGTCGGCGAGCACCAGCCCGTCGGCGTCGAGCACGGCGAGCCCGGTGAGGGTGCGCGTCTCCTCCTTGCCGGAGACGAGCACCCGGCGCTCGTACCGGTAGTGGTACAGGGAGGCTGGCAGGAGCCGCAGCGCGCGTCCCGCCGCCGGATCGGCCGCGACCAGCGTCCGGCCGTCCCAGCTGAGCGTGGTCGCGGGGCAGGGCGCGCCCTCCAGCGCCCCCTCGCACGGCCGGAGCTCGCCGGACACCTCGTCGTACGGCCGGAGCCGGAGCGCCACCTCGCGGGGAGAGTGGTCGCCGCGCACCGGCAGCCCCACGTCCGCCGTGTTGCGCCATCCCCGCGCCCGGGTCTCGAGGTCGGCGCGCCCCTCCCGCTCCGAGGCGTGGGGCCGATACTCGAACAACAGCCCGGCGTGCACGGCGAACGCCTCCACCAGGTGACGGGGCCTGGCCCCCGGGGAGTCGAGCATGCCCTTTCCCCGGGCGTTCAGGATCGCGACCCCGTAGACGACCCCGTTCTCGCGGGGAAGGCGGTACATGACCAGGCGGTCCGCGCGGTCCCGGCCGGTGAGCGGCAACCGGATCGGATGTCGCCCCGGCACGTCGACGACGAGACAGTCCTCGTCCACCCACATCTCACACCCGCCCCCGGCGAGCGATCGTGTCGCCCCTATCGCTACCCCCGCCTTCCCCGCGGCGATGCCCCGTTCTTCCCGGATGACGGATAAGGCGCCCGTAAAGTTCCGCCCTCCACGGAAACATCGTCCCTCCCGTTGACGATGTTTCACCGCCGTCCCTAATATCGTCCCTGCCGGAGACAATGTACGAAGACGGTGTCCGGAGACGATGTCCGGAGACGATGTCCGGAGACGATGTCCGGAGACGATGTCCGGAGACGATGTCCGGTGCGCCGGGCGAGCGGGACCCCGTCTCGGGCGCGCAGGAACGGGACCCGCGGAGGAGGCCGGGAAGACACCATGACCGAGCACTTCCTCGGCGTCCTCGGCATCGGCGAGGCGCTGGGGGTGAGCCGGCACGCGGTGCACAAATGGCGCTCCCGCTATCCGGGCGACTCGCGTCACCCCTTTCCCGAGCCCGACGTCGAGGTCGACGGAGCCCCCGGCTGGCGGGCCGACCGGCTGGAGGAGATCGCGCGGTGGCGCGACGGCCTGCCGGGCCGCGGCGCGGGCGGGGGCCGTCCTTCCGCCGCGCGTCAGGAGTACCTGAGAGCGGCGGCGGCGCACGGCCTGGACCGGGACGAGGCGGTACGCGCGCTCGTCACGTTCACCGAGGAGTTCCCCGAGATGACCGAGCCGGAGATCCGCGCCTGGCTCATCGGGAAATGGCGCGGGTGACACTTCCCGGCGGCACTTCCCGCCGATACTCACCACCAGCACTTTTCCGACAGCACACCTCAAACGGAAGGCGATGACGCATGCCCGAAATCGGCGGGAGCACCGCACCGGGGTTCGAAGGGGTGCGCGAGGCGTTCGCGGCCAATCTGGCCGGCGGGCAGGAGGTGGGCGCCGCGGTCGGCGTCTACCTGCACGGCCGGAAGGTCGTCGACCTGTGGGGCGGGATCGCCGACCCCGCGACCGGCCGCCGCTGGGAGCGCGACACGCTGCAGGTCGTGTTCTCCACCACCAAGGGCGTCACGGCCGCCTGCGCGCACCTGCTGGCCCAGCGGGGCGAGCTGGACCTCGACGCGCCCGTCGCCGACTACTGGCCGGAGTTCGCGGCGAACGGCAAGGAGCGCGTCCCGGTCCGCTGGCTGCTCACCCACCAGGCCGGGCTGCCCGCGATCGACCACCCGATCACCCCCGCGGAGGCGATCGCCTGGGACCCGATGGTGACCGCCCTCGCCGCCCAGCGGCCCTTCTGGGAGCCGGGCACCGAGCACGGCTACCACGCGCACACCTACGGCTGGCTGGTCGGGGAGGTCGTCCGCCGGGTGACCGGCCGCGGCATCGGCACGTTCCTCGCCGAGGAGATAGCCGCGCCGCTCGGCCTGGACCTGTGGATCGGGCTGCCGGAGAGCGAGCTGCCCCGGGTCAGCCGGATCGTCGCCGCCCCGGTCGACCTGGACGCGCTCGCCCGGATCGACCTGGACTCCCTGCCCGAGCCCGTACGCGAGGTGATGCGGGCGTACGCCGACCCCACCTCGCTGACCGTGCGGGCGATGAGCGTCGTCACGCCGATGCTGAACCACGACGACCCCGCCGAGCAGGTCGCCGAGATGCCCTCCAGCAACGGCGTCTGCACGGCCCGCGCGCTGGCCCGTTTCTACGCCGCGCTCATCGGCGAGGTCGACGGGCACCGCGTTCTCGAGCCGGGCACCCTGGCCGCGGCGACCGCGGAACAGGCCGCCGGCGTCGACCGGGTCCTGCGGGTACCGGTCCGGATCGGCACCGGTTTCGGCCTGCCGACCCCCGACGCCTTCTGGTACAGCCCGACCGCCTTCGGGTTCCCCGGCTACGGCGGCTCGCTCGGCTTCGCCGACCCGGAGACCGGCCTCGCCTTCGGCTACGTCATGAACCACATCCAGGAGGGCGTGCCCGACCGCAGGGCCGCCGACCTCCTCGACGCGGTCCACGACGCCGTCAAGACCCAGGCCCGCTGAGACAGGCGGCAGGCCGTCGTACGTGGCCGGCGCGCGACTCGCACGCGACGACTGGAGTGACGGACCGGTTGTCCGGGCGGCGCCTTCACGGCACCACCCGGAACGGCACCACCGGAACGGCACCACCGGAACGGCATCGCCCGGACGCGGTCACCCGGTGGCGCAGGCCCTTCCGTTGAGGCCGAAGCCCACGGGGACGGGCGAGGACCCGCTGTAGGAGGCGACGAACCCGGCCTGGACCGACGAACCGGCGGGGATGACCTTGTTCCACTGCTTGCCCGTGCCGGTGAGCCGTGAGCCGGTCTGGGTCCAGTCCGCCGACCAGCCCGAGGTGAGGCGTACGGCCGACGTCGGGTAGTCGACCGTCAGCGTCCAGCCGTCGATCGCGGTTCTACCGGTGTTGCGCACGGTGACCTGAGCGGTCAGCCCCGAACCCCACGTCGTCGCGCGGTACGACACGGTGCACGACGGGCCCGGCGTCGGCGTCGGGCTCGGGGAGGGGAGCCCTTCCCTGGACGGGACGGACAGCGGGTCGGACGGCGCGCCGAGGTTGCCGGCCGCGTCCCTGGCGACCACGACGTAGGTGTAACGCTGCCCGGTGACCAGGCCGGACTCGGTGAAGAGCAGGAAGCCGGGAGAGACCGTGCCGACCTTGACATAGGTCGTCGCGGTCTCGCGGTAGACGTCGTACGCCGTCACCGCCACGTTGTCGCTCGACGGCTGCCAGCAGAACGCGGTGCCCCGGAAGTCCCACAGGCAGGGCTCGTTCAGGCCGGTCGGCTTGGACGGGGGCACGCGGTCGCCCGGCAGCGGGGTCGGCGAGGCGGTCGGCGGCACGCCGACCGTCGCCGACACCGTGATCAGGGCGGAGGGCGGGCTGACGTTCCCCGCCGCGTCCCTGGCCACGACGTACATCGTGTACGAGCGGTTCAGCTCGCCCGAGAAGCCGCCGACCGTGCCGGTCGTGGTGGAGGCGAGGACGAAACCGCCGACGTCCAGGCGGTACAGGTCGTAGCCGACGACCCCCGTGTCGTCCGTCGAGGGGTTCCAGCAGATGGAGGCGTATCCGGTCGGGGCGGGGGCGGCCGGCACCGGGCAGGGCCGCGTTCCGGCGGGACGCGTCGGCGGGCTGGTGTCGCCGGCCGCTTCAGCCGCGCGGCCCCCGGCCGCCCCCGCCGGAACGACGGCGTGCGGGGCGTCCCTCGCGAGAACGGGAGCGTACGGAGCGTTCCCCGCCGGGACGGCGGCCAGTGCCGTCCCGGCGGCCGGGCCGGTCAGCGGTGCGGCGACGAGTAGCGCCAGGGCGAGAAGCCCGAGGGTGAGAAGAACCGCCATCAGGGATCGCCTGCCGAATTGCATGATGCCCCTATCGAACCGCGTCGGCCTGTGACCCCCCGCAGGGATTGTGAATCATCCCCGGCATCCCGTAAAGCCGCGATTTCACCGGCGAAGAAACGCGCAGGTAGACGGCATATACGGCCCATTATGGCTATATACGGACTATCGGCATATCACACCCGAAACCGCCGCGATCGTCTGCGCCTTCGAGCCTTTCCGGTCAACTCGTCCCGTCCTTTTTTCGCCGCCGATTCCCATCGCGGAAGGACGGCCCGGGTCCGCGGTGCGAGGTGCGACGGTTCGGCACGGACCCGGCGGCCTGAAAGCGGGAAAGAAGGGACGGGACCGGATTCGTCCAGGGATCGGCCGTCGGATCGTCAGCGCGGGTCGCGGCCGAGGTAGCGGAGCAGGTCGTCGGCGACCGGGGTGGAGGAGGGACCGCCGGTGGCCTCGACCACCGGCGCGTAGGCGCCCCACTGGCGCAGCGGTTCGACGATCCCCCGCGCCGCGGCGAGAAGGTGACCGGCCAGCTCGTCGTCGAGCGGGGACGGCCGGCCCGTGGCGATCGCGACGTCCCAGGCGTGCACGGCGGCGTCGAGCGCGCACATCACCGCGGCGACCGGAGTGGGCAGGTCACCGTGCGGCAGCGGCGTCGGAACGGTCTCGGTGTCGTCGGCGACCGTCGCCCACGCCGCGGCGGTCCGCTCGACGGCGTCCCTCACCAGCTGTGCCGCGGTGCCGTCGACGGCTCCGGAAGGCGAGAAGGGGTCGTAGGCCGGGCCGTTCCCGATGCCGAGCATCTTCGCGTAGGCGAGCTGGTCACCCGCGGCGTGCTGGATCACCTGGGTGACCGTCCATTCCGAGCACGGGGTGGCGTTGTCCCACTGGCCGTCCCGCACGCCCGCGACGCTGTTCTCCAGCGCCAGGTAGGAGGCGGCCAGCACCTCACGCCAGACCGGCCGCAGGGAGGTGACGGTGGCGGTGGTGGTGGTGTTCATGATCTCGCCTTTCGATCTCTTCCTTGCCTGTGACATCAATCTATGGGCCCATTAGGCTGTTTTCGTTCCTAATGACGACCCGGGACGAGAAGAGATCCATGGCTCCGACGACGACGCGAGTGCTGCGCCTGCTGTCCCTGCTGCAGGACCGGTCCCACACCGGCCGCGAGCTCGCCGAACACCTCGGCGTCACCGGGCGCACCCTGCGGCAGGACATCCAGCGCCTCCGCGAACTCGGCTACCCGGTGCACGCCGCACGCGGCGCGGTGGGCGGATACCGGCTCGGGCAGGGCGCGAAGATGCCCCCGCTGCTGCTCGACGACGACGAGGCGGTGGCCGTGGCGCTCGCCGTCGGCCTGGCCGAGGACGGCTCCACCGGGATCGCCGACATCGACGCCAGCCTCACCCGAGCGCTCGCCAAGCTCCAGCGGATCCTCCCGAAACGCCTGCAGCGCAAGGTGACCGCCCTGCGGTCGGCCACCGCGGTCGGGCCCGCCACGGTCGGCTCCCGCGAGCCGGACGCCCCGGTGCCCGCCGCGACCCTCACCGTCGTCGCGGGCGCGATTCGCGACGGCGCGACCCTGCTGGCGACCCGCGCCGGCACCAAGCCCCAGCCCCAGACCGACACCGACAACGAGGTGGAGGTGGAGCCCTACCGCCTGATCAGCTGGCGCCGCCGCTGGTTCCTGGTCGCCTACGACCTCGGCGCGCACGCCTGGCGGGCGCTGCCCGTCGCCGACCTGACCGGCGTCCGGGCCGCGTCCCGCCGCTTCGCGCCCCGCTCCCTGCCCGACGACGACCTGGTCGCCTTCGTCCTGCGCGAAGTCGCGCGGACCGGCTGGAAGGTGCACGCTCGCGTTACCGTCCTCGCCCCCGCCGAGACCGTGATCGCCCGTATCAACCCCGCCGTCGGCGTCGTCGAGGCCGTCGACTCCCACTCCAGCGTCCTCGTCACCGGCGCCGACGCCCTGGAGACCATCGCCGTCTACCTCAGCATGCTGATGATGGACTTCCGCGTCGACGGCCCACCCGAACTGGTCGCCCACATCCGAACCCTCGCCCGCCGCTACACCGAAGCCCTCGACGGCTAGACCCGGCCGGTCTGTCGCGCTACTGCGTAGAGGCGGAGCACAGCCGCGTCCGGCATCTGAGGCAGGCACCTGAACGTGACGGTGCCCCCGCCAGAGGACGAGTCGAGGCGGGGGCACCGGTCGCGGTCGGCTGTTCAGCGGACGTCCCGCCTCTGAGATGCCGCTCCAACCGCGATCGCCCCCGCAGGCGGCCCCTGGTAGCGCACCACCGCCCGCGGGGAGTTCAGGAAGTGAAGGTGTGACCGGCCCGCCCTCGGTGCACCCGCTCCACCTGGGTGGCCAGCACCGCGGCGAGCGCCTCGGCGGAGAAACACATGAAGCTTTCGCGGACGCCGGCGGCCTTCTGCTTCTCTGTCAGCGGAGCGCGCAGCCCGGCATGCCAGACGGGCGCGGACAGGTCGGCCACACAGGTGATGTCCCAGCCCGGGTACGCCTGTCGCAGCGCTCCCAGTTGCCGTTCGGCCAGCTCCGCCGCCTCGTCGGAGAACTGGGCCTCACCACGAACGAACGCCTCCTCGTTCGTCACGACGCCGCCGCGCCGCGCACGCCCCGCCGCTTCGACCTCGGCGAGCTGACGACACAGATCGGCCGGTCCGGTCGCGTGCAGGGTGCGGGAGCAGACGCATTCCGGGAGACGGCACGGGCCGGTCGCGTACCAGGTACTGGCGGCCCGCCAGATCCGCCAGGGCGGGAAGGCGCGGCCGAGGTGCAGCAGGAGGGCGTGGGCTTGGTCGTCGGTCAGCAGGAGCGGCTCAGGGAAGGAAGCCATGCTCAGGACCTTAGGGCGGACCGACACGCACCTTGAAGGACAGTGCACCAAGATGCGCATGAGCTGTTTCACTCATGCGAGACAAGCACCTTGCCGCACCTTCTGCTACTCGTCGGACATCAGAGCATCCAGAGCACGGTCGATCAATGCCCGCGCCTCCCGGCCGTAGACCGCCACGTCGGCGAGTCGAGCGAACGAGCCCAGGTAGGCACTCACCTCGCCGACCTGGGTGATGGTGAGCTCCGCAGTAAGGGTCTCAACAGAGACATGTTGGTCATCGAAGATGTGAAACCCGTGGATCGGCTCAACCGGGTAGCGGACCTCGAAGGGGATGACGCCGAGGCGAATCGTCCGCATCGTCGAGGCGACCGCCAGCTTTTCCAGCTGACCGGCCAGGACCTCGACCGAGCACAGGCGAAGCTTCAAGACGGACTCGGTGACAACGAAGTGGAAGCGCCGGCCGGTGGAGTAGAGGAGCTGCTGGCGGGCCATCCGGGCGGCGACGGCTTCATGGAGATCATCGGTCGCGTTGTCATAGGCGACCGCCTCGGCGAGCCGCTCACGGGCGTACTCAGGCGTCTGCAGCAGACCTGGAACAAAGCAGGTCTCGAAGTTGCGAACAAAGGTGGCCGCCGCTTCGACCTCGGCGAACGCGCGTTGCCGCCCTGCCATGCCCGCGCGGAACATCCTGCGGAATTCGATGTACTGGCCTTCCAGCGATCGCAGAGCGGCGATCAGCTCGCGAGCCTGCTCCGGCACCCCGCAGGACGCCGCCCAGGCCTCAAGGTCGGCGTCGGACGGCGTCTGCTTCCCACTCTCGATCTTGGAGATCTTCGTGCGGTGCCAGCCGTGAGCCGCGGCGAGCTCGGCTCCCGTCAGGCGGGCGTCCCGCCGCAGCTCGCGCAGACGGACACCGAGCGCTTCACGGGCTTTCTGGTAGGTCGACACGTCCCTTGTACTCAATCCACGGGACGGCGTGGTGGCGAGCCACATCCCGGTAGTAGCAGTGCTTCACGATCACAGCCGGATCGTCGATGAGGTCCGCGCCGAGAAGCACGTCGTCATCGCCGAACCTCAAAATGAGCAGCGCAGTGGAGTCGATCAGCCAGAAGTCATGCTCGGGCAGATCGACCGCAGCCGCCTGGTGGCGGGGCAGGTACCCGATGTCCTCACCAGCGGCGGTGTTGTACGCCGCCAGGGCGAGCCCGAACCGCGTGTAGTCGCTGTACGGCTCGGACACCACCCGGACCCGTTCCATCCGCCAACCGGCGGCGAGCCGGGGACCAAGCTCCTCGACCCAGTCGGCCATGTAGGAGGAATCCAGATGCCCACTGGTCAGGAACCGGCGCAGAACCTCGGCCTCGGACGGCTCGTTGTAGCGGTCGCGGACCTCCAGCCGGAACGCCGTGTGCTCGAAGCCGAGAACCAGGTCGGTGAACTCCGGGATGTCGACGAACCGAGTCACTCGGGCTTCCGCGCGAAGGTGAGGAGGTGGGCAGGGACTTCCACGTAGAACTCGTCGTCTTGGAGACCGACCAGGTCGGCGATCGCTTCCCGGTCGGTGACGCGTTTGCCCTGGACGACGTAGGTGCCACGGTCGGTGGCGTACAAGGCGGGGCAGCCGCTCTTTCCGCTGGAGGTGCCGAGCAGGGTGAGTCTCATGGTGCGCCTTCCGGTGGGGTTGATGCGTTCGGTTCTGATGCTCAACCGTGCTTAAACATGCGTCAAGATGCTCTGCAGATCGGTCAGCGTGGCCCCTCGCTCAGGGATGTGTGACAGCAAGATCGCGGCACCCTCCGTGGCGGGGGTACGGCGCCCTGTCCGCGACACCCGTGGCACTCCCCGGGGTCAGGGTTGTCGCGGGTGAGAGCCTTCCGGCAGGTGTCGCGAGACCCCGCCCGGCGGGCCGGCAGTGCTCCGAAGCCCTCATGAAGATCAAGAAGCTTTTTCGGTGCTCTCCCCCACGCGCAGCCGTACGCGAGACTCTGCTGCGGTCAGCGCCGGCGAGGGGCTGGTGCGCCGCCCGTCTGCCTGCTTCGCTGGTGCCATGACGAATTTTCGGCGCCCCACCCGATCCTCCTGGCGCGCCTTGGCCACGCTGGTCGTGATGACCCTCCTACTGGGTGTCGCGATCGCTGCGGGCGTCTGGTGGGTGCTGACGATGGCGTGGGATGCCCTGTGGGGGCCGCCGATGCTTCCTGTCACCCGCTCCTAGTGACTCGGCTCAGCCGCCATGAGAGCCCGCCGCAAGGTGTAGGCGGCGGGCGCGCCTGGTGTATCCGCTCCACCTGCGTGGACACGTAGACGTTCTGGGCGAGGTAGGAAACCCCGGGCCATAGGCCGTTCAGGGGAAGCCTCCGCAGGTCCGGGACCTGCCCTTCCTACTTGTAGCGGAAGTAGACGAAGAGGCGGCCGTGGTTCTTGGCGTCCTTGTCGATGCGGTGGTAGAGGGCCTTGATCTCCTTCTGCTCCAGGAAGCGCAGGACCTTCTTCTTCAGCTGGCCCGAGCCCTTGCCGGGGATGATCTCGACCTCGGTGGCCTTCTTCCTGATGGCCTCGTCGATGATGCCCCGCAGCGCCTTGTCGATCTCCCCGCCCTTGTTGTAGAGGGGGTGTAGATCAAGCTTGAGCTTCAACCGAGCCTCCCGCGTGTCAGGTGCGGCCAGTTTACGCGGGGCGGGCCGCCTCACCTTCTCGGCCGCCCTGCCCTCTCGGCCGCCCTGCCCTCTCGACCGCCTCACCTTCGCGGCGGCCCCGGCGATCACGCTCCACCGTCACGGCGGCCCGCGAACTCACATCGCGCCGGTGCGGCGAAAGCCCGAAGCCACCGACCTCGGGGAGACCGAATCACCTGTCGAGTCTGCGAGCAAATTTGACCAATTCCCACGATTATTGTGTCAATTTAACGATCTAGGCAAACAAATGCCCTCTAGTTAGGCTCCCTGTCATGATCGGCCGCCTTCCGGGGTGGCCGATCGCGCGTCACCCACCGGGGAGGGTCACGGCCTTCCGGCATGCCCTGCCCCGGGCGCGCGCGGCTGGTCTCCCCTCCCTGCGGCTCAGCGGTTCATGCGTGCCTACAGGAGGTCTCGTTGGCCAGCAAGCCCTACTCACCGAGGATCAGACGCGTGGCGGTGCTCGCCGCCGGCGTCGGGCTCGTCGCGGCGATGGCGCCGCCGGCGAGCGCCGATCCCACCCCCACCCCCACGCCGTCCGCCAAGTGGACGGCGACCCCCCTGACCGGAGGTGAGCCGGTCCAGGGCGCGAAGTCCCCCACCGGCAAACTCGCCCGGAGTGACGAGGGGCTGCTGAAGTCGACCTCGGGCGCCACGGTCAATGTGATGGTCAAGCTCGACTACGACTCTTTCGCCGCCTACCAGGGCGGTCTCGAAGGACTTCCCGCGACGAGTCCGGCGAAGACCGGAAAGGCTCTCGACGTCAAGAGCGGCGACGCGAAGAAATACCAGAAGCACATCGAGGACGTCGAGAACACCTTCCTCGCCGAGCTGGCCAGGAACGTTCCAGGCGCCACGGCGGGCCAGAAGCTGCGGACCGTCTACGGCGGCATCGCGCTGCGCGTCCCCGCCAACAAGGCGGCCTCGCTGCTGAAGCTGCCCGGTGTGGCCGCCGTCCAGGAGGACAAGCCCGAGCAGCTGCTGACCGACTCCAGCCCCGCGTTCATCGGAGCGCCCGCGATCTACAGCAAGCTGGGCGGCAGCTCCTCGTCGGGCAAGGGTGTCATCGTCGGCATCCTGGACTCCGGCGCCTGGCCCGAGCACCCCCAGTTCGCCGACCCCGGCACGCTGCCCGCCGCACCCGCGACCAAGGACGGCACGCCGCGCGTCTGTGACTTCGGCGACAACCCGCTCACCCCGGCGGCCGACCCGTTCGTCTGCAACCGGAAGATCATCGGTGGTGCTCCGTTCCTGGACACCTACAACGCGAACGTCGGCGGCGAGACCTTCCCGGACAGCGCCCGCGACTCCAACGGCCACGGCACCCACACCGCGACGACCTCGGCGGGCGGCCCGGTGGCCGACACGAACCCGCTCGGCATCAGCCGCGGGCCGATCCACGGCATCGCCCCGGCGGCGCACGTGTCGGTCTACAAGGTCTGCGGCCAGGCCGGCTGCTACCCCTCCGACTCCGCCCAGGCGGTCGGCCGGGCCATCCTCGACGGCGTCCGGGTGATCAACTTCTCGATCTCCGGCGGCACCTCCCCCTACAGCGACCCGGTGGAGCTCGCCTTCCTCGACGCGTACTCGGCGGGCGTGCTCGTCTCGGCCTCGGCGGGCAACGCCGGTCCCGGCGCGGCGACCGTCAACCACGTCAGCCCGTGGGTGACCACGGTGGCGGCCTCCACGCAGACCAGGACCTTCCAGTCGACCATCACGCTGTCCGGTTCCGGCGGCGCGACGGCCTCGGTGAAGGGCGCCTCCATCACCCCGGGCATCGCCTCCGCGCTGCCGGTGGTGCTGGCCTCGGCGCCGCCGTACTCCAACGCGCTCTGCACCGCCCCCGCTCCCCCCGGCCTGTTCACCGGGAAGATCGTCGTCTGTCAGCGCGGTCCCGACCGGGTCCTGAAGGGCTTCAACGTCCGGCAGGGCGGCGCGGCCGGGATGATCCTGTACAACGCCACCCCGCTCGATGTGATGACGGACAACCACTGGGTCCCCTCCGTCCACATCGACAAGCCGGAGGGTGACGCCCTGCTCGCGTTCCTGACGGCCAACCCGAGCACGACGGCCTCGTTCACCCAGGGCACCAAGGCCACCTGGCAGGGCGACGCGATCACCACGTTCTCCTCGCGCGGCCCCGGCGGCGACTTCCTCAAGCCGGACGTCACCGCCCCCGGCCTGCACATCCTGGCCGGTCAGACGCCGCTGCTGGAAGGTCCGGCCGGTGGTCCTCCGGGCAACCTGTACCAGGTCATCTCGGGCACCTCGATGTCGTCGCCGCACGTCGCGGGCTCCGCGGCCCTGGTGTTCGCGCTGCACCCGACCTGGACACCGGGCCAGGTGAAGTCCGCGCTGGAGACGACGGCCAAGACCTCGGTCACCAAGCAGGACCGCGTCACCCCGGCCGACCCGTTCGACACCGGCGGCGGGCGCATCGACCTGACCAAGGCCGGCGACCCCGGCCTGACCCTGGACGAGACGGGCGAGAACTTCACCGCCTCGGCCGACGACCCGATCAACCGCATCGACCTGAACCTGCCGTCGGTGAACGCCCCGATCATGCCGGGTCTCATCACCGCCAAGCGGACGTTCACCAACGTCACGGACAAGACGCTCACCTTCACCGCCACGGGCACGACCGTGAGCGGCGCGAACATCACGGTGCTGCCGCCGCTGTTCAGCGTGAAGCCGGGCAAGAGCGTCAAGCTCAGCGTGGTGATCACCGCGCCGGACCTGGCCGAGGGCCAGTACTTCGGCCAGGTGAACCTCAAGCAGGTGGGCGGCTCGCGCAACCTGCACCTGCCGGTCGCGTTCGTCCGCAAGGAGGGCGCCATCCCGGTGGACCAGACCTGCGCACCGGCCACCATCCCGCGCAACACCGGCGAGTCCACCTGCACGGTGACCGTGCAGAACGACACCCTGGAGGACGCCGAGGTCACGGCGCTCAGCACGCTCGACGGCAAGCTGCGCCTGAACTCGGTGACCGGCGCCACCAAGATCGGTTCTCAGGTCGCGACGGCGAAGGCCACCCTCGCGGCCAGGCAGCCCGACAGGCCGGGCATCGCCCCGGGCACCGGTCCGGCACCGTACCTGCCGCTCGACGCCTTCGGCATCGCGCCGACGCCGATCGGTGACGAGCAGGCGCTCAACTTCACCGTGCCCCCGTTCCAGTACGCGGGCAACACCTACACCAGGCTCGGCATCGTCTCCAACGGCTACACGATCGCCGGGGGAAGCTCGGGCTCGGCCGACGTGGCGTTCCAGCCGCAGACCCTGCCCGACCCCGCGGTCCCGAACAACGTGCTCGCCCCCTACTGGACCGACCTGGACGGCACCGGCGCGCCGGGCCTCTACGTCGGCACGCTGACCGACGGCGTGAGTGACTGGCTCGTCGTCGAGTGGCGGGTCAACCTCTACGGTACGAGCGACCTCAAGGTCTTCCAGCAGTGGATCGGCCTGAACGGGACCGAGGACATCACCTACACCTACGACCCGGACAACCTGCCCGGCGATCCCCCGGCGGGCTACGGCCTCACCGTGGGCGCCGAGAACGCCGACGGCACCGCGGGTGGCCAGATCACCGGCCCGCCGACCGAGGACCTCCGGGTGGCCAGCACGCCCGGCGCCCCGGGAGGCAGCCTGAGCTACACGATGAAGATCAAGGGCGTCAGCCCCGGGATCGGGACGGTGACGACGGGCACGTCGACACCGCAGGTCAAGGGCCTGACGATCGAGGTGGACAGGATAACCGTGCAGTAGCGGGAACGTGATGGGCCCGGCGCGCCGCGCCGGGCCCATCCGGGCTCACGAAGAAAACGGACCCGTCCGTGCTCACGGGCTCGGGCCTGTCCGGGCTCACGAACCCGCGGGCCCGGAGCCTGTCCGTGCTGCGACCTCGCGCCCATCCGGGCTCACGGAGAACCCGGGCCCGTCCGTGCTCACGGGCTCGGGCCTGTCCGGGCTCGGAGCCTGTCCGTACTGCGACCTCGGGACCACCCGGACCCGCAGGCCCGGGATCAGCGGTGGAGATAGTCGACCAGGTGGGCCTTCTCGGTCTCCAGCGCCTCGATGGAGCTCTTGACCACGTCGCCGATGCTCACGATCCCGGCCAGCCGGCCGGCGTCCACGACCGGCACGTGCCGGATTCGGTGCGTGGTCATGGTCTGACGGAGGTCTTCGACGTCGGCGTCGGGCGGGCAGGTGCGGACCTCGGTCGTCATGATCGACGACACCGGCTCGTCCAGCACGCCGGCGCCGCGGTCGTGCAGCCGCCGCACGACGTCGCGCTCGGAGACGATGCCCGCGATGGACGAGCCGTCCTCGGACACCACCACGGCACCGATGTTCTTCTCGGCCAGCATGGCCAGCAGCGCGGTGACCGTCGCATCTGGGCGGACGGTCGCCACCTCCGCTCCCTTGCCTTGCAGAATCGTACCGATCAGCATTTGACACCACCTCGGTTCAGCCTGGCGCGGGTATCCCTGTCCTTTGCCCCTTTGTGCCCCACGCTAAGCGCCCAGGAGGGCAAAGCGTGTGATTGTCAGGTGACGGGCAGCAGCCGTACCGCGTCGAGGGCGAGGGTGAGTTCCACGATGTCGAGCGGGCGCGCGAGAGAGCGGCCGGTGAGCTGCTCGATGCGGCGGATGCGGTTGAAGACCGTGTTGCGGTGGCAGTACAGCTGCCCCGCGGCGCGCATGGCCGAGCCCTCGCACTTCAGCCACGCCTCCAGGGTGCCGAGGAGCACCTCCCGGTCGGCCTGGTCGAGGGCGAGGATGGGCCGCAGCACAGCGCCGCTGAGGTGACCGGCGAGCTCGGGCTGGCTGACCACCAGCGCGGCGGGCAGCCTGTCCTCCAGCCTGGCGATCTCCGGGCCCTCGCCCACGCAGGTCCGCAGGGCCAGCTCGGCGAGCCGCCTGGCGCGGCCCAGCTCCGCCAGCCCCTCCACGACCGGGCTGATCCCCGCGCATCCGGTGACGTGCGGGCGGAGCTCCTCGGCCAGGTCGTCCATGTTCGCGTCGTGCAGCAGCACGACGGACACCTCGTAGTCGGGACGCATCCGCCACAGCAGGCGCATCACGCCCAGGGCGGTCGGCCGGGGGGCGTCGTCCCCGTGGTCGTGGCGGCCGGGCAGCCGGGTGATGACGACGGCGTACCGTCCCAGCTCGGGCAGGTCGAGCCCGGCGGCGGCGCTGCGGACGAGGGCGGCGTCGACCCGGTCCTCCAGGAGCGCGTCGAGCAGGGCCTGGACCCTCTCGGCTGTGCGGCCGAACATCTCGGCCTCCCGTCTTCGGTAGGCCTCGGCGGCGGCGATCGCCTGCCTGTCGATGGCGTGCCACACCTTCGTGGCGCTGCGGAGCAGGACCGGCAGGCTGTCTGATTCCTCTTCGGCGACCACGTCGATGAGACCGTCCCACATCACCTGCGCGGAGAGCCGGTAGCTGCGCAGCAGGGAGTCCATGGGCAGTCCCTGCTCGGCCCTGCGCCGGGCGGTCTTCTCCGCCTGCGGCAGGTCACACCGTTCGGAGCGGGGCAGCAGGATGGCGCCGATGCCGTCCCGCATCGCCTCGTAGACGCTCTGCCAGTGGTCGTCGGTGGGCACCATCCGCCGGTACGCCTCGTCGGTGTCGCGGATCTTCGCGACAAGCTCGTCGGTGAGCTCGGGAAGTCTCCGCAACAGCCTGCGGGCGGCCAGGCGCATGATCCTGCGTACTTCGTCGTCCGTAACCGGCCGGGTCCCCATCTGGGGATCGTGACAGCAAGGGACCTGGCCGAACAAGGTTCTGTTCTGTTTCGTGACCCGGGGTTGTGCGCGCGCACAACCGGCACCCGCCCCGCATGGGCGCCCGCCTCGACTTCACCCTGCCCTCTGGACGCCGGTGAAACGCCTCGGTTGGGTGCGTTCATCGGCTGTCAGGAGGCAACACATGGACGTGCACGACCCTCGCCCGCCCGGAGATTCCGGGCTGGTCGTCAGGGATCTGGCGGTGAGTTACGGCCCGGTCCTGGCCCTGCGGGGTGTCTCGCTGAACGTCCCGCGCGGCTCGGTCGTCGCGGTGCTCGGCGGCAACGGCGCGGGCAAGTCGACCCTGCTGCGCGCCGTCTCGGGCACCCTCAGGTTCCACCGGGGCGGGATCACCTCCGGCGAGGTCGGGTTCGGCGGTACGCGCCTGTCCGGCACGGCCACCTCGGCCGTGGTGGCGAGGGGCGTCGTCCAGGTGCCCGAGGGGCGCAGGGTCTTCGCGCGGATGACCGTGGAGGAGAACCTGAGGGCCGGCGCCCTCGGCGCGCCCGACCGGCGCACGGCGGCCGAGGCGCGGGAGAGCGTGCTCGCGCTCTTCCCCGTGCTCGCCGAACGGGCCGGGCAGCGCGCGGGCCTGCTGTCCGGGGGCGAGCAGCAGATGCTCGCCATCGGCCGCGCGCTGATGGCGAGGCCGAGAATGCTGCTGCTGGACGAGCCCACCCTCGGTCTCGCGCCGATGATGGCCGCCAAAATCGCCGACACCGTCCGCGAGATCAACGCGCGGGGCACCACGGTGCTCCTGGTGGAGCAGAACGCCGCGATGGCCCTCTCCCTGGCCTCGCACGCCTACGTGCTGGAGGTCGGCGAGGTGGTGCTGTCGGGACCGGCCGCCGAGCTCGCCGCGAGCGACGAGGTGCGCCGCCGCTACCTGGGCATCGAGGACCCGGTCCCGGTCGTCCCGGGATCGCCGGAGAACCCGGGGACCTCCCGCCCGGTGCTGGCGAGGTGGTCCGCGTGAGTGACACATACCAACCGGACGGTACGGATACTTCCATTCCCCGGCTCGACGTGCGTGACGTGACCGTGCGCTTCGCCGGGCTCACCGCGCTGGACGCCGTCGGCTTCAGCGTCGAGCCCGGCAGCGTCCACGCGGTGATCGGGCCCAACGGGGCGGGCAAGTCGACGTGCTTCAACGTCCTGTCGGGCGTCTACCGGGCCACCTCGGGCAGCGTGCGGTTCGGCGACGCGGAGCTGACCTCCCTGGCCCCGCACCGCATCGCCGCCCTGGGGGTGGCGCGCACCTTCCAGAACATCGCCCTGTCGCCGCGCCTGTCGGTGCGGGACAACCTGATGCTCGGCCGCCACCGGCTGACCCGCGCCGGGTTCGTCTCGGCCGGGCTGCGGCTGCCGTCGGCCCGGCGCGAGGCCGCCGCGCACGGCGAGCGGGTGACCGAGATCGCGGCGTTCGTCGGGCTCTCCGAACGGCTGGCCACACCCGTGGGGCTGCTGCCGTACGGCGTGCAGAAGCGCGTGGAGCTGGCGCGGGCCCTGTGCATGGAGCCCCGGCTGCTGCTGCTGGACGAGCCGGTCGCCGGCATGAACGGCGGCGAGCGCCGCGACATGGCCGAGCTGATCGTCGCGGTGCGGGAGAGCCTCGGCATCTCGATCCTGCTGGTCGAGCACGACATGGGGATCGTCATGCGGCTCGCCGACGCGGTGACGGTCCTGGACTTCGGCAGGCGCATCGCGGACGGGTCCCCCGGCGAGGTGCAGAACGACCCCGAGGTGGTCCGCGCCTACCTGGGCGCGGCGGCGGAGAGCACCCCGGCCAAGGACACCCTGGTCGAGGACGCGCTGGCCGGGAGCACGGAGAACACCGAGAGCCCGGAGCACACCGGGAGCCCGGAGAACGCCGGGCACACCGGAGACACCGGAGACACCGGGAAAGCCGACAAAGCCGGAGACACCGGGAACGCCGGGAACGCCGGCGACACCGGCGACACCGGCGACACCGGCGACACCGACAACACCGGCGACACCGGCGACACCGGCGACACCGACGACTCCGGGAAAACGACGACCCGAGGCACCGCGCGCGAGAGCGCGGCGGGCAAGGACGAGGAGGTCGCTTCGTGATCACTTTTCTCGAACTCCTGGTGAACGGGATCTCCGTCGGAGCCGTGTACGCGCTGATCGCCCTGGGCTTCGTCATCATCTTCAAGGCGACCGAGGTGGTGAACTTCGCGCACGCCTCGCTGCTGCTGGTCGGCGGCTTCATCGTGGCGAAGCTGCACCCGTCGGTCGGCTTCTGGACGGCCCTGCTGATGGGCGTCGCCGGGGCGGCCGTGGTGGGCGCCCTCGTCGAGTTCCTGATCATCCGCAGGGCGAACGTCGCCTCGCACAGCGTGCTCGCGATCGTGACGATCGGCGTCGACATCGTGCTGACGACCGAGCTGACCAGGCAGATCGGCACCGACGTGCTCGCCCTGGGCGATCCGTGGCACGACCGGGTGCTGCATATCGGAGACGTCAGCGTCGCCCAGACCCGGGTGGTCGCGCTCGCCGTCGCGGCGGCTCTGATCACCGCGTTCCTGCTGGCGTTCAAGTACACGAACTGGGGCATCGCGATGCGCGCCACCGCGGAGGACGCGGAGACCGCCGCGCTGATGGGCGTGCGGCGCGGGCGGGTCTCGATGGGTGCCTGGGCGGTCGCCGGGGCGCTCGCCGCCGTCGCCGCGCTCTTCCTGTGCGTCTTCCCCACCCCGGGGCTGGACCGCAGCACCACGTTCGCGGCCATGAAGGCGTTCCCCGCGGCGATCCTCGGCGGCCTCGACTCCACCACGGGCGCGCTGGCCGGGGGGCTGATCATCGGCATCACCGAGGCCATGATGAGCGGCTACCAGAACGACCTGGCCTTCCTCGGCCGGGGCATCGGCGACGTCGCGCCGTTCCTCGTGATGATCGTTGTCCTGCTCATCCGCCCCGCGGGGCTGTTCGGGACGAGGGAGCTGGCACGTGTCTAAGAAGGTCATCCTCTCCTGCGTCGCGCTGGTCGCGGCGGCGATCGCCGTGCCGTTCTACCTGGAGGGCTTCTGGCTGCAGGCCGGGCTCTTCGCGATGTCGGCGGCGATCGGGGCGATCGGCATCAACCTGCTGACCGGCGCCACCGGGCAGCTGTCCATGGGCCACGCGTTCTTCCTCGCGGTCGGCGCGTACGCCTACGTCTACTTCGGCTCCGAGCCGGAGGGCGGCGCGCACGCCCTCGGCGGCCTGGGGCTGCCCACGCCCGTCGCGGCGCTGCTCGCGGTGCTCACGGCGGGCGTCGCGGGCGGGGTGTTCAGCCCCATCGCGGGACGCCTGAAGGGCGCCTACCTCGGCATCGCCACCCTCGCGCTGATCTTCGTCGGCCAGCACGTGCTGTTCAACGCCGAACCCGTGACGGGCGGCTACAACGGGCGGACGGTGCCGCCGATGGAGCTGTTCGGGTTCGCGTTCGCCGACACCCCGGAGCTGGTGGTGGCGCAGGTGCCGTTCGGTTCGCTGGAGCGGCTCTGGTTCCTGGGGCTGGTCCTGCTGACCGGCGCGGCGCTGTTCGCCCGCGGGGTGCTGCGCGGCCGACCCGGGCGGGCCATGAACACCATCCGCGACCACGAGATCGCGGCCGGGGTGATGGGCGTGCCGGTGGCCCGCTACCGGGCCGGGGTGTTCGTGCTGTCGTCGATGTACGGCGGGCTGGCCGGGGTCCTGATCGCGCTGGTCTTCCAGCGCACCGTGCCCGACTACTTCGGCCTGCTGCTCTCCCTCGACTACCTCGCGATGATCATCATCGGCGGGCTCGGCTCCGTCGCGGGCGCGGTGATCGGCGCGATCTTCATCTCGATGCTCCCCCAGCTGCTCAGCCGCTACAGCGACGCCCTGCCGCTGGTGGCCGAGCCGGGCTCCGGCGGGGTGTCGCCCGCCGAGGCGGCCCGCATCCTGTACGGCGCCGCCGTCGTCGTCATCGTCCTCTTCCTGCCCGGCGGGCTGCTCGGCCTCGCCGGGCGCCTGCGCCTGGCGGTCGACCGGCGGCTCACCCCCGCCTCCGCCCGCCGGGCTCCCGCGGCAACGAAGCCCCCGCTGTCCCCATCCCCATCCCCATCCCCATCCCCATCCCCATCTCCCTCCCCCTCCCCCGACACAAGGAACTGATGACATGGGAATCCCAAGAACCCCGGTCCGACACATCGCGGTACTCGCCGCCCTCGCCCTGGCCGTCACCGCGTGCGCCAGCGAGAAGGCCACCGGGGGCAGCGGCGCCGCCGCCCCCTCCGCCGTCGGGGGGGACGGCGTGAAGACGGGCCCCGGCGTCACCGCCGACAAGATCACGATCGGCATGATGACCGACCTCACCGGCCCGTACGCCTCGTTCGGCAAGAGCCTGACGCAGGCGCAGCAGCTGTACTTCGAGCAGACGAACGCGGCCGGGGGCGTGTGCGGGCGGCAGCTGGAGGGCCTGGTGCGCGACCACGGCTACGACGCGCAGAAGGCGATCGCGGCCTACACCGAGATCGCCCCGAAGACGGTGGCGATCGCCCACTTCGTCGGCTCGCCCATGGTCAACGCGCTCAAGCAGCGCATCGAGACCGACCAGATGCTCACCATCCCGCAGGCCTGGGCGACCGGGCTGCTCGGCAGCAAGTCGATCCAGGTCACCGGGACGACCTACGACATCGACATGATCAACGGGGTGGACTTCCTGGCCAAGGAGAAGGGCATCAAGTCCGGGGACAAGATCGGTCACCTGTACTTCGAGGGCGACTACGGCGAGAGCGCGCTGAACGGCTCCAAGTACGCGTCCGAGAAGCTCGGCCTCACGCTCGTGGAGCAGAAGATCAAGGCCACCGACCAGGACATGAGCGCCCAGGTCGCCGCGTTCAAGGCGGAGGGCGTCAAGGCCATCCTGGTCTCCGTCGGCCCCAAGCAGACCGCCTCGCTCGTCGGCGTCTCGCTCGCCAAGGGCATGGACGTGCCGTTCGTCGGCAGCAACTCGGCCTACTCCCCGCAGCTGCTGCCCACCCCGGCCGGACCCGCCCTGCTGAAGGACTTCTACTACATAACGGCGGGCACGCCGATCAGCGCCGACATGCCCGCCATGAAGAAGCTGGCCGCCGACTACGCGGCGAAGTACCCGGACACGGCCATCGACAGCGGCGTCCCCTCGGGCTACTCGGCGGCGGCGATCGTCGTCGACGCGCTCAAGAAGGCCTGCGAGGGCAAGGACCTGACCCGGGCCGCCGTGGTCGCCGCGCACCGCGGCCAGTCGTCCTGGGGCGCGGAGTTCGGCACGGTCATGGACTTCACCACCTTCGACAAGCCCGCCTCGCTGCTGTCGTACGTGGCCAAGCCGGACAAGGCGGCCCTGGGCGGCGCGGTCATCTTCAAGGAGGCCGCGACCTCCGACCTGGCCAAGGAGTACCAGGTCCCGGTCGGCTGACCGGCGATCTGCGAGACGGCCCCGCACCCGCCGGGGCGCGGGACCGTACCGCCCCTGACCATCGTGGCGAGGGCAGGGACCTCCGCGCCCGGGATGCGGAGGCCCCGGTCGGCTGACCGGCGATCCGCGAGACGGCCCCGCACCCGCCGGGGCGCGGGACCGTACCGCCCCTGACCATCGTGGCGAGGGCAGGGACCTCCGCGCCCGGGGTGCGGGGCCGTACCGCCCCGGGCTAGCGTGGGGGCGTCCAGAAGACCTCCGCGCCCGGGGACACGATGACCCAGAAGCTCAACACCGGCAGCCACGACCTGCCGGTCTCCGACGCCCTCGCCGCGTTCATGAACACCGGCTGGGCCGACACGCACCGCGACGACCTGGCCCCGCTGCCGCAGGCCGCCTACACGGCCAAGCGGCGCGCCGCGCTCGCCGCCCGCTTCCCCGGCGAGCGGCTGGTGATCCCGTCCGGCACGCTCAAGGCGCGCAGCAACGACAGCGACTACCGGTTCCGGGCGCACAGCGCGTTCGCCTACCTCACCGGCGACCAGGAGCCCGACGACGTGCTGGTCGTCGAGCCCTCCGGGGAGGCCACGCTGTTCCTGCGCCCCCGCTCGCCGAGGTCGGCGCCGGGCCAGGCCGGGCAGGAGTTCTATCGCGACCGCCGTTACGGCGAGTTCTGGGTGGGCCGCCGCCCCGACCTGGCCGAGGCGGAGGCCGTCCACCAGATCGCCTGCGCGCCGATCGACAGGCTGGACGACGCGCTCACCGGGCCCGCGCGGGTGCTGCGCGGGGTGGACGCGTCCGTCGACGCGCGGGTCTCGCCCGGCGGCGGTGACGAGGAGCTGGAGACGTTCCTGTCCGAGACGCGGCTGGTCAAGGACGAGTGGGAGATCGCCGAGCTGCAGTTCTCGGTCGACGCGACCACGCGCGGGTTCGAGGACGTGAGGCGGGCCCTGCCCGCCGCCCTGGGGCACCGGCGCGGCGAGCGCTACCTGGAGGGGATCTTCGGCCTCCGCGCCCGCCTGGAGGGCAACGCGGTCGGCTACGACAGCATCGTGGCCTCCGGCGCGAACGCGTGCGTGCTGCACTGGATCCGCAACGACGGGCGGCTGGACGGCGACGAGCTGCTGCTCCTCGACGCGGGCGTGGAGACCGACCACCTCTACACCGCCGACATCACCAGGACCCTGCCGCTCTCCGGGCGCTTCAGCCCGATCCAGCGCCAGGTCTACGAGCTGGTGTACGAGGCCCAGGAGGCGGCGATCGCCACCCTGCGCCCGGGGGCGAGCTTCCGCGACTTCCACCGCGCGGCGATGCGCGTCATCGCGGAGGGCCTGCACGACTGGGGCGTGCTGAAGATCGGCGCGGACGAGGCGATGGAGCCCGGCAGCGGCCTGTACCGCCGCTACACGCTGTGCAGCAGCGGCCACATGCTGGGCATGGACGTGCACGACTGCGCCAGGGCCCGCTCGGAGGTCTACCTCGACGGCGTGCTGGAGGAAGGACAGGTGCTGACCGTCGAGCCGGGCCTCTACCTGCAGCCGGACGACCTGACGCTCCCGCCCGAGCTGCACGGCATCGGCGTGCGCATCGAGGACGACCTCGTCGTCACCGCCGACGGCGCCCGCCTCATGTCGGCCGGGCTGCCCCGCCACCCCGACGAGGTGGAGAGGTGGATGGGAGAGTCAGGCCTCGCGTGAGTCCAGGGAGTCCAGGGAGTCCAGGGGGTCCGGGGAGTCCGGGGAGTCCGGGGAGTCACGGGCCGATCGTCCGGGGGTGGGGTCGAGGAAGACCTGCGTCACCGAGGGGAACCGCTCCTTGAGCAAGCGTTCCACCCGGTCGGCGGCCCGTTCCAGCCCCGCCCCCGTGGTGTCGTCCACGAAGTCGACGCGGGCGGCGACCAGGATCTCGCCGGGGCCCAGCATCATGGTCAGGAGCTCCATCACGCTCTCGACCTCGGGCAGGGCGGTGATCTCCTCGCGGATCCGTTCCGTCAGCCCCTCGGGCGCGGACTGGCCGATCAGCAGGGAGACGTTGGCGCGGATGAGGTGGATCGCGACCCACAGGAGCAGCAGGCCGATCAGCACGGAGGCGGCCCCGTCCCAGAAGGACGAGCCGGTCAGCTGGGAGGCCAGCAGGCCCGCCGCCGCGATCAGCAGCCCGGCCAGGGCGGCCGCGTCCTCGAAGAGCACGGCCTTCAGCGCCGTGTCCGAGGTCTTCGCGACGTAGCGCCGCGGGGTCACCTCAAGGCGCCGGGCCGCCCCCCGCACCTGCGAGAGGGCCTTGAGGAACGAGATCCCCTCGATCACGAACGAGACCGCGAGGACCACGTACGAGATCGTCAGGTCGGTGAGCCTCTCCCCCGTGAGAATCTCGTGCACCCCGTGGGTGATGGAGAACCCGGCTCCGCCGATGAGGGTGGCGAAGGCCGCGAGCAGCGCCCAGAAGAACCCCGCCTTGCCGTAGCCGAACGGGTGCCGCGCGTCGGCGGGGTGCCCGCCCCTGCGCACCGCGACGAACAGCAGGGCCTCGGTGACGGTGTCCGCGGCGGAGTGGGCGGCCTCGGACAGCATCGCCGACGAACCGCTGATCAGCCCGGCGACCAGCTTGGCCACGGCGATCGCGAGATTGGCCAGACCCGCCACGATCACCGTGGCGAGACTCTCCGATCCGGCCTTGTCATCATCCGTCCCGTTCTGTGCCATGTGGTTACTTTACGGGTGCTTCATCCCTTACTTCCCAGCGGTGACGCGACCCGTCCCGCCCTGCCACCGGGTCCGTCCCCGCCCGGCTCACCGGGTCCGTCCCGCCCGGCCCACCGGCACGGGACCCGCGGGCGGGGGACACACGGGTTCCGTCACGTCGCCACCGCGTCCCCGCCATGTCCCGTCGTGTCCCCGCCGTGCCGCCCCCAGGTCCCCGCAGTGCCGCCACCGTGCCGTCACCGCGTTGCCGCATCGCCTGCCACGAGCGATCGGCACCTTCTGAGGTAAGTTCTGATCTATGACCCTGAAGCAAGCCCCGCCCGGCGAGCGAAGTGGTCGGCCGGGGGACGAATCCGCCGGGATCGCGGCCATACGCGCGGGGAACGAGAGTGGTGAGCGACCGGTGAACGACCAGGAGCCTCGCTGGCTGTCCTCGATCGAGCAACGGGCGTGGCGCGCCCACCTCGCCGTGCACAAGCTCCTCGACCACCGCCTCGACCGCGAGCTCCAGCCCTTCGGGCTCTCGGTCAACGACTACGAGATCCTGGTGAACCTGTCGGAGACGCCCGGTCACCGGATGCGGATGAGCGATCTGGCGGACGCCACGATCCAGTCCCGCAGCCGCCTGTCCCACCAGATCTCCCGGATGGAGACCGCGGGCCTGGTCGCCAGGGAGACCTGCGCCGACGACCGGCGCGGCACCTTCGCCGTCCTCACCGAGCACGGCTGGGCCACCATCCAGAAGGTCGCGCCCCACCACGTGGCCGGCGTGCGCCGGCATTTCATCGACCTGCTCACCGACGACCAGCTGATCGAGCTGGAGGCGGCGTACGCACCGGTGGTGGACCACCTCAAAGGCATCCGCTGACCCGCGACCGGCCGGTGTCTCCCGGAAACGTCCACTGACGGAAACCCGGCCGGCGCCCTTCGAGAGCATTCGTCGGCAGGAAAAAGCCGGTAGCCCCCGGAAACGCCCACTGCCACGAAACCGGGCTCCGGTCCCCGGAAGCGTCCGACGGCCGGAAAACAGCCGCTGACCTCCGAAAAGCGTCCACCGGCACCAAACCGGTCGCGACCCTCGAAAGCGTCCACCAGCGGGAAAACAGCCAGCGGAAACCCTCGCGGGCGTCCGCCGACGCGAAACCGATACCGGTCGTTACTCCTTAGTAGACCGGAGTGTCGTTACGATCCGCCCATGTCTGCTCGCCGGATCCTCATCATCGCGGTGATCGCCGCGTTCTCCCTGGTAACCGCGTGCAGCGGCGATGGCGCCCCCGACGGCACAACGCCCCTCCCCAGCGGAGCCGACCTGGTCAGGCAGTCCGCGGACGCGACGCGCGCCGTGAAGTCGGCCGCCTTCTCGATGGAGACCGAGGGCACTCCCCCCGTACCGGTCAAGAAGGCCTCCGGCCGCCTCAGCGGGACCGGCGACGCGGACGGCACCCTCCAGATCGACGTGATGGGCAGCCTCCAGGAGATCAACTTCGTGCTGATCGGGGAGACCGTCCACTTCAAGGGCGTGACCGGCGGCTTCCAGCAGATGTCGCGCAGCCAGCTGGCGGCGATCTACGACCCGTCCGCCATCCTCAACCCGGAGAAGGGCGTCGTACAGCTGCTGACCAACGCGCTCGACGCGAAGACCCAGGCGGCGGAGAAGCTGAACGGCGTCGACACCTACCGGGTCTCGGCGACGCTCTCCCAGCAGGTGCTCGCCACGATGGTGCCCGGTCTCACGCAGAGCGTCGACGCCGTGCTCTGGATCGACAAGGCCACCAGCCGGCTGCTCAAGGCGGACCTGCCCCTGACCGGCGGCAAGGTGATCGTGGCCTTCAGCGACTACGACGTGCCGGTCCAGGTCACCGCTCCGGCGAAGTGACGATGACCCGCACCGCCCCGGAGGGCGCCCGCGCGGCCAGGCGGCGCACCGCCCTCGGCGTCGGCGGCACCGCGGTGCTGCTCGCGGCCCTGGACGCCTACGTCGTGGTCACCGTCCTCGTCGACATCGCCAGGGACGTCGACGTCCCCTTCAACCACCTGGAGCGCGCCACCCCGATCGTCACCGGTTTCCTGCTCGGCTACATCGCGGCCATGCCGCTGCTCGGCCAGCTCTCCGACCGGTACGGCAGGCGCCCGCTCATCCACCTGTGCCTGGCGGGCTTCGCCGTGGGCTCGGTCGTCACCGCGCTGGGCGAGACGGTGCCCTGGCTGGTCGCGGGGCGGGCCCTGCAGGGGGTCGCGGGCGGCGCGCTGCTGCCCATCACGATGGCCCTGATCGGGGACCTGTGGGACGAGGACGAGCGCCCGGTGGCGCTCGGCGCGGTGGGGTCGGCCCAGGAGCTCGGCAGCGTGCTGGGCCCCCTGTACGGCGCGGCCCTCGCCACCCTGGTCCCGGCCACCCTCCAGGTCGGCGGCGTGCAGCTCGGCGGCTGGCGGTCGATCTTCTGGCTGAACGTCCCGCTGGTAGCCCTGGCGGCGATCGCCGTGCAGCGGTCGGTGCCGCCGCCCTCCCGCGACCGGGCCCCCGGGTCGGGCGGGCGCGTCGACGTGGTCGGCGGGCTGCTGCTCGCGCTCGCGCTCGGCCTGCTCGTGGCCGGTCTCTACAACCCCGACCCCGGCGAGTCGGTCCTCCCCTCGTGGGGCGTGCCCATGATCGTCGCCGGGGTCGTGTCCGGCGCCGCGTTCGTCGCGTGGGAGTGGCGCTCCAGGACCCGGCTGATCGACATGACGGGGGTGGCGCGCGGCCCGTTCCTCGCCACGCTCGGGGTGAGCTTCCTGGCCGGAGCCGCGCTCCTGGTCACCCTGGTCGACGTGCAACTGTCGGCGCAGACGCTGCTGGGACTGGACAGCCTGGACGGCGCCCTGGTGCTGTCGCGCTTCCTCGTCGCGCTCTCCGTGGCCGCGCTGGCGGGCGGTCTCATGGCCCGCCGCTACGGCGAGCGCGCGGTGACGGTGATCGGGCTCGCGGTGGCCGCCGCCGGATACGTCCGCATCGGCCAGTGGCCCCTGGACCTGGCCTCGGCCGGACACCGCGTGGACGCCGACCTGGTCGTCGCCGGTCTGGGGCTCGGCCTGGTGATCGCCCCGGTCTCCTCCGCGGTGCTGCGGGCCGTGCCCGCCGCCCAGCACGGGGTGGCCTCGGCGGCGGTGGTCGTGGCCCGGATGATGGGCATGCTGCTCGGCGTCGCCGGGCTGTCGGCGTGGGGCTTCCACCGCTTCCAGTCGCTCACCGCCGACCTGGACACGCCGCTGCCCTTCGGCGTGGACCCCGTCGTGTACGCCGGACAGCTCGCCGAGTACCAGAACAGCGTGAAGGAGGCGCTGCACACCGAGTACAGCGAGATCTTCCTGATCACCGCCGTCCTGTGCGGGGTGGGCGCGCTGGTCGCACTGCTGCTGCCCCGCGGATCCGGACGCGTGGACGGGGCCTGACACCCCGGACCGGGACCGGGACCGGGATCCCGTACGACACGCGAACGGTACGGGCGCGGCCCGCCCCCGGACGCGGGCGAGCCGGGATCTCCGCCGACGCGCGAACGGCCCGGCCGCGGATAGGGGCGGGACCGAGCCCCCGGCCGACACGCGAACGGCCCGGCGCGTGCCGGGCCGTTCGAAGCTTCAACCTCGGAAAGGGGCCGTCCGATGCGGACGTCTCCCGGGAACAGGACAGGACTCCCACCCCGGAAAGCCCCAGGAAGGCCCAAGAGCCCCAGGAAATTCCGAAAGGTCCCACGAAGACCCCGGGAACGGTTCGCCCAGGACAGAGACTCAGGAACTCATGGATTCCCGCCCCAGACAGGAGACCCCTACTTCCTCTTCTGTCCCTGGCGCTTCTCGCGGATCTTCATGGTGACCTCGATGGGCGACCCGGCGAAGCCGAACTCCTCGCGGATCCGGCGCTCGATGAAGCGGCGGTAGGTCTCCTCCAGGAAGCCCGAGGTGAACAGCACGAACTTCGGCGGCTCCGTCGACGCCTGCGTGGCGAAGAGGATCTTGGGCTGCTTGCCGCTGCGGACCGGGGGCGGGGTGGCCGCGACCAGGTCGGTCAGGAAGGCGTTGAGCCTGGCGGTGGGCACCCGGGTCGACCAGGAGTCGAGCGCCTTCTCGATCGCGGGGACGATCCGGTCGACGTGCCAGCCGTTCTTCGCGGAGATGTTGATCCGCAGCGCCCACGGCACGCGGACGAGCTGGCGGTCGATCTCCTTCTCCAGGTAGTAACGGCGGTCCTCGTCGAGCAGGTCCCACTTGTTGAACGCCACGACCATGCACCGGCCGGACTCGATCACCAGGGAGATGATCCGCAGGTCCTGCTCGGTCAGCACGTCGCTGGCGTCGATGAGCACCACCGCGATCTCCGAGCGCTCCAGGGCCCCCCGGGTGCGCATGCTCGCGTAGAAGTCGGCGCCCTTCAGCTCGCGGTCGCGCCGCCTGATCCCGGCGGTGTCGACGAAGCGCCAGGTCTTGCCGCCGAGCTCGACCAGCTCGTCCACCGGGTCGCGGGTGGTGCCCGCCATCGGGTCGACGAGCACGCGCTCGGAGCCCGCCAGCTTGTTCAGCAGCGAGGACTTGCCCACGTTGGGCTTGCCGACCAGGGCGACCCTGCGCGGGCCGCGCTCGGGGCCGAAACGCTGCTCGGGCGTCTCCGGCAGCTTGTCGAGGATCACGTCCAGCAGGTCGCCGCTGGAACGGCCGTGCAGGGCCGAGACCGGCTGCGGCTCGCCCAGGCCGAGGGCCCACAGCCCGGCGGCCTCCAGCTCCATCTGCTGGTTGTCGACCTTGTTGGCGGCGAGGATGACCGGCTTGCCGGACCCGCGCAGCACGTGGCCGACGATCTCGTCCGCGTCGGTCACACCCACGACGGCGTCGACCACGAACAGGATCACGTCGGCCAGCTCGGCCGCGACCTGGGCCTGCTCGGCGATCTTCAGCGCCATCCCGGTCGCGTCGGGGTCCCAGCCCCCGGTGTCGACCACCGTGAACCGGCGCCCGCGCCAGGTGGCGTCGTAGGTGACCCGGTCGCGGGTCACCCCCGGCACGTCCTCCACGACCGCCTCCCGACGGCCGATGATCCGGTTGACCAGGGTGGACTTGCCCACGTTGGGGCGGCCCACCACGGCCACTACCGGCTGCGGGGCCGTGTCGGGCCCCACATCCCGCTGCGAGCTGTCGTCGGTCCCCGAATCGGCGAGCTCCGCGTCGATCCAGCCGTTGTCGTCCTCGTATACCCCGGTCACGCCTTTTCCTTAATCACACGCAGTATTTCGGCGATGACCTCTTCGAGGTTCAGCGCCGTGGTGTCGAGCTCGACGGCGTCGGCCGCCTTCGCCAGCGGGTCGGCCTTCCTGGTCGAGTCGAGGGTGTCGCGGCGGGCCATCGCGGCCCGCTGCGCCGCCACCGTGGTGCCGGTGAGCTCCGCCGTGCGGCGCAGCGCCCTGGCGTCCGCGCTCGCGGTCAGGTAGATCTTGACCGCGGCGCCGGGCGCCACCACCGTGCCGATGTCGCGGCCCTCGACGACGATGCCGCCCGAGCCGATGATCTCACGCTGCTCGGCGACCAGGCGGTGCCGTACCTCGGGCACCGCGCTGACCGCCGAGACGGCCGCGGTGACCTCGGAGGTGCGGATCGGCGCGACGGCGTCGACGCCGTCGACCGCCACCACCGCGCTGTCCGGGTCGGTGCCCAGGGTGAGGACCGGGTCGAGCGCCCTGGCGGCGATCGCCTCGGGGTCGCCGAGATCGACGCCCTTCTGGAGCATCCACCAGGTGATCGCCCGGTACATCGCGCCGGTATCGAGATAACGCAGCCCCAAGGCTCGCGCCACCCCTCGTGACGCGCTCGACTTGCCCGATCCCGAAGGACCGTCCATGGCGACGACCAGTCCGGTCACGACGCCTCTCCCTTGCAGCCCGCTTCAGTTGTCCGTACGAGGCTACCGGGAGCCGGGAAGGAACCACGCATCGAGCGAGAGGCCGGGAGGGATCACGGCAGGTGCCAGCCGTTCTCCCGCAGGGCCTCGGCCAGCGCCGTCACCGCCTCCGGCTGCACCCAGAGCTCGGCGGCGCCCAGCGGCAGGCCGGGGGCGTGCTCCAGCCGGACGTCCTCGATGTTGACGCCCGCCTCCTTCGCCGCCTGGAACAGCCGGGCCAGCTCGCCGGGCCGGTCGCCGACGATGACCTGGACGGCCGTGTAGGTGCGCGCGGGACCACCGTGCTTGCCGGGGATCCGGCCCGTGCCCGCGACGCCCCGGTACAGCAGCTCGGTGACGCGGGCCATGGCGTCGGAGCCGGCGGGATCGGCGGGGTCGGCGTCGGCGGAGGCGGCCGAGGTGCGGAGCGAGGCCGCCGCGGCGGCCAGGTCGGCCGCCACCGCCTCCAGCACCTCGGCCACGGGCAGCGCGTTGCCCGACAGGATCCCGGTCCAGAGCCTCGGGTCGCTCGCCGCGACGCGGGTGACGTCGCGCACCCCCGGCCCGGCCAGGCCGAGCGCGGTGACCGGAGCCTCCGCGAGGCGGGCGGCCACCGCGGAGGCGGCCACGTGGGGAGCGTGTGAGACGACCGCCACGGCCCTGTCGTGCTCCTCCGCACCGATCCTGACCGCCTCGCCGCCGCAGAGCTTGACGAGCCCGTACAGGGCCTCCAGGGCGTCGGGGGAGGTCTCCTCGGTCGGGCAGAGCGCCCACGGGCGCCCGAGGAACAGGTCGGCCCGCGCGGCGGCGGGCCCGGAGCGCTCGCGCCCGGCGAGCGGGTGCCCGGCGACGTAGGTCGTCAGGTCGCAGCCGAGGCTCGCGGCCTCCCTGAGCGGGAACGCCTTGACGCTGGCCACGTCGGTGTAGAAACGGGCCGCGCCGGCCTTCTGGAGGGCGGCGAGCCGCCCGGCGACCACCTGCGGCGGGACCGCGATGATCGCGACGTCCACGGTCACGCCCTCGGCCCACTCGACGCCCGCGCCCAGCTCCCGCGCCAGCCGCAGGGATCCCGCGTCGCGGTCGGCCAGGTGGACGGCCACGCCCTGCTCGCGCAGGGCGAGCGCGATCGAGGTGCCGATCAGTCCCGTGCCGACGACCAGGACGCTTTCGAGGCCGCTCACGCGCGCTCCCCCGGGACGGCTCCGCATAAGGGGCTCACGCGTAAAGGGCTCACGCGTAAGGGGCTCACTGGGCGATGTCCACGCGAAGGGCGACGGCGCCGCGCAGGTAGACGTGCTGGATGTCCTGGCGGGGCCGGTCGACCTCGACGTGGGCCATCAGCCGCACCACGCGGGGCAGCGCGCCGGGGACGTCGATCTCGGAGGCGCAGATCAGCGGAACGTCGTGGAACCCGAGCTTGCGGGCGGCCAGGGCGGGGAACTCGGCGGTGAGGTCGGGCGTGGCCGTGAAGATCACGCTGATCACGTCGTCGGTGGTGAGCCTGTTGCGCCCCATCACCTCCGTGACCAGTTCGGTGACCCCGGACAGGATGGCGTCCCGGTCGTTGGACTCGACCTGGATCGCACCGCGGATCGCCCGCACCATCGTCGTTCCTCCAGTCCCTCCGCGCCGGACCACCCTCGGGGTGATCCGGCGCGTCCTAACACGTGTTTCAGGGAAGGCTACAACCCGACGGCGGCGTAGAGCTCCCCGACTTCCGTGAGGGTCAGCGCCCGCACGGTGCCCGGCTTGAGGCGGCCGAGCTTGACCGGGCCGAACTCGATGCGGGCCAGGTCGATGACCGGGTGCCCGACCTCCTCCAGCATGCGGCGGACGATGTGCTTGCGGCCCTCGTGCAGCACGACCTCGATCAGGGCCTGCTGGCCGTGCTCCTGGACCAGGGCGAAGGAGTCGGCCTTGGCGAGGCCGTCCTCCAGCTCGACGCCCTTCTTCAGGCGGCGTCCGAGATCGCGCTCGATCCGGCCCGGGACCTTCGCCCAGTACTTCTTCTGGACGCCGTAGCTCGGGTGGGTGAGCCTGTTGGCCAGCTCGCCGTCGTTGGTGAGCAGGATCAGGCCCTCGGTCTCGGTGTCGAGGCGTCCCACGTGGAACAGCCGCTCGGTGCGGTCGGCCACGAAGTCGGCCAGCGAGGGGCGGCCGTCCGGGTCGGACATGGTGCTGACGACGCCGATCGGCTTGTTGATCGCGAGGTAGACCAGGTCGGGCATGGTCGGCAGGCGCTTGCCGTCGACGTGGATAACCTGCTTGGCGGGGTCGACCCGGGCGCCGAAGCGGCGGACCACCTGCCCGTCGACCGTCACCCGGCCCTCGCCGATCATGTCCTCGCAGGCCCGGCGGCTGGCGACGCCCGCCTGGGCGAGGACCTTCTGCAGCCGTACGCCGTCGGGAACCTCGGTGGTGTCGCGCTCGTCGACGTAGTCGCGGTCGTAGAAGTCGGAGTCGCGCCTGGGCTGGCGAGCGGTCTTGAACCGGTCGTTCGCGATCGTGCCCGGCCGGAGCGGCGCCTTCGCCGAGGGGGCCCGGCTGCCGGACCGGTCCGCGGGGGTCCGGCGCTCTCCGTACGAGTCGGCGCGGCCGCCGCCGATGGTCTGGACGTCGTCCCGGCGCCCGGTCCTGCCGAAGCGGCCACGGGAGCCACCGGCGGGCGCGTCGCCGCGACCACGATCGGAGCCGGGCCTGCCGCGGTCGAAGCCGGACCCGCCGCGCGAGCCGTCACGGTCGGCACGGAAGCCACCGCGATCGTCACGACGCGGACCGTCGGAACGGTAACCACCGGACGACGAACCACCGCGGTCGTCGCGGCGCGGGCCGTCGGAGCGGAAGCCGTCACGGTCGTCACGGCGCGGGCCGTCAGAGCGGTAACCACCCTGGGAACCACCCGAAGGCCGGCCGCCGCCGTACTGACTGCGCGAACCATCGCGCTCCGCCCGGAAACCACCCGACGACGAACCACCACGATCATCACGACGCGGACCGTCGGAACGGAAACCGTCACGGTCGTCACGACGCGGACCGTCGGAGCGGAAACCGCCCCGCGAGCCACCGAAGGACGAACCACCACGGTCATCGCGACGCGGGCCGTCGGAGCGATAGCCGCCCTGGGAACCACCCGAAGGCCGGCCACCGCCGTACTGACTACGCGAACCATCGCGCTCCGCCCGGAAACCACCCGACGACGAACCACCACGATCATCACGACGCGGACCGTCGGAACGGAAACCACCCCGCGAACCACCGAAGGACGAACCACCACGGTCATCGCGGCGCGAGCCGTCAGAGCGGTAACCACCGGACGGCGAACCACCGCGATCGTCACGACGCGGGCCGTCGGAGCGGAAGCCGTCACGGTCGTCACGGCGCGGGCCGTCAGAGCGGTAACCACCCTGGGAACCACCCGAGGGCCGGCCACCGCCGTACTGACTACGCGAACCATCGCGCTCCGCCCGGAAACCACCCGACGACGAACCACCACGATCATCACGACGCGGACCGTCGGAACGGTAACCACCGGAGGACGAACCACCGCGGTCGTCGCGACGCGGGCCGTCGGAGCGGTAACCGCCCTGGGAGCCCCCGCGAGAGCCCCCCTGGGAGCCTCCGCGGGACCCGCCGAAGGAGGACCCGCCTCGGGAGGACCCGCCGCGGAATCCGCCGGACTGCGAGCCCCCACGGGGACTGCCACCGCGCGGGGCTCCGCCACGGCCTTGACCGCGTCCATCACCGGACGGGGTACTGCGCCTGTTGTTCACTGCTTCTGCTCCTCTAGGGATTCCATGTCGTCGGGCAGGAAAGGTGCCAGCTCGGGAAGCTCGCCGAGCTCCCGCAGGCCCATCCGCTCGAGAAAATACGAACTCGTCCGGTAGAGCACGGCTTGGCTCTCCGGTTCGGTGCCGGCCTCTTCGACCAGCCCCCTCGTCATCAGCGTGCGCATCACGCCGTCGCTGTTGACACCGCGGATGGCCGCCACCCGGGCCCGGCTCACCGGCTGCCGGTAGGCGACCACGGCCAGGGTCTCCAGCGCGGCCTGGGTGAGCCGCGTCTGCTGGCCGTCGCGGACGAACCGCTCCACGAGTGGCGCGCACTCGGCCCGCGTGTAGAACCGCCAGCCGCCCGCGACCTCTCTCAGGTCAAAACCCCGTCCGTCAGCGGTGTATTCCGCTGAAAGCTCACGAATCGCCCGCCCTACCTCGTGGACGGGCCGCTCCAGAACCTGGGCGAGCGTCACCTCGGCGACGGGCTCGTCGACCACCAGCAGGATGGCCTCCAGCCCGGCGCGCAGATCCGGCTCGGCACCCGGACCGGGCTCGATACGCGAGTCCGGCCCGGCACCCGGACCGGGCTCGGTCCGCAGGTCCGGCTCGGCAGGCAGGTCAGGCTCGGCGCGCGAGCCGGACCCGGTACGTGAGTCCGGCTCGGCAAACGGGCCGGGCTCGTCAAACGGGCCGGGTTCGGTGGACGGGCCGACCACGGCACGCGAACCGGGCTCGGGTGCCGGGCCGGCCAGGTCGGCCAGGTCAGTCATCGGCGGGCTCTCTCTTCTGGCTGTCCGGGGTCTCGTCGTAGTCGTCGGCCACGGCGACGTCGCCGTCGTCGCTGCCGGTCCAGGTCACGTGCAGCTCTCCGAGAGGCTCCACCTGCTCGAAGGACACGGCCGCCTCCCGGTAGAGCTCCAGGACGGCCAGAAAACGCGCCACGACCTCGAAAGTGCCGGCGCAGTCGGAGGTGAGGGCCCGGAAAGTCGCCCGGCGCATCCGCCGCAGCCGCTCGACAAGGATAACCGCCTGCTCGCGGACATTGGCGAGCGGTTGGTAGATGTGGGCCGTCGAGACCGACGGGGGCGCCTTGGGGGCGAAGGCCCTCCGGGCGATCTCCGCGAGGCGGTCGGGGCCGATGCCGAGGATCAGCGCGGGCAGCAGGCTCGCGAACTCGGCCTCCATCGGCACCGTACGGGGGAAGCGCAGCGCCTCCTCGGCCATCCGGCCGGAGAAGACCTTGACGACCTCCTTGTAGGCCCGGTACTGCAGGAGCCGGGCGAACAGCAGGTCACGGGCCTCCAGGAGGGCGAGGTCCTCCTCGTCGTCGACCTCGCCCGAGGGCAGCAGCCTGGCGGCCTTGAGGTCGAGCAGGGTCGCCGCGACGAGCAGGAAGTGGCTCGTCTGGTCCAGGTCCCACTCCGGGCCCCTGGCCCGGATGTAGGAGATGAACTCGTCGGTCACCTGGCTGAGCGAGACCTCGGTGATGTCCAGCTTGTGCTTGGAGATCAGACCGAGCAGGAGGTCGAAAGGACCCTCGAAGACCTCCAGATGCACCTTGAAGGTGTCATCGTCGGTCTTCGGCTGCTCGGTCATCCCGCCATTGTCCCGCACCCGGGGGCGGGATCACCGCTCCAGCGCGGCCCACCTGGCCAGGACTTCCCTGGCGAGCTCGCGGTACGCGCTGGCGCCGAGCGACGACGAGTCGAAGCTGGTGATGGGCTCACCGGCCACGGTGGCGTCGGGGAAGCGGACCGTCCGGTTGATCACCGTGTGGTAGACCTTCTCGTCGAACGCCTCGACGACCCGGGCCAGCACCTCGCGGCCGTGCAGGGTGCGCGCGTCGTACATGGTGGCGAGCAGGCCCTCGATGACGAGCTCGTCGTTGATGCGCTCCTGGACCTTGATGATGGTGTCCATGAGCAGCGCGACGCCGCGCAGCGCGAAGAACTCGCACTCCAGCGGCACCATGACGCCGTGCGCGCAGGCCAGCGCGTTGATCGTGAGCAGTCCCAGGGAGGGCTGGCAGTCGATCAGGCACACGTCGTACTCGGGCAGGAGGGGTTTGATCACCCGGCCGAGCACCTGCTCGCGGGCGACCTCCGTGACGAGCTGGACCTCCGCGGCCGACAGGTCGATGTTGCTGGGCAGCAGGTCCATGCCCTCGACGCCGGTCTCCAGCAGCACGTCCCTGGCGGTGATCTGCCGCTCCATGAGGAGGTTGTAGACCGTCAGGTCGAGCTGGAGGGGGTTGATCCCGAGGCCGACCGAGAGGGCGCCCTGCGGGTCGAAGTCGACCAGCAGCACCTTGAGCCCGGCCTCCGCCAGCGCGGCGCCCAGGTTGATGGTGGTCGTCGTCTTGCCGACGCCACCCTTCTGGTTGACCATGGCGACGACCCTCGCCGGCCCGTGCACCGTACGGGGGGGCGGGTCGGGGAACACCGGCCGGGGACGCCCGGTCGGGCCGAGGACTCCCCCGCTGCGAGGGGTCCCGGCGGTCTTGGTGTCGCCCCAGGGATTCTCGGGGTTTGCCGGGGTCGTTCCCCGGATAGAACCGTCGGTGGTCACAGTCACCAGTCGAACCTCCCTGACGGCCTCTAACCGGACCGTCCGGACGGACACTATGGCGTCAACACGTATGCGGCAAGGCGGCACGCCCGGACATAAGCAAGGTCAATCCCGCGTGCGCGGATGCGCGGCGGCATAGACCTCGCGGAGCTTGTCGACCGTGACCTGTGTGTACACCTGGGTAGTGGTCACCGAGGCGTGGCCGAGTAGTTCCTGAACCACCCTAACGTCCACACCGCCGTCAAGGAGGTGGGTTGCGAACGAATGTCGCAACATGTGTGGCGACACTCCTTCGAGCCCGCCGCGCTCGGCGGCGGCCTGGAGGACCTCCCAGGCGCCCTGGCGGGTGAGCCGCCCGCCCCTGGCGTTGAGGAAGAGCCCCGGGGTGCCCCGGCCGTGCGAGGCGATGCGGGGGCGCGCGCGGGTGAGGTAGGCGCGCAGCGCCTCTCCCGCGAAGCCGCCCAGGGGCACCAGCCGGGTGCGCCCGCCCTTGCCGCGCAGCCGCACCAGCTGGGCCTCGGCCCCCAGGTCGACGTCGTCGACGGTGAGACCCACGGCCTCGGAGATGCGCGCGCCGGTGCCGTACAGAAGTTCGAGCAGCGCCCGGTTGCGCAGCGTGAGCGGGGCCCCGTCGGGCCCGGAGGCGGCGATCAGGCGTTCCACGTCACGGACGCTGATCGCCTTGGGGAGCCGCTTGAGCTGGCGCGGCGGGCGCACCTCGTGGGCCGGGTCGTGGCGGCAGACGCCCTGGCTCAGCGCGAAGCGGTGCAGGCCGCGCACCGCGGAGACGGCCCGCGCCGCCGAGGCGGCGACGAGGGCCTGGTGCCCCCCGTCGCCCTCCCTGAGCGCCGCCACGAAGGCGGTGACGTCACCCTCGGCGACCTCGCCGAAGGTGACGCGGCCGCGCCGCTTGAGGTGTTCCACGTACCGCAGGAGGTCACGGCGGTAGGAGGCCAGGGTGTTGGCGGCCAGGCCCCGCTCCACGGCCAGGTGGGCGAGATAGCTGGTGAGGACGGCCTCCGTCTCGCTCAGGGTGTCCTCCTGTCATGCCTCCGGTGCGTCGGCGGGGCGCAGTGAGGCGAATCCGTCCGCCGAAGCGGCGTATGCGGCGAGAATACCGGCCACGGCTTGGGAATTGTGGATCATTCCCGCCATGGCACGCCGAACCGCGTCGGACAGGGGAATCCAGACCACCGGCATGTCGGCCTCCTCGTGCCGGTGGACGAAGTCCAGCTCCCCCTCGGGGATGGGAGTGACGTCCCTGGCGAGGAAGATGCGGGTCCGCTCGTCGGTCATCCCGGGCGAGGTGAAGGCGTCGACCAGGGTGTGCCAGGTGCCCGCCCGGTAGCCCGCCTCCTCGGCGAGCTCGCGGGCCGCCCCGGCCTGCAGGGGCTCGCCCTCGACGTCGCGCAGTCCGGCGGGCAGCTCCCACAGCAGCCGCCGCGCCGGGTGGCGGTACTGGCGGATCAGCAGGACCCGTCCCCCCTCGTCGAGGGCGACGACGGCCACGGAGCCCGGGTGGGTCACGTAGTCGCGGTTGACGATCTCGGCGTCCGGCATGACGACCGCGTCGGTGACCCCGGTGATGACGCGGGCGCGGAAGTGCTCGGTGGAGGAGACGACCTTCCACTCCTCCGGAACGTCCACGACGTCCACGCCCTCCACGCCCTCCACGGGGTCCTGGCCCTCTCCCGCGCCGCTCACTTGCCCCGCCCCGCCTTGGCGGCGGTGCCGCGGATGTCGGCGTACGTCAGGGCGGCGCCGATCAGGCCCTTGAACAGCGGGTGCGCCCGGGTCGGCCGGGAACGGAACTCGGGGTGCGCCTGGGTGCCGATGAAGAAGGGGTGGACGTCTGCGGGCAGCTCGGCGTACTCCACCAGGCGGCCGTCGGGCGAGAGGCCGGAGAAGACCATGCCGACCTTCTCCAGCTGCTCGCGGTAGGCGTTGTTGACCTCGTAGCGATGGCGGTGGCGCTCGTCCACCTTCGCCATGCCGTACAGCTGGCGGGCGAGCGTGCCCTCGCCGAGCCTGGCCGGGTAGAGGCCCAGCCTCATGGTGCCGCCCATGTCGCGCTCGCCGGAGACGACGTCCTCCTGGTCGGCCATGGTGGAGATGACCGGGTGGGTGGTCTCGGCGTCGAACTCGGTGCTTCCGGCGTCCTCGATGTCCGCGAGGTTGCGGGCGGCGTCGATGACCATGCACTGCATGCCCAGGCAGATGCCGAGCAGCGGGATCTTGTTCTCCCTGACGTGCCGGATCGCACCGACCTTGCCCTCGATGCCGCGTACGCCGAAGCCGCCGGGGACCAGGACCCCGTCGACGCCGTCGAGCTCGCGGGCGGCACCCTCGGGGGTCTCGCAGTCGTCGCTCTTGACCCAGCGGATGTTGACGCGGGCGTCGTTGGCGAAGCCGCCCGCGCGCAGCGCCTCGGTGACCGACAGGTAGGCGTCGGGCAGGTCGATGTACTTGCCGACGAGCGCGATCGTGACCTCGTTGGCCGGGCGGTGCACCCGGCGCAGGAGCTGCTCCCACTCCTTCCAGTCGACGTCCCTGAAGGGCAGGCCCAGGCGGCGCACCACGTAGGCGTCCAGGCCCTCGGAGTGCAGGACCTTGGGGATGTCGTAGATGCTGGCGGCGTCGATGGCGGAGACGACCGCGTCCTCGTCCACGTC
Source organism: Streptosporangium sp. NPDC002524 (assembly GCF_040295985.1). Taxonomy (NCBI): domain Bacteria; kingdom Bacillati; phylum Actinomycetota; class Actinomycetes; order Streptosporangiales; family Streptosporangiaceae; genus Streptosporangium; species Streptosporangium sp. NPDC002524. The sequence continues at coordinate 230,232 of NZ_JBEOWK010000002.1, read as the reverse complement.
GCACATCAGGCTGATCTTGCGCTTGAGCGAGTTGGTGATCGGCCGGTCGGAGCGGCACACGATCGCGTCGGGCTGGATGCCGATGCTGCGCAGCGCGGCGACCGAGTGCTGAGTCGGCTTGGTCTTCAGCTCGCCGCTCGGCCCGATGTACGGCAGCAGCGAGACGTGCAGGAAGAACACGTTGTCGCGGCCGACCTCGTGGCGGACCTGGCGGACGGCCTCCAGGAAGGGCAGCGACTCGATGTCGCCCACGGTGCCGCCGACCTCGGTGATGACCACGTCCACGTCGGGCCCGGCCATCGACCGGATGCGGTCCTTGATCTCGTTGGTGATGTGCGGGATGACCTGCACGGTGTCACCGAGATACTCGCCGCGGCGCTCCTTGGCGATGACGTTGGAGTAGACCTGGCCGGTGGTCACGTTGGCCGAGCCGTGCAGCTCGGTGTCGAGGAACCGCTCGTAGTGGCCGACGTCGAGGTCGGTCTCGGCGCCGTCGTCGGTGACGAACACCTCACCGTGCTGGAACGGGTTCATCGTGCCGGGGTCGACGTTGAGGTAGGGGTCGAGTTTCTGCATGGTGACCCGCAGGCCGCGCAGCTTGAGAAGGCGCCCGAGGCTGGAGGCCGTCAGTCCCTTCCCAAGGCTGGAGGCGACGCCGCCGGTGACGAACAGATGCTTGGTGTGTGCGGCGCTGCGCAAGAAGGCTCCCGTGGTCGTTACAGATCGTCGGCGCACCCTGATGAATGGCCTACAGGTCCACGGGCTCTCAGAATAACAAACGGCGCAGGCGAAGTGCCCGAACAACCCCCCACCCGCATTCTCCTCAAACCCAACCAAGCGGTAATTTGATCCGTTATGTCACTTCATGGTGTGGTACGGCGTGCCATGGGCAGCCTCGTCCACCGGCTCTGGGAGGCGGTCCGCGAGGCCGGTGCCGTCACCCCCGTCAGCCCCGCCGGCTACCGCTTCCGCCGCCTCGGCGAGGGCGCCTGCCTGTCGTTCCCGCTCGGAGCCGTCTTCGGCGAGGCGTGGATCGAGATCGGCGACCACACCCTGATCGGCGAGCGGGTCTCCATCTCCACGGGCATGGGCCCCGGGGTGGACCTGGGCCCGGACTCGATCGTGCGGATCGGCGGGGGCTGCTCCATCGGCAGGGGCAGCCACATCGTGGGCCACCAGTCGATCGACATCGGCGACGACGTCTTCACCGGCCCGTACGTCTACATCACCGACCAGAACCACGTCTACGACGACCCCGAGGCGCCGATCGGCCGTCAGTGGCCGCGCAACAACCCGGTGTCCATCGGGTCGGGCTCGTGGCTGGGCACCGGCGCGATCATCCTGCCGGGCACCCGGATCGGCAGGCAGTGCGTGGTGGCGGGCGGGGCGGTGGTACGCGGGGAGTTCCCCGACCACAGCGTGATCGCGGGCATCCCCGCCAAGGTGGTGCGCCACTACGTGGCGGGGCGGGGATGGTTGCCGCCCCACATGGAGACCGCGGAGACCGCGGAGACCGCGGAGACCGGGGGTTCCGGGGACGCGAGGGATCTTCCCGGGGCCGGGACCGGCCTTTCGGCAACCGAGACCGGAGTGATACCGCGGGAGGGGACGGATCGGGATCGTTCGACGGCCGGGAACCGTTGAAGGAGAAGAGAGAAACTACGGAGGTGCGATGCTCGCGGCACTGACGGGCCTTGGACTCTCCACCGCGGCCGGGCTCAACGCCTACATCCCGCTGCTGGTGGTCGGCCTGCTCGCCAACTTCACCGACCAGGTACGGCTGCCGCAGGAGTTCGCCTGGCTGTCCAACGGCTGGGTGCTCGGGATCATCGGCGTGCTGCTCCTGGCGGAGTTCGTGCTCGACAAGGTCCCGGTGGTCGACAGCGTCAACGACATGATCCAGACCGTCGTCCGCCCGGCCTCCGGCGGCGTGGTCTTCAGCGCCACCGAGGCGGCCGCCCGGCTGGACGGCTCGACCTGGATGACCCACAACCCCTGGCTCAGCTGGGTGCTGGGGATCGGGATCGCCCTCGCCGTGCACACCATGAAGGCGACCACCAGGCCCGTGGTGAACGCCACCACGGCCGGGGTGGGCGCGCCCGTGGTCAGCACGGTCGAGGACGCCGGGGCGCTGGGCATCAGCCTGGTGGCGATCTTCATGCCGATCCTGGTCGTCGTGGTGGTGGCGGGGCTGGCGCTGTTCGCCTGGTGGGCGACCCGCAGGATACGGCGACGGCGGCGAGCGGCCGTCCCGAGCCTGCGATGAGACCGCGCCGGCGCGACCGCGCCGGGACCACGGTGCGGGCTATGCTCGAAACACCCTGTCCAGCCCCTGTCGGGAGGTGGCTCCGATCGGCGATTTCCTCATCGTCCTGCTGGTGATCCTGCTGTTCTTCCTTCTCCTCGGAGGAGTCGGGATCTACCTTCTGGTCAAGGTCGGCAAGAAGGCCACGAAGAAGGCCAGAGCCGTCTCCACCAGGGTCGCGACCCACGTGGCGGCGATGGGCACCGGCGACGCCGCGGAGACCGAGCGGATGCGCCTCGACCTGCGGCGCGAGGTCTCCCTGACCCGCCAGGCCGTGGACCACGCGCTGCGCGACGGCTGGGGCCTGGGCGACCTGCCCCATCTCGTGGCGGAGATCTCGGCGCACGCCGAGCAGCTCGACGCCCAGCTCGCCCACTACGCCCAGGAGCGCCGGGTCTCGCCCTACATCGACCACACGGCGCTGGGCCGCCTGCGCGAGCACCACGCCAAGCTGACGACGTCCTGCGCCAGGATCAGGGCCGACCTGCGCAACGACCAGATGGCGCACTCGGCCGGGAGCATCGAGGAGATCCAGGGCCGCACCGACCTGGAGATCGAGGCCCGCCGCCGCGCCCCCGACCCCCTGGACCAGATCGACGAGCTCTACAACCGCACGATGATCAACCGCACCCACCCCGACGACTCCCGCTGACCGCCCCCTCCCGGCGACTCCCGCCGGGAGGGGGCCATCGCCGGGATCAGGCCCCTCCGGCGCGTGGGGCGGCACCGTCGGCATCAGACACCTTCGGCGCGTGGGACGGCACCGGCCGCAGCCGCCGGGGAAGAGGCGAGGTCAGGAGACCCCGGCCTCGCGCATGTCGCGTACCTCTCGCTTGAGCTCCTTGATCTCGTCGCGGAGCCGGGCGGCGACCTCGAACTGGAGGTCGGTGGCGGCCTGGTGCATCTGCTCGGTGAGCGACTCCATCAGCGCCTCCAGCTGGGCCCTGGGCATCTCTCCGGCGATCGCCCTGGCGTGCTGGCCCGCCTGCTTGACCGCGAAGCCGGGGACGGGCGCCTTGCCGCGCGACTGCTGGCGGCCACTGCCGCCGAGGAGCTGGGCGGTGTCGGCGTCCTCGCGGCTGAGCGAGTCGAGGATGTCGGCGATCTTCTTGCGGAGCGGCTGCGGGTCGATGCCGTTGGCCTCGTTGTAGGCGATCTGCTTGGCCCGGCGGCGGTTGGTCTCGTCGATCGCCCGCTCCATGGAGGGGGTGACCCGGTCGGCGTACATGTGCACCTGGCCGGAGACGTTTCTGGCCGCGCGGCCGATGGTCTGGATCAGGGAGGTCTCCGAGCGCAGGAAGCCCTCCTTGTCGGCGTCGAGGATGGCCACCAGCGACACCTCGGGCAGGTCGAGGCCCTCGCGGAGCAGGTTGATGCCGACCAGCACGTCGAACTCGCCCATCCGCAGCTCGCGCAGCAGCTCGATGCGGCGCAGGGTGTCGACCTCGCTGTGCAGGTAGCGGACCCGGATGCCGAGCTCCAGCAGGTAGTCGGTGAGGTCCTCGGACATCTTCTTGGTCAGCGTGGTGACCAGGACCCGCTCGTCCTTCTCCGTGCGGGTGCGGATCTCGTGGACCAGGTCGTCGATCTGCGACTTGGTCGGCTTGACGATCACCTCGGGGTCGATCAGGCCGGTCGGCCGGATGACCTGCTCGACCACGTCGCCCTTGGAACGGCCCAGCTCGTAGGTGCCGGGGGTGGCCGACAGGTAGACCGTCTGGCCGATCCGCTCCAGGAACTCCTCCCACTTCAGCGGGCGGTTGTCCATCGCGGACGGCAGCCGGAAGCCGTGGTCGACGAGCGTGCGCTTGCGGGAGGCGTCTCCCTCGTACATCGCGCCGATCTGCGGGACGGTCTGGTGGGACTCGTCCAGGACGAGCAGGAAGTCCTCGGGGAAGTAGTCGAGGAGGGTGTTGGGCGCGCTGCCCGGGGTGCGGCCGTCCATGTGGCGCGAGTAGTTCTCGATGCCGGAGCAGGTGCCGATCTGGCGCATCATCTCCAGGTCGTACGTGGTGCGCATGCGCAGCCGCTGGGCCTCCAGGAGCTTGCCCTGGCGCTCCATGGTCTCCAGGGTCTCGGCCAGCTCGGCCTCGATGCCCCGGACGGCGCTCTCCATCCGCTCGGCGCCCGCGACGTAGTGGGAGGCGGGGAAGATGTAGAGCTCCTCGTCCTCGGTGATCACCTCGCCGGTGAGCGGGTGCATGGTCGCGAGCTTCTCGATCTCGTCGCCGAACATCTCGATCCGCACGGCGAGCTCTTCGTACTTGGGGATGATCTCGACGGTGTCGCCGCGCACCCGGAAGGTGCCCCGGGTGAAGGCCATGTCGTTGCGGACGTACTGCATGTCGACCAGGCGGCGCAGCAGGGTGTCGCGGTCGATCTCCTGGCCGACCTTGAGCCTGACCATGCGGTCGACGTACTCCTGCGGGGTGCCCAGGCCGTAGATGCACGACACGGAGGCCACCACGATCGTGTCGCGGCGGGTCAGCAGCGAGTTGGTCGCCGAGTGGCGCAGCCGCTCGACCTCCTCGTTGATCGAGGAGTCCTTCTCGATGTAGGTGTCGCTCTGCGGGACGTAGGCCTCGGGCTGGTAGTAGTCGTAGTAGGAGACGAAGTATTCGACGGCGTTGTTGGGCAGCATCTCGCGCAGCTCGTTGGCGAACTGGGCGGCGAGCGTCTTGTTGGGCTGGATGACCAGGGTCGGCCGCTGGAGGCGCTCGATCAGCCAGGCGACCGACGCGGTCTTGCCCGTGCCCGTGGCGCCCAGCAGGACGTTGTCCTTGTCTCCGGCCTTGACGCGCCGTTCGAGCTCGGCGATCGCGGCGGGCTGGTCGCCCGATGGGGTCATGTCGGTGACGACCTCGAAGGGCGCCACCTTGCGCTGCAAATCTGTTACCGGCCTCACCTGTCCCACTGTAGGCGGCGTGACCGACAATCCTTCTTCATAGGTCCGCGTACGGGCGGACCGCCGTCAGCCGCACGGGTCCGCCGTACGGGCGGACCGCCGTCAACCACGTGGTCCGTGTACCAGCGGGCCGCCGTCAACCACGGGTCCGCCTCCAGCGGGCCGCCGTCAAGCACAGGTCCGCCTCCCAGCGGGCCGCCGTCAACCACGGGCCCGCCTCCCGGCGGGCCGCCGTCAACCGCGTGGCAAGTGATCCGCAAGTGGGATCCCCTTGACTGTCTCGCGTGCCAATGATCACAAAGCGTGATATATCGGGCTTCCGATGTGTCACCGACCCGGAGGTGTGATGTCCCGGCCAAGAGAAGCCGCGCAGTACGCGAGGGCCGCAGCCCAGGCCATAGGCCAGGGCGGCGACGTGCGCCAGATGGTCGGGCAGGCCGTGGGGCAGTACGCCGGCCAGGCCGCGGGGCAGTACGCCGGACAGGTGGCCGAGCAGTTCGTGGGCCAGGCGGCCGGGAACACCGGATCCGCGGCCGACAAGGGCTTCGCGCTCAACCCCTCCGACTTCGTGGCCGCCCGCGACCAGGGCTCGTCACTGGGCACGGTGATCGAGGCCCGCAGCGCCCCGCTCAACGAGGCCGGGGAGATCGTCAACCGGAGCTTCGGCGGCAACGGCCCCGGCGGCGAGCCGGTCCACGTCATCTCCCCCGTGGTCATCCCCAAGGGCACCACCGCCAGGGTGGTCGTCCCGCTGGTCGTGCTGGCCGGGCTCGGCCTGGTCGGGCTCGTCGCCACCGGGCTGCCCGAGGGGGCCCGGGTGCTGTTCGGCCCGCACTACTGGGCCGTGCTGGTGCTGGCCGCGGCGTTCCTGTGGTGGCGCAGGAGCGTGGTCATGGTGCCCGAGGGCTGCAAGGCCCTGATCACGAAGTTCGGCAAGCTCGTGCAGATCGCCGAGCCGGGCCGGGTGACGCTGTTCAACCCGTGGAAGCGGGTCAGCTACATCGTCAACACCACCCGCGAGTACCCCTTCAACGCCCCCATCCGCGAGGCCCCCACCCAGCAGGGCGTCAAGGCCAGCGTGGACCTGTTCCTGCAGTTCCGGATCGAGGACCCGGCCGAGTTCATCTTCGTGCTCGGTTCGGTGAGCGGCTTCCAGGCCAAGCTGCAGAACGCCATCAGCGAGGTCACCCGCTCCCTGATCTACGCCCAGCGCGCCGAGGAGATCTACGACCTGGTCGGCGAGAGCACCATGGGCATGCTGGACAACCTCAACACGCAGTTCCTGCCCGCCGTACGGCTCACCGACGTCAACATCACGCACGCGGAGCCGTCCAGCCAGGAGTACCGGATGGACCTGGCCGCCCCCGAGATGATCAGGGTCGCGAAGGAGGCGTACACCTACGAGTACGAGCTCCAGCTGCGCAAGGAGCAGAACGAGGGTGACCTGATCAAGGAGCTGGCCGGGCTGCAGGAGCAGCTGTCGGCCATCCACGCCGAGATCGCCGGGCACCAGGCGAGGATCGACACCGCGCTGGAGCGCGCCTCCCACCAGGCCAAGGCCCAGGGCGGCCAGCGGCTGGTGGAGGCGGAGTCCACCGCGAAGGCCAACGCGGCGCTGCTGGAGGCCCAGGCGCTGGACATCCGCTCGCTGAGCGCCGCCGAGGCGCCGGAGATCCTCGACTACCGCTTCCAGCAGGACCTGCTCGACAAGCTGGAGTCCGTCGCCTCGCACCTGCCGCGCCTGGTGCAGGTCGGCGACGCCGTCGACATCGACCTGCTCGCCCTCGCCAGGCAGCTGGTCGGCAACCCCGAGGCCCAGCTGTTCTCCCAGGCGGACATGGCCGCGATCAGGGCGCGGATGAGCGAGATCGGCGGCCGCGTCGAGGAGCGCGGGGCGGAGATCAGCGCCCTGCTCAACACCCCCGCCGACACCGTCGTCCCCGTCCCCGTCCCCGTCGCGGGCCAGGCCGTGCAGGAAGTTCAGGAAGAGGTCCGATGAGCGGCAGAGAGTTCTCCAAGATCAAGGAATCCCTGGCCTCCTGGTCGGAGATCCGCCAGCTGCTGCGCGGCGGCGAGTCGGGCCAGCTGGTCCCGGTGGTGATCCCCAAGGACCGCCGCGGCTTCGCCTGGGTGGCGCTGCTCCTCCTCGCCCTCTACCTGGCGGGCACGGCGGTGTTCGCCGACGGGGCGCTCTCCTTCCTGGCCGCGCTCGGAGCGGTGTTCTCCCTGGTCGCGGCGCTGGTGTGGCTGTGGCGCCGGGCGATCATCGAGATCGAGGAGGGCACCACGGGCGTGCGCAGCCGGTGGGGCGCCATCGTCGGCACGCTGCCCCCGGGGCGCCACTACCTGTGGCTGCCGTGGGACCGGGTGGACGCGGTGGTCGACACCTCCACCGAGATCCCCTACTCCGCGCCGATCGTGGCCTGCCCGACGGCGGAGAACGTCCCGCTCAAGTCGATCGAGTTCTTCCTGAAGTTCCGCATCGTCGACCCGGTGGCCTTCGTCCGTACGATCGGCGCCGGTAACTTCGACCTGGTGCTCAGCAGTGCCGTACAGGACGCGATCCGCCAGCGCAGCCGCCTGGTCAACACCGAGCGCGCCTACGACCTGCGCGGATCCGACGTCGGCGACATGCAGGAGCTCCTCACCCGCCAGCTCGGCCGGTACGGCGTGCGCATCACCGGCGCCAACATCCCCGACGTGCAGCTGCCCGACCAGTACCAGCAGCACCTGGCCACCCGCGAGAAGGTCGCCAAGGAGCTGTCGGCCTTCGAGCGCGAGTGGGAGCTCACCCGCAAGCGCAGGATCGACACCCTGCTGATGGAGATCGAACGTTCCAAAAAGACGCGGGACGCGCGTATCGTCGAGGTGAGAGCCGCCGCCAACACCGCCCGTAAGGACGTCGCCCGCATGCTGGAGGAGCACGAGACCGAGGCGCAGCGGGTGCGCTGGGAGATCGAGGCGAGGGGCCGGGCCGAGCTCACCTCCGCCGAGAACGAGGCGAAGGGGCTGCGCAGGCTCGCCGACTCCTACCGCGACAACCGCGCCGTGCTCCAGTACGAGCTCGCCCGCCGCAGGCTCGACGTGGGCGCCAGGCTCGCCGAGAGCGCCCCGCGTCCCGTCGTCGTCCGCACCTCCGGCTCCTCCGGCGACACCTCCGCCCTGTCCACCCTGCTGATGGCCCAGATCCTGCCCCAGCTGAACGGCGGCAGCGGCGGCAACGGCCAGGCCAAGCCGCAGAACCAGACCCCCTGACAAGTTCCCCGATGAGTCCCCTGATGAGAACAATCTCCAACCCCTGGGAGTCCTAGATGGTGTTCCGTAAGTTGATGGCCGCGTTCGGCGCCGGTGTCGAGGTCGACACCGTGCTGCAGAACTCGCAGGTGCGGCCCGGCGAGGTCCTGCGCGGGCAGGTCAACTTCCGCGGCGGCGGCTCCGACTACAAGGTGGAGGGCATCTTCATCGACTTCACCGCCGTCGTCGAGGTCGAGAGCGGCGACAACGAGTACAAGTCGACGTACAGCTTCCTGCGCCAGCAGATCACCGGCCCCTTCCACCTCGCCGCGGGCGCCCCGCAGTCGGCCCCCTTCGAGATCCAGGTCCCCTGGGAGACCCCGATCAGCGCCATCGGCGGCCACCCGCTGCGCGGCATGCAGCTCGGCGTCTCCACCGAGCTCGCCCTCGCCGGCGCGCTCGACAAGGGCGACCTCGACCCGCTGTTCGTCAACCCGCTGCCCGCCCAGGACCACGTCCTCGGCGCGCTGGACAACCTCGGCTTCCGTTTCAAGAAGGCCGACCTGGAGCGGGGCACCCTGCACGGCTCGCGGATGCCGTTCTTCCAGGAGATCGAGTACTACGCGGGCAACGACTACCGCCGCCACTTCAACGAGCTGGAGCTCACGTTCATCGCCGGACCCCAGGCCATGGACATCATCCTGGAGGCCGACAAGCGCGGCAGCTTCGGCTCCAGCCACGACACCTACAGCCGCTTCACCGTCCACTACAACGACCACCCGGGCCAGGTGGAGCAGTCGCTGCGCGGCGGCCTGCAGTCGATGGCCCAGAAGCGCGGCTGGTTCTAGCCTCCCTCGCGTCGCGGTCCCGGCCCGGCTACCGTCCCCCGGTGGCCGGGCCGCGGCCTGTCCGGCGTCGGCGGCCATGTCCTACCGGGAGAACCTTCGGCGGCCACGTCCCACCGGGGAACCTTTAGCGGCCACGTCCTACCGGGGGCCTTTGGCCGCCACGTCCCACCGGGGAACCTTTGGCGGCCACGTCCTACCGCGGTCGCATCAGGTCGAGGTCCTCACCCCACGCGTCCAGCACCGCGCCGTGCCCGGCGCGGCGGGCCGCCGCCTCGACCTGGGCGAAGAGGCTCCGCTGCAGGGGTACGTCGCCCGTTCCCGAGACGCGGTCCACGGCGTCCAGCAGCGCGCCGGTGTCCCAGCCGGGCAGCGGGTATCGGGCGAGTTCCCATTGCAGGTACCTGTTGTAGGGGCGGGGGCGGCGGTCGAGAGCGAAGAGCAGCTCCAGCAGGAACCCGACGCTGTCGGCGGCGTCGAGACGGGCGGCGAGCGCGTGTCCGTCACGGTCGTTCTTGACGGAGCGGTAAAGGGAGTTGGCGTAGGCGTCGAGCCATTCACCGGAGTTCCGGAACGCCTCGTCGTCGTCGAGGCGCGCCTTGGCGGCGAGGATCCGGGTGATGTCTCCGTCGAGCCGGTCGAGCACGACCCTGGCGCGGGCGAGAGCGTAGCGCTCGAAGCCGGGCATTCCGGCCGTACGGAACTCGGCGAGGGAGACGATGACGAGATCGAGTTCGAGAGTGCGGTGACCGGCGAACCGGATCAGGTCCGTCGTCGCATTGTCGGCGAGGACCACGTACAGGTCGTGGTCGGAGTGCTCAGTGATCATGCCGTCGTGGGCCTGGGAGCCTTTGAGGACGAGGCCGACGACGGCGAGGTCGGCGACGGCGAGCTCGACGAACGCCTGGTAGGTGAGGGGCCGCTGAGCGGGCATCGGTGGTCTCCGGTGGGTCGGTGGCGGGCATGCCTGCCGCGGCGGCACCCGGCCGCCGCCCGGAGGATCAACGCACGTGTGCACTTTATTTCCAGGCCGTCCGCGGGAGGTACCGGTACCGGGCGGCCTCGATCACGGCCCCGGTTTCACAGACCTCACAGGCCCTCGCAGACCTCACAGACCTCGTAAGACCTCGCAGACCTCACAGGACCTGCTGACGGCTCACCTGACGAACCGGCACGGTCGCGACGTGCGCTCATGGTGGCGCGATTCTTCGTCGTACCTCTGTCGTAGGGTTCCTGCCAGGTTCGGCCGATGGCCGAGGTGCCGAGGCGCGGGCGGGGGGACGGCCGATGGGCGCGGGTGACGACGCGGTGGTGGACGCCGCGCGGGCGGGCGACGAGTCCGCGTTCGCGGCGCTCGTCGAGCGTCACCGGGGTGAGCTGCGGGTGCACTGCTACCGGATGCTGGGCTCGTTCGACGAGGCGGAGGATCTGACGCAGGAGACGTTCCTGCGCGCGTGGAGGAACCTCGGCGGTTTCGAGGGGCGCTCGACGTTCCGGGCCTGGCTGTACCGGATCGCGACGAACGCGTGTCTCGACGTCCTCGGCGGCCGGGCGCGCCGGGTGCTCCCCCGCCACCTGTCGGAGCCGTCGGATCCGAGTGCCGCGCTGCCACCCCCCACCGACATCGCGTGGTTGCAGCCGTTCCCCGACCGGTTGTTCCCCGACAGGCTGCTTCCCGACCGGCCGTGGGAGCCGGTCGCGCCGAGCGAGACCGAGCCGGACTCCGTGGCCGTCACCAGGGAGACGATCGAGCTGGCGTTCCTGGCCGCGCTCCAGCACCTGCCGCCCCGGCAGCGGGCGGCGCTGATCCTGCGCGACGTGCTCGGCTGGCCCGCCAAGCAGACCGCGGAGCTGCTGGAGGGCAGCGTGGCGTCGGTGAACAGTGCGTTGCAGCGGGCCCGTACGACGCTGAGGGAGCACCTGCCCGAACGCCGCCTCGACTGGGCGCCGTCGGCGGAGCCCACCGAGCGGGAGCGGACGGTGCTGCGCCGCTACATGGACGCGATGGAACGCGCCGACCTCACCGCGGTCGCCGACCTGCTGGCCGAGGACGTACGGGCGGAGATGCCGCCGTGGCCCGTATGGTTCCGGGGGCGCGACGCGGTCGTGGCGACGCTGGCGGCGAGCTGGGACACGAATTCGCCCGACTACGTGGGCCGGTTCCGGATCCTGCCCGTCGGGGCCAACCGGCAACCGGCCGCGGCGGTCTACGTACGGCGCCCCGGCGAGCTCGCCTACCGCGCCTTCGGGATCGGCGTGCTGCGGATCGAGGACGACCGGATCACGGAGATGACCGCCTTCCACGATCTGGGCCTGTTCCGGGTGTTCGCCCTGCCCACGACGCTTCCGCCCGTGCGTTGACTTCCGCCCGTACGTTGACTTCCGCCCGTGCGCCGATTTTCGCTCGTGCGCCGATGAGTTTCCGCGCGGTCCGCCGTCTCAACACGGGTCAACCGAAATCGATCACGACGGAGGCACCCGATGGGCAAGATGCTGTATTCGGTCACCATGTCACTGGACGGTTTCATCGCCGGTCCGGGCGGTGACATGTCCTGGCTGGCCGAGCACCTCGGCCCCAACCCGGCGGTGGACAAGCTCATCGGCGAGATCGGCGCGCTTCTCGTCGGCAACCGCACCTTCCGCGGCGACGATCCCCACCGGGACACGGACAGGGAAGGCAAGCCGTTCGGCGGGGGGTGGACCGGACCGCAGTTCGTACTCATCCACCAGATCCCGGACACCCCGATGCCGGACATCACCTTCGTCGGTGACCTCGACAGCGGCGTCGCGGCGGCCAAGGCCGCCGCGGGCGACAAGTACGTCAACGTCCTCGGCGCCGACACCGCCCGGCAGTGCCTCGAGGCGGGCGTGCTCGACGAGATCCTCGTGTTCGTCGCACCCGTCATGCTGGGCGACGGCGTCCGGCTGTTCGACCACCCGGGCGGGACCAACGTCAAGCTCGAACGCATCGAGCTGACCCACGTGCCGCACGCGACGGGCATCCGGTTCCGCGTCGTCGGCTGAGCCCTTTCCGGCACGCGTGCCCGACCTCACAGACGGCGGCCACCCACCCGCCGGTGTCCGGCGAACCGGGCTGACAGAGGTCCCGCGCGGGCTGACGCCGCGTCTGCCGCGCGTCCTGGGGTCAGAGCGTCGAGATGGTCAACGGTTCAGGACCTCAAGGCGCCGGTCGCAGCCGGTAACGGCCGGCGCCTCCCACAGACAGAGGTCATGTTCCCGAAAGGGGCGATGACCTCCCCTCCGCCTGCGTCGGGGAAGCTCGGCTACAGCAGCGCGGCCAGCCCGCCCAGCGCGCCGATGGCGATGGTCAGACCCATCAGCAGCGCGGCGGGCATCGACTTGCCGGAGCGCAGCGCGAGCACCACCGCGACCCCTCCCAGAATCAGAGAGATCGCGGCGACGACAATCCCTCGGATCATCGATTCGGACACGGACATCAAACCTCCATATCGCAAGAAGCCCCGGACGACGGTTCGCCGGGGCCGTGGGATTTGCTGTCTTATGCCTATCAACGCCAAGGATGGCCCGCTCTGTGAAGATCGTGGTGGACCGGTCTCGGGACAGCCCGGAACGGTACCGGAACCGACGAGACGCTCGGCGACGCTCCAGACGATGGTGTTCCGCGCACTCCCGTTCTCGTTCCACCTGCGCTACGTCGGCTCAACACCTTCACGGAACCGGCGCGGAACGAGTCCGGAACGAAGACGGAATCTAGGCGGAACGCCCCCGCAGCCGGACTCGCCCTCGAAGACGTTACGGGTGCGAGCGTTCCGGGCTGTTCCGTTCCCCTTCCGTTGTCTCAGCCGATCGCGTGGGCGTCTCACATGTCGGTCGGGTACGGAAGAATCTTGAGCCTCCACAAGCAATGACTTTCTGATTGGCGGTGGCCCGGTTCCATGACTGGTCCTCTCTCTGGAACTCCCTGGGCGGAGTTCCGCGCCGAACTGCAAGACGCGCGGAGAAAAGCCGTCAATCCGTCATATGACAAGTTGCGGATCATCTCAAAGAACTACAAGGTGCCGCTGAGCAAGGCCACGCTGTCGGCGCTGCTGACCGGTAAAGGTCGTGTCGGGCCGCCGCGCTGGGACAAGGTCGTCAGCTTCCTGCTGGCCCTGAAGGAGTCCCTCAAAAACGACGGCATGGATCCGGATGCGGTGCTGGGCAGCATGGACAGCTGGCGCGAACGCTACCTGGCATGCCTGGCCACCGACGCTGCGGCCACGCCCGTCGCGGCCCAGGAGGACACTCCCGCCGCCCCGGTGCGGGTGCCGGTCCCGCCGTCGCCGACGTCTGACCACAGTGGTCAGCAGTCAGGCACGGTGCCGACCGATCAGGCACCCTCGCTTCCGACACACCCGTTCCTGACACCTCCCGCACCGCAGTCCCCCTCATCGCCACCCGTCCACGGCGAGACGCGCCCCGCATCTGTCGCCAGCAGCTACGCCGACCTCATCCAGCCTCGCTACCCCCAGTACTCCACACCGACCCCGTCACCCTCCGGCGGGAGCCTCGGTGATCCCTTCGCGTGGCCCCACACCGAACCCGCTTTTCCGCCCTCTCCCGATCTCTACGACTATCCGATCGAGGACCCCTATACGGGACTTCTGCGGCCCTCCTACATCCAGCAGGATGTTGACACTTGGCGCGTTTCCCCCGAGTCGTGGAGCATCACTTCCGCCCGGCAATCGCCCGAGGACAGACAGCTCAGCCTGTGGCAGGCCGTTTTTGGTGAGGATCCCGCGCAACCGGTGGAGAAGGAGGCCACCTACGCCGTACTCAGCCGCATCCCCAACGGCCATGAGTCGGCCTCCCGGATGGCGAAGAGCTTCGGACACCGCGGGGTCGAACTGCTCGACGGAGCCGAAGCCGGCAACGCCCTGTACGCCTTCGAACTGGCGATTCTGCTGATCAACAGCGGATCCGTCCACGAAGGCGGCGAGTTCCTGCGCATGGCAGCGCGCCTGGACAGCAAGCTCACCGTGGATTTCGAGCCCTTCCGGACCGGAGACCGGCTGTACGGAAAGATCGTCAAAGATGTCTTCGCCCGCGTCGGCACTGCTTACGAGAACGCCGGCTACCCCGTGAGGGCAGCCGAATGGGCTTTCCGCGCCGGGCTCTTCACCGGCTCCGACCCCATCGCGATGAGGATCGCCCACCATGCACGCCACGTCCGCACTCCCGACCGTCACGCTCCCTTCGACCCCGTTCAGGTCCAGCAGATCGAGAGCCTTTATTGGCGCGCCTACGCCTTCGACCCCGATGACACCCGCTTCACCTCGCAAGACGTGAGCATGCTCAGGGCCCGGCTCGCCGCCGAGGACGCCAAAGCCATCTCTCCGCTTCCAACCGGCAGGCATCGCGCCGTCACCAGCGCCTCCGCCAGCGCCACGACCTCTCACCCGGCTGCCAACGGCACCGCATCGCCCGGTGACCAGCTCAAGAACGTGCCGACGAACACTCAGCCGAGCACCGACTCCTCGCCGTACCGACGATTTCCCAGGTTCCCTCCAAAAGAATTCACCCGCTCCACGCAGTGACGCGTACGACCTCATCCTGATCGAACCTCCCGGAAAGACCTGTGACGTGGACGACTCCCCCTTCTTCGAAGGCCCCTTCGACAGTGATGAGGGCTCTGACGCCATCGCGGAACTGGAGGGGAAGGACGACATCGCGGCGACGATGGCCAAGTCGCTCGACGCGTTCGTGCGCGAGAACGAGAAGTACGCCGAGGAGGGAGCCGTGGACGAAGCGTTGGCGTTCGCGTGCCTGATCGCCGCCCGGATCTCCGGTATCGCCCCCGATGAGGCCGCCCATCACTGGCTAGACCGCAATCCCTTCACCGTCTCCGATGACCTGCACCGGCTGGCCGTCGCCGCGTTCGCTCTGGCCACCCGTTCGCGGGACAACTGGCTCAGCGAGGTCCAGGCCGGGGGTTGGCAGGCGTTCCTGGAGCACCTGAAGCCCTACCGCAAGGCCCTCCACGGTGAGCCGCAGGACCCGCCCGTTCCGTTCGTTCCGGACTTCTCCCGTCAGAAGAAGCAGTGGCTGCGGGCGTACTGGAGTATCGACGGCCAGAGCCTGTCGCACGACACCGCCTACGCGGACGTGGCGGAACGACTCGTCCTGGCCGTCAACGAGGACCCGGTCTGGCTCGCGTGGTGGCGTTCCGCCAACCTGCAGGAACTCACTGTTTTCGGGCAGCTCACGCTGGGCGCGTACGCGGAACGGATCTCTCGTGGCCGCACCACGGCTGAGGCCTGGATCGACTTCGGCCATTCCTACGAGGGCCCCGAGGAACCCGTCACCCAGCAGGTCTTCGACGATGTCCGCAAGGCTCTGGCCGCCGCAGGCCGCTATCTCGGCCTCGATCTCGTCCCTCGGCTTCCCGCCCTACCGGGGTGACTCCACGGCTTCGTCCGCCAGTCGGGGTGGGGGTGCCTTGCTGGCGAGGGTGAGCACGTGGCCGCTGACGCCCAGCAGGGAGGGGACCGTCTCCAGGCGACGCTGGGCGTCGAGCATGAGGGCGCGGCGCTCGGGGTCGTCGAGCCAGTCGTCCACGTCGCCGTACAGCCAGAAGGCTCCCTCCAGGCCGTAGCGGGTGACCTCCGGGAGCCCCGCGTCGGCGAACTCGGCCGGTACGTCGTCGGGGTCGTGCATGTAGGCGTTGAAACCGATGCCCGGCCCGGCCAGGATCCCGTCCGCGAGGGCCGCGTTCGCCGTCTCCCTCGGTTCTTCCCGCAGGTACAGCCCCTGGTAGACCATGTCGTGCACGGCCGCGTAGCGGTTGATGGTCGCGGCGGCCACCAGGCCGCCGGGCCGCACCACCCGTGCCGCCTCCGCCAGCGCGCGGACCCGGTCGGCGCGGTCGGCGAGGTGGTAGAGCGGGCCGAGGAGCAGCACCGCGTCCACGCTCTCGTCGGGCAGCGGCAGTCGCCTGGCGTCACCCTGCCTCGCGGTGACCCCGGCCAGCCGCGCCGCCCGCTCCACGTGCGATGGCATGAGGTCGATCAGCTCGACCCGGTATCCGTCGGCGGCCAGCCACTCCGCGTGCACCCCGGTGCCGCCGCCCACGTCCAGCACCCTGGCCGGAGCCGGGGGCAGCGCCCTGCGCAGCACGTCCTGCGTCCGCCAGAACTCCAGCCGCCCACGGCTCGCGCGAAGCCTGCCGTCTTCCCTGTCCTGCTCGTAGTAGGCGAGCAGTTCCGGTGTCATCGCCATGCTCGATCATGTCTTCACCCCTGGCCCGCGGGCAAACGAATTAGACGGCTTGACGAACGGTGGGACAGCCGGTGGTATTTGCCGGGAAGGTCTCACCGGGAAAACCGACACTCGCCGGGAAGGCCGACGCGTCAGGCCCGGCCCTCGCCGGTAAACCATGGCCTGAATGTCGTGCGGCTCACCCCGGTGGGCCGCATCTCGACTTACCAAGTGCCGACATATCCCCTAATGTCCATGACCATGAAAATTCGCGCGATCATGGCGACGGCCGCCGCCTCCGTCCTACTCTTTCCCGGTACGGCCACCGCTTTCGCATATCCGGTCGAGGACGCTCCGCTCCTGACCGGCAACCCCCTCTACTCCGCCGGCAAACTCCCGGGCGCGGGGTGTGCCAGGAAACCCGCCAAGGGCAGGAGTCTGGGCTCGGTCAAAAAGCACGTCAACGCGCTCATCACCTGCATGAACAACACCTGGGGCCCCTACATGAAAAAGGCCAACCTCCAGTTCGTGCCGCCCAGGGTGGAGGTGCACGGGACTCCCCTGGAGAAAGGGTACGAGCGCTACTGCTTCGGGGCCAAGATGAATCCCGCCAAGTCGGAGGCCGTCCACTGCTTCGGGACCAACCTCTCCGTACGCGTTCGTCCCGACTGGATCAAAGCATCCGACGACGTCCCGATCCTCGCGGAGCTGAGCTCCGCCTACGCCGAGCACGTGCTGAGCCTGGTCGACGTCACCGAGGGCTACAACGCCCTGCACGCCGACGACAGCGACGAGATCCTGGAGCAGCTGCGCCGCTTCAACCTCCAGGCGAAGTGCCTGGGCGGAATGACCGCGAAAAGCCTGTGGTCCGCCCTCGGCTACCCCGCCAAGGACGCCGGGCGCCTGCTGGAACTGGCCAAGGCCGAGGCCGGCTCCAAGGGCGAGTTCCGTTACTTCGGCAAGAGTGCCAACCTCGTCTACTGGACGAAGCGGGGTTACTCCACCTCCGACCCCAAGTCCTGCAAGACCTGGAACGCTCCCTCCGCCAAGGTCTCGTAACCCGCCCCCGCCGGTGTGATTCCCGCTCGTCATCAAGCCCGTCCCGTACCGAACAGGGCCTACCCGCCTGGCTCGACAACGCCGTGCTCGTACGCGTAGATGACCGCCTGGACACGGTCGCGACAGCCGGTCTTGGCGAGCAGACCGGCCACGTGGGTCTTGACGGTGGAGACGCTCAGCGCCAGGGTGCGCGCGATCTCCAGGTTGGACAGGCCCCGGGCGAGGAGCGCGAGCGTGTCACGCTCGCGCCCGGTCAGGTCGGGCAGGGGGGCGAGATGGCGGGCCCTGCCGGAGGCACGGGCGAACTCGGCGATGAGGCGGCGGGTGACCGACGGCGCGACGAGACCCTGACCGGAGGCGACCACCCGGACGGCCTCGACGAGCTGGTCGGGCTCGATGTCCTTGAGCAGGAAGCCCTGTGCCCCGTTGCGCAGCGCGTCGAAGACGTACTCGTCGAGATCGAACGTCGTCACGACCAGCACCGTTATCGGGTGCTCGACGGCGAGCCCGGCGAGCTGAGCGGTGGCGGCGATGCCGTCCAGGACCGGCATCCGTACGTCCATCAGGACCAGGTCGGGCCTGACCTGGGTGGCGACCCGCACCGCGGCCTCCCCGTCGGCGGCCTCCCCGACGATCTCGATGTCGGGCTCGGATTCGAGGATCGTGCGAAATCCCGCCCTCACGACGGCCTGGTCATCGGCGATCACGACCCTGATCGTCAACGTTCCTCCACGGGGTCATGGGTCCACGAGCTCACGAGTTCACGAGTTCACGAGTCCGCGGGAAAGTCGGCGGCGACCTGCCAGCCGCCGTCGGGATGCGGCCCGACGATGAGGCTACCGCCCGCGTGCCGGACCCGCTCGCGCATACCGACCAGGCCGTAACCACCGTCGGCCCCTCCCCCAAGCGCCCCTCCCCCGAGGGCGAGGATCCCTCCGGAGGCAAGCCCGGCGGAATTCTTACCGTCGGGCGGGCGTGGTGGCGCGGCGTTGCGTACGGTCACCCGCACGGCCCGGTCCTCGAACACGGTCACCACGGTCACCGCGGCACCGGGCGCGTGCCGCCGGGCGTTGGTCAGCGCCTCCTGCAGGAGCCGGGAGGCCGCGAGGTCGGCGGTGAGCGGCAGCGGGCGCGGCTCGCCCCGGGTGTGCGTCTCGACCGTCATGCCGCTCGCGCGAGAGCGCCGCACGATCTCCTCCATCCGGGCGAGGGCCGGAACCCGTCCGTCGCCGGTATCGGGCTCGGTACCGTTCTCGCGCATGAGCCCGACCAGGGCGCGCAGCGCGGTGAGGGTCTCGCGGCCCTGCGCCCGGATCGCGCGCAGGGTCTCGCGGGCCGCCTCGGGGTCGCGGTCGAGCTGACGGTCGGCGGCACCCGCCTGGACGACGATCGCGGACAGGTCGTGGGCGGCGATGTCGTGCAGCTCCCTCGCGATCCTGGCGCGCTCCTCCAGCACGGCGGCCCTGGCCCGTTCCTCCCGCTCGCGCTCGATGCGGGCCGCGGTCCTGGCCGCTCCCGCCCTCCGCGCCTGTATGTGGAACCCGGCCACGGCGGGTGCCGAGTAAGCGGCCACCACCGCGGCCGTCATGGCCGGACCGTCCATGTGAGTGACACCCCAGAACGTGAGCAGCCCGCCGACGTCGCCACCGGCCGCGACGATCGCCAGGCCGCCCAGCAGGTGGGCGACGCAGGAGACGGCGACGATCAGGGTGGCCCGGGGCGGCGGCAGCAGGCTCGCGACCGTGTAGGCGCACACCACCACGCCCACTCCCAGCAGCGGCGGCCGGGTGGGCAGCACGGCCCCGACCAGCGGGATCACCATCGCGACGACCAGCGCAGCACCGGGCCACCTGCGGCGTACGGCGATCGTGGCCAGATCAGCGGTGGCCAGCAGGTAACCGCAGCCGATCGCCCACACGGGCAGGGCTGCCAGCGCGGCCCGCGCCTCCCCCGACACGAAGACGAGCAGCAGCCGCGCCAGGCTGAGCACCGCCAGGACTACGGCGACCGCGGTGTCGCGACCCTGAGGCGTACGAATTCCGAGCCGCGCCGTCGCCTGGATCCACCACCTCATGCCCCTGCGCGCCCTCTTCCTCTCCCGCCGTCCCCATCACCCTCGTCGGCTCTCTCGCTGCCCCCCTCACCGGCACCGATGCCGATGCCGGTGCCGGTGCCGGTGCCGATGCGGGGACCTGCACCGCTGCCGGGAGCGGGACCGGTACCTGCGCTGGCACCGGGACCTGTGCCTGCGCCTGTGCCAGGAGCGGGACGTATGCCTGCGCCTGTGCCGCTACCAGTACTTGTGCCCGTGTCGGCACGAGTGTGGGTACGGGCGTGGGCGCGGGTACTGGCACCGCCGATTGGCAGCCACTGCCAGTATGTGACGCATCGCCACGCCCACTCCAGTGGACCGTAGCCGAACATGCGCAGCCACACGATGCTCACGGCCGCCTGGAAGACCAGAATGCAGACGCCCAGGAGCACCGCTAAATCCCATGAGGACGAGTCGCGCAACCCGATGGCCGTCCCGATCGGGACGAACAGCAGGGCGGCTCCGAAGTAGTTGGTCAGCGCCATGCGTCCCATCGGGGCCAGCACCCACGAGAGCGCGACCCCGATCCGGGTTCGCAGCAGGAGCAGGAAACCGGCGGTGTAGCAAGCGGCGGTGGCGAGCGAGAGGATCATGCCAAGTCTGATCTGCGCGATGTCGGGCGGCCCCAGCATGATCAGCCCGTAGGTCAGCAGAGCGGTGACCGCTGCCGCGACCCCGAAACCGACGAGCCGGCCGCGGCTCTCCTCCAGCCTCTCCGGCACACGCAGCTCGGCCAGCGCGAACCCCAGCGCGAACAAACCGGGCAACAGCCCCAGCCCCCCGACACCGGCCAGCACCCCCGCGACGGTCAGCAGCACTCCGGCCACGAACAGGGCACGCCCCGGCAGATAGCTGAGCGGCAACAGGACGAGCAGCCCAGTGATGGCGAACGGCAGGAGCACCTCACCTGGCTGCAACAGGTGCAGGATGCCACCCAGCACAGCCAGTGCGACGAACCGCCGGACCAGGAGCAGACGGGGACGCTCCGAACGCCGCATGGCGGACCGCAGGAAGATCCCGAAGCCCACGCCGAACAGCAGGTAGAAGATGGGATAGAAACGGCCGTAGAAGAACAGGCGCAGCGGTGTGGGCAGCTGCCCCGCGAAGGCGAACATCTCCATGGTCTGCGGGATGTTGATGAAGATGATCCCGCACAGCGCGAAGCCACGGAGCGCGTCGAGTGCGGCGATCCGCTGCTTCGGCGCGACCGGTGCGTGCCGTGCGGGCTGCGGTGGAGCCTGCGTTGCGGGTTGCGCTGGCGCCTGCCTTGCGGGCCGCGTGGGGACATCGGGATCCGGCATGGCAACACCATCGCCGAAACCGGCCGCGCACCGCTTCGGGCGAGCGACCACTTCTGCCTCCTCCGCGAGACCCAATGCGTCGGCGCCCGGCTCATCCGCAGGGCCAGGATCGCCAGGCCCTGCTGTGTCGGCAGACCTGGATACAAGCACGGCACAACGAATTGAATCACTGGGCGAGTTAGGGAGGCTAGCGAAGTTCCGGAAGGTTGAACGGGTAAGAAGGACGACTTGTGCGCTCACCACGCCGACGTGCGCGAGGAAACACGACTGCACTTTACGACCGATTCAACTATTGACGATCCTCTTGAATCCTCGGACTGTTATCCCAATGGCTGGTTCTCGCGCTCCCTCTCGGCCGCCCCGGAAGAAACGTTTTTCTCGTCATCGGACCACGAGCCTGGTTCTCGCCAAAATCGCTGACACATCACCCCGCGAGTCAACCGTCGGCCACAAGGCCCCCTCGCCGCCAGCGGATTCACCGGCCGCCCGACATCAATTCGATCGCCTGATCGGAAACGCGGGGATCCGCACACTCGCAGGACCCCCGCGCGATGAAGCCGATCTGAAGTTACAGTTCCGGTGGAAGCGTGTACACGTACTTGGGACATGAGTGGCCGAGCGCTATCGGCGGATCATACCGATTCGGTAGATCCCAGCACGAGGAAGCCGTCATCTTGATCCGACCATCCGGATAGTCCGGATTTTTGAAGGGAAGATGGACCTCGACGATAAATCCAGTCTGGAACTCCTTGATATCACAGAGGTTCGGCAAAGATTCCGCACATGTGACCTCCAGGTTATCGTCACCCTGAGTCGGATAATGAAGAACCCGGTCCCCCTTGACTCCTCGTACGATTTTCTCCTCACACTCTTCGGTGGCCGTCAGCTCGTAGCCCGGCGGGTAGGAGATGTTCAGGGTCCCGGAAAGTACTCGCGCACACAGCTTGTCAGTGACCGTTATGGTCATATTCTTCACGAATTGATAGTTCTCGTATTTCTTGAGGAAATTCTTGGTGAAGTAAGCCTGCGCCCAGACGCGATGCTTGGCGATCTTGAGTTCCTTCAGGCGCAAGGCGGGATTGGGTTTCCAGCCATGCATGCCCGAAACTTGAATCGTCATGCCCTTGTAAGGAACCCTGGTTGCCGGATTTTGCGGGACCTGCGGCTGGGCCCGATACCACGAACACGAATTCTTGGCCTCGACAACTTTTGTACACACATCATACGAGGGCCCTGTGCCACTATCGCTGGTCGAGACACCGCATACCTCCTCAACCGTTCCGTCAGGGTTGACGAAACCGGAGCAGGGATCGGAGTGATCGGTCGAATCCTCGTGCACCTGGATCGGGACCTCGATGATGCTCATATCCCCGCAGCGATCGAAGACGAACACCGATAGGGTGAATTCACTTGGCTCAACAGTTCCCAGCGCGCTGGAAGCGACAACGGACGTGGCCGCGCCTTCTACGGGCTCCTCTCTCCATGTGCGTTTGACATAGGTGGTGACGCGCACGGTACCGTCCGGCATCGACTGGATCACGGGTTCTGACAGCCGTACGGCTGACTGACTTCGTGTCACGTCCATCAGCCGTAGAGACTCCCGCTGCTGAATCAAGAGCGTGTTGAGAAGTGACAGCTTCCCCGTGTTCGACGCGTTCGTGAATACGCCGGGAGCATCCCAGATGGTGTTGGCCCCACCTTCGAGTACCGCGTCCTGCGCCTGGTAATAGTGCTCAACACGATCAAGATAGGCCGAGGCGCCGGACCTGGTCACGGCTGGGGCTGTAACACCTGCGGAGGGGTGTTCAAGCCTGCAGGTCGCGCCTTCGCCCGTGTCAGAGGCGGGTGGTGGGACGGATGCGGTCGTGGCGGTGACAGCTTCCCATTCACCAATACCGAAAGCGGTCCTGGCGCGCACCTTCATGGTGTAGGCGACATCATTGCTCAAGCCGCTGACAAGGGCATAGGAATCTTTCACCTCGATTGTCTTAACGACTGTGCCACCATCGACGACCTGGACGTCGTAACCGTCGAGCATCGCGATACTGCCGTTGTCCTCTGGCACGCCCCAGCTGACGATCACGCTCGCGTCGCCGCCTTTGGCGGTCAGATTGAGCACCTTGCCGGGCGGTCCGGCAGGAAGATAGGTGAGCGCCAGCGACAGCTGTTCGGCCACTCCCCCATCTCCGAAGGTCATGACCTCATTCTTGTTGGAGGTCAGCATCAGCCATTGGTACTCGCTGCCGGCGATGTCCACCTGCGGACCGCTCAGCGGCAGAGAATAGGGCGTGGTGTCCGTGTCGGCGTCGCCTGCCAGATCTGAGCCCTTGGTCTCACCGGTGACCTGGCTCTTCAACGGGGTGGCGGTGATGACCGCGTCCGCCGGGCAGGTCCCGGCCGGGCAGGTCGGGGTGCCGAGTTTGAGGATGCCCTCCGACACACCCGCGCCGTCGGGGAGTTCGCCGAGCTTGAATCCGATCACCGCCACCGTCTTGTCGGTGCCGCTGCCGCCGATCCGCATGACGGTCGAGTCGGTCACCGTACAGGGCGAACCGTCACAGGCCGTCGGGTCGACCTTGGCGGTCTTGATGACGAAGCTGTCCTTGAGCAGGGTCAGGTGGTCGACGGTCTCGGCAGGCGGATCCGGCGGGGTGCCGGGAATGGTGACGCTGACCGGGGCGGTCTTGGCGGTGCAGACATCCAGGGCGCACGCCTGCATCTGCCAGGTGTACGTACGACCGGCCTGGACGGCGTTCTCCGGCACCTGGAAGGACGCGCGCTCACCGCCGTTGACCGTACGCTCGCCGAACGGGCTGGAGCCGACCGGAGCGCCGGTGCTGTCGTACAGGAAGTACTTGGCGGTGACCGGCCCGCCCGACGGCCGGTTGACCATGCCCGACAGGATCGGCCGGGCCGGGTCGGCCATGCCGGTCTCGGTGTCGGCCGGCAGATAGGGCGCGTCGGTGGTGATGCGGTAGTAGGGACTCTCGCTGCAGGTGAGAGGAGTTGCCCCGTTGATGCAGGCTCTGACAGAGATCTTGAAGCTGTCGACGTTGCCGACGTCGTAGGTGATGGACGCGGTCTGGCCCGAGGGCAGGTTGGCGTTGGTGGGCGGGGTGAGGTTGAGCATCCACTGGATCTCGGTGGGGCTCAGGGCCCGGTCGTAGGCGCGGATCTCGTCGTAGGCGGCCTTGACCGAGGAGTAGCTGTAGCCGCCGCCCTTGCCGCCGCCGAGCTCGAAGGTCTGGCCGGCCTGCCAGGGAGGCGAGGTGTGGTCGTCTTCGGCGACCTGGACACCGTTGACGTACAGGCGGATCTTCTTGGCGACGGCGTCGTAGACGCCGGTCAGGTGGGTCCAGGTGTCGATCTGCGCCGCCGCGGGGGACCTGATCTCTGTCACCGTGCCGGTGGCGGTGTCGTCGCGGTACATCTCCATGTTCCACTTGCCGCTGCCCGCGTCGTAGCCCACGGCGAAGGCGCTGTTGAGGGAGCCGCTCTGACTGATCAGCCGGACGGAGCCGGTTCCCGCCTCCAGGCGGACCCAGCCGGCCGCGGAGAAGCTCCGGTCGGTCCGCAGGACCGGGTCCTCGGTGGAGGCGAAGGAGGGAAGGGCCACAGACCCGTTGAGGGACAGGGCCTTGCCGTCCTTGCCGTTGACCCACGAGTAGCGGCCGCTGACGAAGATCAGCGGGTTGTTCCTGCCGCTGGAGTCGGTGCCCTCCGTGCCCTCGGTGAAGCTCCACTTGCCGACCTCACCGCCGCCCGTGGTCCACGTCGGGAGGGGAGCCGTGGAGTCGACGACGGAGACGTAGTAGTCGAGGTTCCTGCCGTCGACGGAGGTGGACCTGTAGCCGACCTTGGCCGAGCTCTCGCGCACGATGGCGTGCTCGCCGTCCATCGAGTCGACCGACTCCGCGGTGACCGTGGGGATCTCGGGCGGCAGGATGTACTGGGTGATCAGCTTGGGCGGGGTGGCGCCGGTGCCGGTCGTCTCCGCCGAGTGGAAGACCGCGGAGTAGGCGTTGTAGCGGTCTACGCTCTCGGTGGGCCCGCTGAGCTCGACGCCGCGGTTGGGCTGGCCCCCGGTCCAGGCCTTGACCCAGTTGGTGATGGGCCAGGTCATCACGCCGGGGGTGAGGACGCCCGTGGTCGGGCAGGGGGTGCTCACGAAGTCGGCGGTGCCCCCGGGCTTGTTGGCCCAGGTCATCCTGCCGGGGGTCCAGTCGGCACCGACCCGGGTGGCGTAGACCTTGCCGTTGCCGCGCAGGTGGCACGCGGGTGACTCGGTACGCCACAACTGCATGGTGGAGGAGACGATGGGCTTGCCGACCAGGCCCGTGACGTCGAACTTCAGGTACGAACGCCAGTAGTTCATGGCGCTCACCCCGTTGCAGCCGTGGTAGGCGGCGCCGATCTTCAGCAGCGTGGCCCCCGGCTGGTCGTAGGTGTTGCAGTCGGCGCCGCTGGAGAGCAGCGTGTCGGTCTTGACGGTGAGGGTGGAGGTGGGGTCGACGACGACGGGGAAGACGGTGGCGGGGTCTGCCAGCCACCCGGCGTCGGGTTTGAGGACCAGCGTCCGTTTGCCGCCGTCCTCGACGACGGAGGTGGCGATCGGCGCGCTGCGCCGCGCGGCGGTCGTCTTGGTGTCCCGCGCGCCGGCGCCGGTACTGTCCCACATCACCGGCTTCGGCGCCTGGGCGACGACCCTGTCCCTGGCGTCGGTGAGTTCCAGGCCACCCTGCCCGGACTTCTCGAGGGTCAGGTCGGACGACTCCACCGGGATGCGGATCTCCAGCGGCCCCGTGGGGCGCTCCCGCAGCACCACGTCGTGCCGGAAACCGGTGGGCAGAGCCGTGACGACCAGGTCGGCCGCGGGTCCGGCGGCGTCTGGATAGGTGGCGACGTTGCCCTCCACCACCGGGCGGGGCAGCTTCCCCTCCCACGACAGGCTGAGGCTCCGCTTCGCGTCCCGCCTCATCACGGCGAACGGGACGCCGTCTCCGCCGAGGGAGAAGGCGAGGTCCGCCTTGGCCGCCCTGGGCTTGAGGACGCCGTCCTTCTCCACCAGCGTGGTGTCGATCCAGGCCCACGAGCCGTCCTGCCGCTTGACCTGGGCGGGCCCCGAGTACGATTCCGTCCTCAGGCTGCCGTCGGGAAAGGCCCAGGTCCGTGAGGTCTCGGTGAACGCACCGGTGGCCTCGACCGGTTTGTTCTGCTTCCTGGCCTCCGCGACCGCCGCGCGCAGCGGAGCGTCGGGGTCGTCCGGGCGGGGGAACGGCGTCGGGGCGGGCGCCGAGGGGGCGGCCGTACGCGCGGGGGCCACCTGCGCCACGGCGCCGCCCGGCACCAGGAACGACGCGGCCAGGGCCAGGACGGCCACCACCGTGGTCGCCGTCCGTCTGTTCGGTCCGCGCCGGGAAGGAGGCGCGAAAGGACGGTTCGGTAAGGGAAACCCCACCGGTTCCTCCATTGTGGAAGGGAGATTGACGGCCGGGCGCGGAAACGGGAGAGCCCGGCAGGAGATGATCACGCCAAGCATCCAGGACGATGCTGTTGATCTTGTCGTACGGAGTGTCTTAACCTTGTCCTCTGTCCGCACTTCGCGTATTCACGGGAACGAGTGGCGTATGAGGCAGTTCGAGACAGGAAACGCGCACCACCTCACTCGGCGATGAACGAGAAGAAATCCGAAACTCGGTTTCGTGTCCTCGGCCCGGTCGACATATGGCGCGACGAGCGCTCGATCAGCGTCCTGGGCCCCAAGCAGCGGACACTTCTCGCCCTTCTCGTCGTACGGGCGAACCGGGTGGTCCCCCACGACCGGCTGCTGACTGCCCTGTGGGCGGGAAAGCCTCCGGCGACCAGCAGGCGACTGCTCCACAACTACCTGTGGTCCGTACGGCGCCTGCTCGACGACGCGAACACGCTGGTGGGCACGCCTACCGGCTACACCCTGCGGTTGCGCCCCGGTGACTCCGACCTTGACGTCTTCCTCTCCGAGACGGCGACGGGCCGCTCCGCCATGGCCGCAGGAGATCCCGCGAAAGCCTCCGAGCGGCTCGGCTCGGCGCTGGCGCTGTGGCGCGGTCCCGCGCTCGACGGCACACAGCCCGATTTCCAGTCCGTCGAAGGGGCCGCGCTCGAGGAATTACGCGTCACCGCGCTTCTCGATCGCATTGACGCGGACCTCGTTCTGGGCCGCCACGCGGAATTGATCGGGGAATTACGCTTGCTGGTGGCGGAACATCCCCTGAACGAGAGTTTTCGCGGCCGGCTGATGCGCGTGTTTCACCGAATCGGCCGTACGGCGGAGGCGCTGGAGGTGTTCAGGGCCGCCAGGCAGTATTTCCGCGAGGAGCTCGGGCTGGACCCGGGAGAGGAACTCGTCCAGCTGCACCAGTCGATTCTCGCGGGAGAGCCCGTCACCGGGAGCATCCCGGCGGCCGCGGGACCCGCCCTCACTCCTCCCGCGACCGTGCCCAGGCAACTGCCGGCCGACATCGCCCGCTTCGCCGGTCGTGAGGAGAGCCTGCGACGCCTGGACCTCCTGCTCTCCGCAGATCGGAACGGCGCGTCGGCCGTGGTGATCACCGCCATCACCGGCACTCCCGGGATCGGAAAGACCGCGCTCGCGACGCGGTGGGGACACCGTGTGGCGGACCGGTTTCCGGACGGGCAGCTGTACGTGAACCTTCACGGTTACTCACAGGGGCAGCCGGTCACCGGCGCGCAGGCGCTCTACCAGCTCCTGAGAGGGCTCGAGGTCGCCACCGACGAGATTCCCCACGAGATCGACGAGCGGGCGTCGATGTACCGGTCGCTCGTGGCCGGCAGGCGGATGCTCGTGGTGCTCGACAACGTGGCCAGGGCCGAGCAGATACGTCCGCTGCTGCCCGGCTCGACGCTGTGCAAGGTGGTCATCACCAGCCGGGACTCACTGCGAGGACTCTCGGTGACGCACGACGTCCACACCCTCACCCTCGACCTGCTTTCTCCCGGTGAGGCGAGGACACTGCTCGGCGCCGTCCTGGGTGAGGATCGGATCCGCGACGAAGCCGAGGCCGTGCTCGAACTCGCCCGCCTCTGCGGTCACCTCCCCCTCGCGCTGCGGCTGGCGGCCGCGCATCTGAGCGGCCGGCCCGCGCTGCCCGTCGCCGACTTCGTCGCCAGGCTGCTCCGGGAGAACCGGCTGACGACGCTGGACATCGAAGAGGACCCGCACATAGGTGTACGGGCCGCCTTCGAGACGTCCTACGGAAGCCTTCCCGAGCCCGCCCGTCGGACCTTCAGGCTGCTGGGCCTTCATCCCGGCCCGGACATCGGCGTCGACGAGGTCGTCGCCCTGGCTCAGTCGTCCGTCGAAGACGTCCGCGCGGCTCTCGACACGCTCATCGGCGCCCATCTCGTCCAGCACGGCACCGGCGGACGTTTTGTCATGCACGACCTGCTGAGCCTGTTCGCCCGCGAGCGTGCCGAGGCCGACGACACCGGACCGGCTCGTCGTGGCGCGCTGATCCGGCTGTTCGACTGGTATCTGCACACGACCAAGGCCGCCATGGAACACGTGAACACCGACTACAGCGGGATCACGCTCGTCTCCGAGCCTCCTTCGCGCGGAATCCCGATCTTCCGCGAT
Organism: Streptosporangium sp. NPDC002524; assembly: GCF_040295985.1. Taxonomy (NCBI): domain Bacteria; kingdom Bacillati; phylum Actinomycetota; class Actinomycetes; order Streptosporangiales; family Streptosporangiaceae; genus Streptosporangium; species Streptosporangium sp. NPDC002524. Next base: position 201,637 of record NZ_JBEOWK010000002.1, on the reverse strand, counting down.
CGTGATTCCGCCACGAGATGGCTCGACGCGGAGTATCCGGCACTCATAGCGGCCGTCAACCACGCCGCCGAACACGAGTGGTTCGGGTACGCGTGGCAGATCGCCTACACGCTGGACTACTTCTTCTACCTCAGGGACCGCGTCGACGACTGGGTGACGGTCCACCAGACCGCCCTCTCCGCTGTGCGCCAGGCCGGTGACCGGCACGGGGAAGGGCGGGTACTGAACGCACTGGGCACGGCGAACATGTTCTCCGGGAAAATCGACAGGTGTCTTGACTACCAGCGGCAGGCCCTGGACCTCAGCAGGACGGTCGGGGACCGGAAGGAGGAGGCCTACGCCCTGGGCCAGCTCGGATACAGCCTGCTGTGGACCGGAGACTTCCGTCAGGCGATACAGAACTGCGTGAAAGCGATCGAACTGTTCAGCCTGCTCGACGACGAACACGGCGAGGCGACGGTGACCTTCACCCTGGGAATCGCCCATCTCAGGCTGGGTCATTCGCCGGAGGCTCTCCGTTGCGTCGAACGTTGCCTGGCCTTCGAGCGCAAGGAGGGCAACCGCAACGACGAGGCGTACACACTCAAGATCCTGGGCGACGTCCACGAGAGCCTCGGGGATCTGGCGACCGCCCTGGATCTTCATCAGCAGTCCGTCCAGCTGAACAGAAGCGTGGGCAACCATCGGCTCGAGGTGAGCTCCGTCAACGGCATCGGACGGATACGCCGGCGGCAGGGACGTCACGCCGAAGCCCTCGAACACCACCGGAACGCCCTCGCCTGGGCAAGGGAGGGAGGAGACCAGTACACCGAATGCGAGATTCTGCTGGACCTGGGAACGACCCTGCTGGCAACCGGCGACGGACCGGCCGCGCTGGAGAGTCAGCAGGCCGCCCTGGACGCGGCCCTCACCGTCAAGGACCCGTATCTGATGGGTCTCGCCCACGAACACCTCGGCCACGCGTTGCACGCGCTCGGCAGGACCGACGAGGCCAGGTCCCAGTGGAAGTCGGCTCTCGACATCCTCTCTCCCATGGGAGTCCCCGAGGCCGGGAAGATCGCCGAGCGGATGCGCGAGACCACGGCCCGCGCGATGTGATCGCCACGGCGGAACCCGCCGTCTCCAGAAGTGTGATCACAACGCCCGTGATCCCCGCGCGCCAGGACGCCGTACGCCTGCCTCCGGCCACGGTTCAGGCCGTGAGCAGCAGCGCCGTCACCGTGGCGGTGACCCCTGCCGCGACCAGCACGGTCCCCGTCAGCACGAACCTGAGCATCGGCACCCGCACTCCCCTGCGGCGGCACCACTCGAACCACAGCAGGGTGGCGAGGGAGGCCCAGGGGGTGATCACCGAACCGGCGTTGGTGCCGATGAGCAGGGCGAGCAGCAGGTCCCGGCTACCCTGCGGGATGGCGTGCTCCACCACCGTGTAGGCGGGGAGGTTGTTGATCAGGTTGGACAGCACCGCGCCGACGGCCGCCACACGGTAGGCCCCGTCTCCCCCCGGGCCTCCGGAGGTCCCGACGAGGGAGCTCATCACCGAGGCCAGGCCGTACCGGCTCAGGGTGGGCACCACGAGGAACAGGCCGACGACGAAGACGAGCAGCTGCCAGGGGAACAGCGCGAGAGTGAGCTTCGAGCGGTCGCGCCAGGCGAAGGCGGCGATCATCAGGGCCGCTCCGCCCAGGGCGGCGAACTGGATCGGCAGCTCCAGCAGGATCGCGGCGACGAACAGCACGCACGCCGAGACCGCGATCCTGAACAGCACCGGATCGGCGACCGGGCCGGGGACCGGCGGTTCGTAGCGGGCGGCCCCGCGCCGGCCACGGCGCCAGAAGAACAGCCACAGGAAGACCATGGTGACCGCGATGGAGACGAGCTGGGGCAACCAGAGCCGTCCGGCGAACTCTCGGGCGGACATGCCGAGCCGTTCCATGGCCAGCAGGTTCGTCAGGTTCGACACCGGCAGGAGCAGGGCGGCGGTGTTGGCCAGCCAGAGGGTCGTCATGGCCAGCGGCAGCGCGGCGATCCCGGTCCTGGCCGCGAGGGCGAGCATGACGGGCGTCAGCAGCACCACCGTGGTGTCCAGGTTCAGGAAAACGGTGACCAGCGAGGCGAAGGCCGTGCACAGCAGGAACAGCGCGACGTGGTTCCCCCGCCCCACCACCGCCAGCCGGGTCGCGATCACGTCGAAGAGCTGGGCCTCCTTGACGAGGTCCGCCAGGACGATCACAGCGGCGAGGAAGAGCAGGATGGGCGCGATCCGCTCCATCTCGCTCCAGGCCTCCTGGAGGGGGAGCAGACCGGTCGCGACGAACAGGAGGCCGAGGCCGAGAAGTCCGAAGCGGATCCGATCCAGAACACTCAATCGCCGCAGCACATCGGACATGTTCGCACGCCTCACCTGCGCGAACAGGGCCGGGGAGGGGTTGTGGCGCCTGGGCGCCGGCGCGGGTCACCGAGATCCCATCGGGGGCATCCGGCCCAGGCGGGCGCCGAGGTTCCCGGACGAGTTATCCCGCTCAGACGGTGACGCGGGACGTGAGATCGGCCCAGATGCCGTCCATCCGGGACTCCAGTTCCTCCAGGGAGCCCTCGTTCGGGACGACGATGTCGGCGATCTCCAGCCGCTCCTCGCGGGTCGCCTGGGCGGCGAGTCTCGCCCTGGCGTCCTGCTCGCTCATGCCGCGCAGCTCGATCAGCCGGGCGACGCGCACCTCGTCCGCGGCGTCGACGACGATCACCACCTCGTACATGGGAGCGAGCTTGTTCTCCGCCAGCAGCGGCACGTCGTAGATCACGATGCTGCCGGGGGCCGCCTGTTCCTGGAGCTCGCCGACCCTCGCGCCGACGAGCGGGTGGACGATGGCGTTGAGGGAGGCGAGTTTCTCGGAGTCGGCGAAGACGATCGAGCCGAGTTTCTCCCGGTTGAGCGAGCCGTCCTCGTGCAGGACGTCCGTGCCGAAGACGCCGGTCACGCGCGCCAGCCCGGGGGTTCCCGGCTCGACCACCTCTCTGGCGATCTTGTCGGCGTCGATGACCACGGCGCCACGGGCGCCCAGCCTCCGGGAGACCTCGCTCTTGCCCGACCCGATGCCGCCGGTAAGCCCCACCTTCAACATGATCCGCAGCATACGCCGTACGGACCGCGCTCCGGTGCGGTCGGCGACGGGATCTTCACATCCGGTGCCGGGACGGGAGCGCCCGAGGGCACGTCTGCCGCCCTTCGGTCCAGGATGTTCATCCCGGCACCGAATGGCGTACGGGAACGCCGCTGGGGCCCTCACAGCTCCTTGCGCATGTGCACCAGCGTCAGGTGGTCGCTCATCGGCTCCCTGCGGGTCTCCCGGTAGCCGTGGCGGCGGTAGAGGCGCAGGTTGCCCTCCGACAGGTGGCCGGTGAACAGGTCGAAGGCGAGGGCCGCGGCGGCCTCGTCGTGCAGGGCGGTCAGCAAAGATCCGCCGATGCCCGCGCCCTGCCGGTCGGGGGCGACCACCAGGCGGCCGACCAGGCAGGTCGTGCCGGACATCCGGCCACGGACCGACCCCACGATCCTCGCCCCGTCGCGGGCGACGAGCACGACGGCCGTCTCGACGGCCTTGCGGACCTGGGCGGCCGACTCCACGAGCGGCGGGATGAACGGGTCGCCGTAGAGCTGGGCCTCGCCCACGTAGGCGGCGCGCTGCACGGTCAGGATCTCGCCCGCGTCCTCGGGCTCCGCCACCTCGATCACGATCACGGCGTCACCCTAGCGGCGGGGCGGGAGACGGGCGAGGCCGGGCGGCCGCCGGGCGTTCCTGCGGCCGCCGAAAGGCCGTCACCGGGCGTTCCCGCGGACGCCAAGAGGAAGGCCGGGAAGAGGCGGGGCGACCCGGTGGGGACGCGGAGGCATCCCAGGGGCGGGAACGAAGCCACATGGCGGGAGAACCCGGGAAACGCGAGACCCCGTGAGGGGGAAGACCCAGCCGGGGACGCGAAGCCGCACGGCAGGAGAAACCGGCCGGAGACGCGAAGCCGCACGGCAGGAGAAACCGGCCGGAGACGCGAAGCCGCACAGCGGGAGAAACCGGCCGGGGACGCGGAAAGGGCCCCGCCGGAGCGGGGCCCTTCCTTCGATCTTCTACCGCGTTGTCATGACAGCGAGGTTAGTTCTGGCCGCCCGCGAGCTTCTCGCGCAGAGCCGCGAGAGCCTCGTCGGAGGCCAGGGCGCCCGCCGCCGGAGCGGAGGAGCCACTGCTGCTGCTGGAAGAGGCGCCGGTGGAACCCGAGGACGGGGTCTCGCCGGAGTAGGACGTGGGGGCTGCCTCGCCCGCCTCGGCCTCGGCCTTGCGGGCCTCCTCGACCTGCTTCTTGTGAGCCTCGAAGCGGGTCTGAGCCTCGGCGTACTGCCGCTCCCACTCCTCGCGCTGCTTGTCGAAGCCTTCGAGCCACTCGCCGGTCTCGGAGTCGAAACCCTCGGGGTAGATGTAGTTGCCCGAGTCGTCGTAGGTCGCCGCCATGCCGTACAGCGTGGGGTCGAACTCGACGTCGGCGCCGATCGCACCCTCGTTCGCCTGCTTGAGCGACAGCGAGATCCGGCGGCGCTCCAGGTCGATGTCGATGATCTTCACGAAGATCTCGTCGCCGACCTGGACGACCTGCTCGGGGATCTCGACGTGGCGCTCGGCCAGCTCGGAGATGTGGACCAGGCCCTCGATGCCCTCCTCGACGCGGACGAACGCACCGAACGGCACCAGCTTGGTGACGCGACCCGGGACGACCTGACCGATCTGGTGGGTGCGGGCGAACTGCTGCCAGGGGTCTTCCTGCGTCGCCTTGAGCGACAGGGAGACGCGCTCGCGCTCCATGTCGACGTCGAGCACCTCAACGGTGACCTCCTGGCCGACCTCGACGACCTCGGAGGGGTGGTCGATGTGCTTCCAGGAGAGCTCGGAGACGTGGACCAGACCGTCGACGCCGCCGAGGTCGACGAACGCACCGAAGTTGACGATCGAGGAGACGACGCCCTTGCGGACCTGACCCTTCTGCAGGGTGTTGAGGAACGTCTGGCGAACCTCGGACTGGGTCTGCTCGAGCCAGGCGCGGCGGGACAGAACCACGTTGTTGCGGTTCTTGTCGAGCTCGATGATCTTCGCTTCGAGCTCGCGGCCCACGTACGGCTGGAGGTCGCGGACGCGCCGCATCTCGACCAGGGACGCCGGCAGGAAGCCGCGCAGGCCGATGTCGAGGATGAGTCCACCCTTGACGACCTCGATGACCGTGCCGGTGACGATGCCGTCCTCGTCCTTGATCTTCTCGATCGTGCCCCAGGCCCGCTCGTACTGAGCGCGCTTCTTGGACAGGATCAGGCGGCCTTCCTTGTCCTCCTTCTGGAGGACGAGGGCCTCGACGTGCTCGCCAACCTCGACGACATCCGCCGGGTCGACATCGTGCTTGATCGAGAGCTCGCGCGAGGGGATGACACCCTCGGTCTTGTAGCCGATGTCGAGCAAAACTTCGTCTCGATCGACCTTGACGACGGTGCCCTCGACGATGTCGCCGTCGTTGAAGTACTTGATGGTCAGGTCGATCGCTGCGAGGAACTCTTCCTCAGAGCCGATGTCGTTGACCGCTACCTGCGGGGTGCTCGAGGTGGCCTCAGTGCTGCTCGTCATGTGTGGAGTTGCTCCGAACGCGGACAGATGTCGATGTGGCGAACGCGCGGCAGGCCTCTTACCGTCAACCGAAGAATTCATCGGTGTGATCGAGCGCGAGCCCACTCCGTCCGAGACACGCGCGAGCCCACAGCGCAGCGATCAGCATATGAGACCAGACGGGTATGGTCAATCCAACGACTCTACGCGCCCGCGTGCCGAAAGGATAACGATCTCGCTTAATAGGCGTTGATCTTCTGCCTCCGGTCCGCCCTGATATTACCGCGAAGTCCGCGTGGGATGGAGATCCGGTCGGGGTCGCCGTCGGCCGTGTAGCGCTCGCGGGGATGCTTGTCCAGCCACCCGAGCCAGTACTCGGAGCACCACTTCCGGCACTCCCCCTTCCTGCCGTTGCTCTGGATCCGCTGGACCGCGCGCCAGTCGTAGTCCTTGACGAACGGCGAGACCGACGGTTCGGCGCCGGCGAGGAAGACGCCCTTGAACCGGTAGGACACTCCGTCCCATTTTCCCTTCTGCACGGTAGATCTTTTGCGGGGCATCGCGCCGAACGGCAGCGCCAGCGTCTCCGAGGGGGGAACGCCGAGCCGCTTCAGCAGCCGCTCGACCCTGGCCACCTGCTCGGCGATCTTCTTCTTGGACAGGTGCGGCAGGTGGGGGTGGCTCCAGGTGTGGTTGGCCACCTCGAAGCCCCGCGAGGCCAGCCACCGCACGGCCCGCTCCTGGTCCTTCCGCTCGCGGAGGCCGAACGGGTGCCGGTTGACCCAGAAGGTGGCGACGGGCCGGAATCCGGGGTACTTCACGGCGACCTGGTAGATGATGCCGACCGCGCTGTCCTTGGCCGGGGTGCCGTCCGCGCCGAGGGCGAAGTGGCTGGGGTGGCCGTCGTCGAAGGTCAGCACGACCGGGTGCTTGCCCGCCGGGACGTCCATCCGCCCGGTGGCGAACTCCCGCGCGGTGACCGGCACGTAGCCGCCCCTGGCGAGCCTCTCCAGCTCCTTGCGCAGCTGGGCGGGGGTGCGGTCGATGGAGGCCAGCCTCTTGCGGGTGATCCGGTGGTACATCAGGATCGGGACCGCCCCGGCCTCGTTCGCCTCCACCTGCCGGGCGAACTCCGCCGAGGCGGTGATCGGCGGCGGCAGCTCGGCCGAGGGCAGGTGCACCGCCGGCGAGGGGGCCGCGGACGGCTTCGGCGACGAGCCGCCTCCCGCCTGGCCCGGCCGGGTCGCGCCGGGTGGCGCGGAGGCCGGCGGGAGCACCAGGAGCACCACCACCGCCACCGCGACGACCAGCACGTTCGCCAGCAAAATGATCTTCGTCAGGGGGATTGGACTCCGCACAGAACTCCCGTGCCCGTCGAGCTTCTCGGCTTGGATCACCAGCCTAGAACAGACTCGGACAGGCCCGGCCAATCAGCGAAGTCCGGCACCCCGCGGCCGGTCTCCTCGGCCGGAAGGCACCCTGGGAACACTCCGGGAAGCACCTCACGGAAGCGCCCGCTACCCCCGCCTCTCGACCCCCGGCCATCGGTCCCGGCCATCGGTCCCGGCCATCGGTCCCGGCCATCGGTCCCGGCCATCGGTCCCGGCCATCGGTCCCGGCCATCGGTCCCGGCCATCGGTCCCGGCCATCGGTCCCCTCGGGAGGCGCTCCGGAGAGCGCCCCCGAGGGTGGCCGTCAGTGCCCGGCGTCCTCCCAGGTGCGGCCGACGCCCACCGAGACGGCGAGCGGGACGCGCAGGGAGTACGCGGCGTTCATCCGGTCGGTGACGAGCTCCCGAAGGGTCTCCAGCTCACCGGGGGCCACCTCGAACACGAGCTCGTCGTGGACCTGCAGCAGCATCCGGGAGCCGAGGGCCGCCTCCTTGAGCGCGCTCTGCACGTTGAGCATGGCGACCTTGATGATGTCGGCCGCCGACCCCTGGATGGGCGCGTTGAGCGCCATCCGCTCGGCGATCTCGCGGCGCTGGCGGTTGTCGCTGTTGAGGTCGGGCAGGTAACGGCGGCGGCCGAGGATGGTCTCGGTGTAGCCGTCGTTCCTCGCCTGGGCGACGATCGCGTTGAGGAAGTCGCGGACGCCGCCGAACTCCTCGAAGTACTCCTCCTTGAGCGCCCGCGCCTCGGAGACCGGGATGTTGAGCTGCTCCGACAGCCCGAAGTCGGACAGGCCGTAGGCGAGGCCGTAGTTCATCGCCTTGATCTTGGCCCGCATCTCCCCGGTGACCTTCTCCGGCTCGACGTCGAAGACCCGGGCCGCGGTGGCCATGTGGAAGTCGTGCCCGGACTCGAACGACGCGATGAGCGCCTCGTCCCCGGACAGGTGGGCCATGACACGCAGCTCGATCTGGCTGTAGTCGGCGGTGAGCAGGGTCTCGTAGCCCTTGCCGACCACGAAGCCCTGCCGGATGCGGCGGCCCTCGGCGGTGCGGATCGGGATGTTCTGCAGGTTGGGCTTCTCCGAGCTGAGCCGCCCGGTGACCGCGATGATCTGGTTGAACGTGGTGTGGATGCGGCCGTCGTCGGCGATCTCCTTGATCAGGCCCTCGACCGTGACCTTCAGCTTGGCCTGGTCGCGGTGACGCAGCATGATCGTCGGCAGCTCGTGCTCGGTCTGGGCGGCGAGCCAGGCCAGCGCGGAGGCGTCGGTGGTGTAGCCCGTCTTGGTCTTCTTCGTCTTGGGCAGGTTGAGCTTGACGAAGAGGATCTCCTGGAGCTGCTTGGGCGAGCCCAGGTTGAACTGCTCGCCGCCCACGGAGGCGTGGGCCGCCTCGACGGCCTGCTTCACCGCGGCGCCGAACTCGGCCTCCAGGGCGCCGAGGTGCTCCCGGTCGGCGGCGATTCCGGCCCGCTCCAGCTCGGCGAGCACGGTGACGAGCGGCAGCTCCACGTCGCGCATGAGGTGGGTGCCCCCCAGCGGCTCCAGGAACGCCTCCAGCGCGTCGGCGAGCTCGCCGACCGCCAGCGCCCGCAGGGCGAGGTCGCGGGCGCCGTCGTCGTCCTCGGCGTCGAAGAGGCTGGCCTGGCCGCCGTTGTCGGCCTCGCTGCGCAGCTCGCGCCGCAGATAGACCCGCACGAGGTCCTCCAGCGGGAACGAGCGCTGCCCCGGCATCGCCAGGTAGGCGGCGAGCGCGGTGTCGCAGGTGAGGCCGCGCAGCTCCATGCCCTGCGCCCACAGCGCGAGCATCGGGCCCTTGGCGTCGTGCACGGCCTTGGGCTTCGAGGCGTCGGCGAGCCACTCGCGCAGGGCCGCCTCGTCGGACTCGGTGAGCGTGGTCGGGTCGATGAACGCGGCGCCGGGGCCGCCCTTCGCACCGGCCTCCGCTCCCGCTCCCGCCCCGGCCGCCGCGATCGCGATGCTGTCGACGCGGCCGGTGCCGCTGCCGTACGCGCCCTTGAAGGCGAGGCCCGCGCGGCCCTCGGGCAGCGCGCGCAGCCACGGGCCCACCTCGTCGGGGCCCAGGGTGACGGCCTCGACCTCGAAGCCCTCCTCCGCCTCCGCCTCGGCCGAGCCGATCGTCTTGAAAAGCCGGTCGCGGATCTCGCCGCGGAACTCCAGCGTGTCGAGGATCTTGTTGATCTCCTCGCGGTCGGGCGCGCCGATCTCCAGGGCGGCGACCTCGCGCTCCAGCGGCACGTCGCGGATCAGCTGGGTGAGCCGCCGGTTCATCAGGACCTGGTCGAGGTGGTCGCGGAGCTTGTCGCCGACCTTGCCCTTGACCTCGTCGACGCGGTTGACCAGCTCCTCCAGCGAGCCGAACTCGCGGATCCACTTGGCGGCGGTCTTCTCGCCCACGCCGGGGATGTTCTTCAGGTTGTCGCTGGAGTCGCCGCGGATGGCCGCGAAGTCGGGATACTGGGCCGGGGTGAGCTCGTACTTCTCCAGCACGGCCTCGGGGGTGAACCGGGTCATGTTGCTGATGCCGACGCGGGTCATCAGCACGGTGACCCGCTCGTCGACGAGCTGCAGCGCGTCGCGGTCGCCGGTGACGACCAGCACGTTCATGTCCTGCTCGGCGGCGCGGGTGGCGAGGGTGGCTATCAGGTCGTCGGCCTCGTATCCGGCCAGCGACAGGTGCGGCACGCGCAACGCGTCGAGCACCTCGTGGATCAGGCTCATCTGGCTGCGGAAACTGTCGGGGCTCGCGCTCCGGTTCGCCTTGTAGTCGGCGTACTCCTCGTGGCGGAACGTGGGCTCGGAGCGGTCGAAGCAGACCGCCACGTGGGTCGGCCGCTCGTCGCGGAGCACGTTGACCAGCATCGAGGTGAAACCGTAGACCGCGTTGGTCGTCTGCCCCGTGGTGGTGGAGAAATTCTCCTCCGGCAGGGCATAGAACGCCCGATAGGCCAGTGAATGCCCATCCAGCAGCAGGAGACACGGACGAGTGGGGGTCGCTTCGCTCTTCGGCACACCGAAAGCCTAGTCTCCTGGTGCGACAGAAAACCTGGCCTCGTACGACAGGAGACGCCCCCTTGACCGTGACAGACCGCGACGAAGCCGCCCGGCGCATCGAAGAGGCGCTCGGCGCATCGCACAGGAACACGCTGGTGGAACGGATGGGCATCGAGATCACCGAGGCCACCGCGGAACGCGTGGTCGGCACGATGCCGGTCGAGGGCAACATCCAACCCTACGGCCTGCTGCACGGCGGCGCCTCGTGCGTGCTGGCGGAGACCCTGGGCTCGACGGGCGCGGCGATCCACGCGGGCCCCGGCCGGATCGCCATGGGCATCGAGATCAACGCCACCCACCACCGCTCGGCCACGTCCGGGCTGGTCACCGGGGTGGCCACCCGGATCCACGGCGGCCGTACGCTCGCCACCTACGACATCGAGATCGTCGACGAGCAGGGCCGCCGGGTGTGCACCTCGCGCCTCACGTGCATGCTGCGCGACGCCTGACCGCCCCGGTCACCCCCCGATCACGTCTGCCGATCGTCCGATCACATCTCGTCCTCGATCATATTCGGACCGCCTTTTTGCCCTCTCGGCGCGACGAGTCCGCTACCGTGGGTGACGGCGATGCCCGCGGGGAGGCCGAGTAGAAAACGTACGGGGTCGGGGAAGCTCCGTATGGCGCCAAAGGCCTCCCCCGGGCTCGCCCCGTTCCGGCGACCGGGTTCTCCCCGTCCGACTGTCCGACGACGCCCGTGGCGACGACGCTCGCGGGGCCCGCGGGCGGCGCGGGATCCGTTCCCGCCCTCTCCCGCTTCTCCCCCTCTGCTTCCCGGCGTCCCCGCCCACGCTCCGGCTCCGTGATGCGCGTACGGCCCGCGCCGGGTGGGCGCGGGCCGTACGTGGCAAAGTCTGCGGAACCGGCGGAACCGTCGTAAGTCCGAGGTTCAGATGTCGGTGTGCGTCGGGTCGAGCACGCGGCGCAGGAAGGTCTTCGTCCGCTCGTGCTGCGGAGCGCTGATCACCTGTTCCGGGGTGCCGTCCTCCACGATCACGCCGCCGTCCATGAACACGACCCGGTCGGCCACGTCGCGGGCGAACGCCATCTCGTGGGTGACCACGAGCATGGTCATCCCCTCCTCGGCGAGCTTGCGCATGACCGTGAGCACGTCGCCGACGAGCTCGGGGTCGAGCGCCGAGGTGGGCTCGTCGAAGAGCATCAGCGCCGGGCTCATCGCCAGGGCCCTGGCGATGGCCACGCGCTGCTGCTGCCCGCCGGAGAGCTGGGCGGGGAAGGCGTCGCACTTCTCTCCGATGCCGACCTTGTCCAGGTTCTCCCTGGCGATCCGCTCGGCCTCCGCCTTGCCCCGCTTCAGCACCCGGCGCTGCGAGATCATCACGTTCTGCAGGACGGTCATGTGCGGGAAGAGGTTGAACTGCTGGAAGACCATGCCGACGCCGCGGCGGGCGGCGTCGATGTCGACGTCGCGGTGGGTCAGCTCCACGCCGTTGACGACGACCTTGCCCGACGTGGGCTGCTCCAGCAGGTTCACGCAGCGCAGCAGCGTGGACTTGCCCGACCCCGAGGGGCCGATGACGCAGACCACCTGGCCGGGGTCGACGGCGAAGTCGATGCCCCGCAGGACCTCGTTCTTGCCGAAGTACTTGTGCAGGTCACGGATCTCGACCGCGTGGGTCGCCGGGGCCGCCGGAGCGTCCGGAGGCACCGGGTTCGCTGGATTCGCTGGATTCACTGTCACCGTCCCCTCACCTGTCGCCCTTCCAGCCGGGACGCGAGGTAACCCAGCGGGATCGTGACCAGTAGATACGTCACACCTACGACCAGGATGGGCGTGGCGTTGGCGAAGGTCGAGGCCGTGTCGTTGCCGAACTTCGTGAGCTCGACGTAGTCACCGGAGACGCCGAGGAACAACACCAGCGAGGAGTCCTTGAGAAGGGACACGAACTGGTTGGTCGTCGGCGGGATGACGATGCGCAGAGCCTGCGGGATGACGATGCTGACCATGGCCCGTGTGTACGACATGCCCAGCGAACGCGCCGCCTCCATCTGCCCCTTGGGCACCGCCTGGAGCCCGGCGCGGAGCGTCTCGGCCATGTAGGCCGAGCCGACGATCGCCAGGCCCAGGATGCCCTGCCCGTACGTGCCTCCCGGCACCTCGAAGCCCGAGAGGGCCAGCGGCAGGAACAGGATGAGCAGGAAGATCAGCAGCGCGGGCAGGCCCCGGAAGATCTCGATGTAGACGACCGCGATCCACCGGTAGGGCCGCACGGACGACATCCGCATCAGAGCGAAGAGCAGGCCGAACAGGAAGGCGAAGACGAAGCCGCCGACCGAGTAGATGATCGTGTTCTTCAGCGCGACCGTGAACAGCTCGGGAAGCATCTGCTCGGCGATGTCGAGCCTGGTGAAGTTCTTCCCGAGATCGACCCAGTTGATGTTCAGGGCCAGGAAGACGACCACGGCGACCAGTACGACGTACTGGACGCCGCGACTGATCTGCTGTTTCTTGCGGGGACTGAGCCCACTCCCGCCGGGGGCGCCCCCGGCGGGAGTGGGCTCTGCCGTCGTCGGCTGGTCGGTCATCGATTAGCCGAGCTCGCCGGGCTTCTTACCGAACCACTTGACGAAGATCTGCTCGTAGGTGCCGTCGGCCTTGGCCTCGGTGATCGAGTCGTTGATCGCCTTGAGCAGGATCGGGTCGGCGCCCTTCTTGAGGCCGACGCCGTACTGCTCGCCGGTGTCGAGGCTGGCGGCCAGCTCGAACTTGTCGGCGATCTCGGGCTTCTTCAGCCAGGTCAGGACGACCGGGAGGTCCTGGACGATCACGTCGACCTGGCCGGACTGCAGGCCGAGCAGCTCCTTGGGAGAGTCGGCGAACTCCTTGGGGTCGAGACCCTTCTCCTTGACGTAGTCGAGGCCCGTGGTGGAGGCCTGGGCGCCGAGCTTGAGGCCCTTCGCCTTCACCTCGTCGAGGGTCTTGACGCCGCTGCCCTTCTTGGCCAGCAGAGCCTGCGTGGCGTCGAAGTAGGGCTCGGAGAAGTCGATGTTGGCCTTGCGCTCCTCGGTGATCGTCATGCCGGCGGCGGCGACGTCACACTTGTTGGTGGCCATCGCCGCGCCGCTCTTGATGATGGCGAAGTCGATGTCGACGATCTCCTGCGTCAGCCCGAGCTTCTTGGCGGCCAGGTCGACGATGTCCACGTCGAAGCCGACGACCTTGTCGCCGTCCTTGAACTGGAAGGGCTCGTACGGAAGGTTCGTGCAGGTCGTCAGCTTGCCGGGAGTGACGAGCTTGGGACCGGCCGCAGCCGCGGGAGCGCTTGCCGAGGCACCATCGCTCGGACTGGCGGAGGTGGACTCGCCACCACCGCAGGCCGAAAGGCCGAGCGCACCGGCGACGACCATGGCGCCCACCGCCATCGCACGACGGGAAACAAAACTCAGGCCCACGAAGGCCTCCTTACGGTCAATGTCGCTTCTTGTATGGATACCTCAGTGGAGGTCATGCTTCATCACCTGCATAATCATGCAGATCACCAGTACGACACAATTCGGACAACAACCGCATCGGGAGCCTCCTGCGTTCGATAGTCCTTCCCGGCGCGGGTGGGGACGCGACGCCTGCGGGGTCAGCCATCCCATGGCCTGCGACTACGCGGGATCCCGCTTGCCGCAAGCGGGGCGGGGTTGATGCCGAGCTCATACCTGGGCGGACCCGCACACTTCGGAAAACCATGCCCGCCCCGCCCTCTCGGGATCTTGGAAGCATATTGAACCAGCGCCTCCGCCTCGGCTACGTTGCCTAACGTGCGCAAAATCCGGATTATGCTCCCCGGCGCCGCTCTCGCTTGCGCCATCCTCACCAGTTGCACCGGGGCCGGGACCGGACCCGCGGCAGCCACCTCCCCTCCGGCAACCCCGCTGCCCCCTTACAGTCTGACACCCCGTTCCGTACGCGACTTCGAGGTCCCGCTCAAGCAGGCGGTCGCCGCGGTCGGCAAACTTAAAATCACCCCGATTGGGCTACGCACCGGCATGTGCTGTGTAGTGGGCACTCACGCCGAATGGCCAGCTAAGGGCCAGTACGTCTACGTCCGGGTTCAGATCCAGAACGCTGACCGCGACCGACAGGAGTTCGACGGGACAGCTCAGTTCCTTCTCACCGCAGACGGCCAGGCCCACAAGATCGACATCAACGCGATGAATGTCAAACGCCAGGGCTTCAAGATCTCCATGGGGGCGGGCAACGTGCTCGAGATGGACCTGATCTACGACATTCCCAAGGAGACGGCCGTCAAGGCGATCCGCTTCACTGGCACGGTCACCAGCGCGGTCGGCGGCCTCAAGATGGACACCCAGCAGCGAGACATTCCATTGCCTCCGTCCTCCCGATGAGGTAAGCACCGATGGCGGGACAGCGCGCAGCGCGCCCTGCTCCGTTGGGGCAGTGGCGGTCAGTCTCTGGATCAGTCCGCGAACCGATATGCGTACCTGATGGCGGCGCATGCCATCCCGGTGTACCGCCGCCTAGGAGCTGTTCGGGGTTTGGATCATGTGGGTGAGGTGAGGAGTTTCAGCCACATGATCGAGCCGCGCAGGTGGAGTCCGGCCTCGTAGCTTTCCGGGGTTTTGTCGTAGCGGGTGGCTAACCCGCGCCAGGTCTTGATCTTCTGGAAGCAGCGTTCGACGGTGTTGCGCTGCCGGTAAAGGTCCGGGTCGAAACCGACGGGCCGCCCGCCAGCCGAGCCTTTCCTCTTCCGATTGGCCTGCTGGTCGTTCTTTTCCGGAATGACCGCGGTGATCCGGCGTCGGCGCAGGTAGACGCGGTTGCCCTTGGAGGAGTAGGCCTTGTCGGCGGCCACCGCGGCCGGGCGGGTACGCGGCCGGCCGACCCGGCCGGGGACGCGGATCTTGTCCAGGACGGTGACGAAGTGCGGGCAGTCGGCTGCCTGCCCAGGCGTGAGCACGAAAGCGAGCGGCCGCCCGGCCGCGTCGACCACGGCATGGACCTTGCTGCTCAGCCCGCCCCGGGATCGGCCGAGCCCGGCAGCCGCCGCGCGGGCCCTTCGGCGTCGCCGCGTAGCGGCACGATCCGGCGCGGACGACGTGTCCGCGTTGTCCGCGCTGGGTGTGACCTGCGATGCATCACTCGCAGCACCGGTGGCTGCTCCGCCAGCGGAGCCCCCTTTTCCTCGGTCAGCGCCTGTTCCAGCGCATCCAGAGTCTCCCCGGCCACCGCCAGCCCGGCCGACTCCTGATGCGCCCGCACGATTGTTGAGTCCACGCTGACCACCTCCAGCCCGACCTGCCCGCGCGAAGCGGCCTCGGCGATCAGCGCCTCCATCAACCCCTGAAACACCCCGGCTTTAGCCCAGCCGTTGAACCGGGAGTAGAGGGTGGACCACGGCCCATACCGTTCCGGCACGTCACGCCAGCCCGACCCGGTGCGAAACCGCCACAAGATCCCGTTGAACTGATCACGCACCCGCCGAGGAAGCGGCCCAGTAGCCGCCACCGGCAGATACGGCTCGATCAACGCCCACTCGGCATCCGTCACATCAAAGCGCGCCACCTCCGAGTTCTACCAGCCACAACCAGCCCACCACCCGGGCCTCACATAGATCCGAACCTCAAACAGCTCCTAGTGCACCGCGTCTAAAGTTCGTCGGCTAAGTCTGGAATGGGCTGCATGGCGCGGACGGGACGGCCCAAGACTCCGGTGACGCTTTCCGCTGATGAGCGTGCCACGTTGGAACGTTGGACCCTGCGTGCGAAGTCCTCACAAGTCCTGGCGATGCGGTCGAAGATCGTGCTGGCGTGTGCGGACGGTCTGGACAACATCGAGATCGCCGCCGCCCTGCGGATCCACCGCGACACGGTCTCCGAATGGCGGCGGCGGTTCGTCTGGCTCCGACGGAGGGGCTGATGGACGAGCAGCGCCCCGGCCGCCCGCCCTCAGTCACCTTGGATCAGGTCGAGCAGGTGGTGGTGACGACCTTGGAGCAAGTGCCGAAGAACGCCACCCACTGGTCGAGGACCTCGATGGCCGCCCGCAGCGGACTGTCGAAGTCCACGATCGGGCGGATCTGGCGCGACTTCAGCCTCAAACCCCACCAGGCCGGCACTTTTAAGCTATCGACCGATCCGCTGTTCGTGGAGAAGATCGTCGACGTTGTGGGGCTGTATCACAACCCGCCCGAGCGGGCCGTGGTGTTGTGCGTGGACAAGAAGTCCCAGATCCAGGCCCTGGACCGCTCACAGCCGGTGCTGCCGATGATGCCGGGCATGCCCGAGCGGCGCACCCATGACTATCCGCAACGGGATCACCAGCCTGTTCGCC
Organism: Streptosporangium sp. NPDC002524; assembly: GCF_040295985.1. Taxonomy (NCBI): domain Bacteria; kingdom Bacillati; phylum Actinomycetota; class Actinomycetes; order Streptosporangiales; family Streptosporangiaceae; genus Streptosporangium; species Streptosporangium sp. NPDC002524. The sequence continues at coordinate 185,233 of NZ_JBEOWK010000002.1, read as the reverse complement.
GACTTCAACGTCGCCGACGGCACCGTCATCGGTGAACTGCACCGCCGGCACCGCGCCGCCGAGTTCAAGAAGTTCCTGATCACGATCGACAAGAGCGTCCCCGCGGACCTGGACGTCCACCTGATCTGCGACAACTACGGCACCCACAAGACCCCGACGATCAAAGCATGGCTGGCCCGCCATCCCCGCTTCCACCTACACTTCACCCCGGCCGGCTCCTCCTGGATCAACCAGGTCGAGCGCTGGTTCGGCTTCCTGACCGACCAGATGATCCGGCGCGGAGTGCACAAAAGCGTGCAAGCCCTGGAGGCCGACACCCGCACCTGGATCGACGACTGGAACGATAACCCGCGCCCGTTTGTCTGGAAGAAGACCGCCGAGGAGATCCTCGAATCCTTAGCCAGATATTGCCGACGAATTTCTGACGTAGGACATTAGAGCCAATTGCCGCTTTGACCAGCGCAACACCATCGGAAGTTTGTCTACAGTATGATCACCCTCACCGCCAGGGCGATGAGGCAGGCCGAGGTCCTCATCTTCATGCTGTCCACCCCGGCGTACGTGGTGTGCCACGGCAAGATCCCGGCTCGAGGTAGAGACGAAGGCCAAGCCCCCTTCTTCCACTATGCGAGCCTGCCTTCGACGTGCGACTGGTACCCGGAAGCCTGCAGCTCGAACAGCCGAGCGTATTCCCCGGGGTTCGTCATCAGCGTGTCATGGTCGCCGCATTCCAGGATCCGTCCGCCAGACAGGACAATGATGAGATCGGCGTCACGCACGGCGCCAAGCCGATGGGAGATGAGCACACTCGTCCGTCCGGCACGGTGCCTCTTGAGCGAGGTGTGGATCTCATGTTCCGCTTCGGCGTCGAGGCCCGCTGAAGGCTCATCGAGGATCATCAGGTCGGGCTGCTCACGAAGAAAAGCGCGAGCCAGCGCGAGCCGCTGCCACTGCCCCTCGGATAGGATGACTCCAGTTTCGGGATTGACCTTGTCCGACTCCATGAAAAACATACGCGACAGCAATGTCTCATAGCCTCGAGGCAGGCTGGACAGTTTGTCATGAATTCCTGCTCGCTTCGCGGCCTCCCGGATCCGCCCAGTGTCCTCAATGGCATCCAAATCTCCGAGAATAATGTTCTCTTCGGCCGTCATATCATAGTGCATATAATCCTGGAATACCGCACCGATCCGGCTACGCAGATCGGCGACCGCGACGTGCCGAATATCAACGCCATCCCACAGGATTGCACCTCGGGTAGGATCATAGAAGCGACACAGCAGTTTGACCAGAGTGGATTTTCCGGCGCCGTTCACTCCGACTAAAGCAAGCGCCTTCCCATACGGGATGTGCAGACTGACCCCCCTCAGCACCCACGGGTGATCGTCGGAGTAGCGAAACCACACATCGCGCAGCTCAATGCCTCGGCGAATCATGGGTAACGATCGTACCGCCTCAGCAATCTCCAGGTCGGGGCCCCCGGTGGTCACCGCGAGATAATGGTCGAGCATCAACAACGCCTGATGAGTGCGAGCGATCTCGCCTGCCATGAGAGCTAATGCTCCTTGGACACCCACCACCGCAGCGATAAAGATCGTGATATCACCGACCGAAAGCCGTCCCGCGAACGCGGCACTGACCGCCCACAGCAATCCCCCCGCGGACGTCATCGCCGCCAACAGTCCGATCCCTGTCTGAAGGAAGAACTCCCGCTTGTCGATACCTCGCTTCGCGGCATTGGTCGCACGTCGTTCAGTCAGCATACGTTCACGTAGGAAAGCTCCTACACCGAACAGGCGCACTTCCTTGGCAGCCTCCACACTGGACAGTAACTGGCTGTAGAAGATTTCCCGCCGTTCGGCCGGGCCAGTCTCCCAGAACATTCGAGCCCGTCGCCTTGACAACGTGATCTCAGCGATCAGCGTTGGCACCCCTGCCAACAACACAAGCGCAGCCATGAAGGGATTAAGCAGCAATAGCGAACCGAGAAACCCTGCCACGGTGACAACTGACCGGCCAAATCCAAGCATGCCATCGACGACCTGGTTGGGCATTACACCGCCTGCCTGCTGCGCCAACCTCAACCGGTCCAAAAAATACGGGTTCTCGAACCGCCCCAGCCCTATGAAGCCACCCACCGCAGTAAACAGTCTGTCCTGTGCCAGTAGTCCGACCTGGCGCCCCATCTCCGCGCGAAGATACTGCGTGATCTGCGGCACAGTGGTGGCGAGCACACCAGCCACCCCTAAACCAGCCATAGGCAGGATGATCACACTGAAACTGGCGCCAGCCGTCAAGGCGTCGATGAGCATCTTGGTGAACCAAGCACTTACAACGGGAATGACACCGCCGGCGAGGCTGACGGTTACGTAAAACAGCATCGACCTGGGCGCAGCCTCTACGGCCAGCAGAAAGGCAGGAAGGATTCTCCTGATCACGGCCGAGGCCCGCCCCCCTCTTCTCATGCTCCCATCCCGGCCGACCTCAGCACGTTCGTGTGTCTCATCGAACACTGTGGACGCTATCCAAACTTTCATCGACGGGGCGGAACAGCATCACGATGTCGTCGAACATGATGACCAGTCCTCCCATCACCAGGCCTCCAGCAACCGCCACTGCCGCCGTCCACCCCTGAGCGGGAGCCATGAGCATCGTGGTTACGGCACCAACCGTGGCGGCGCTCACGAGAACAACATTCCGCAGAACGTGCCGCAGGCCAAGCGGAGCGGTCGACCTACCGAAACATTGACAGGAGGCACGCACGCCTCGGCGGATCACTGAAAGGATGCCCACACCAAAAACCGTGAGCATAATCGCCGCGGCCACGAACCCCGTCACAGCTGTCAACGGCGTCGGTACTGCGAGTAACAGAAAGACGGCACATTCGGTGACCACTACGATCACAGCGGCCGTCTTAACCAGCACCGCCGGCAGCAAACGCATGTCACCAATCGAATCCACGAAGGCCTCGAACGCCGCACGACTCACCACTTTACTGATGAACGAGGCAAGGAACACCACCCCGATCAAGCAGCGGGCTCCCACCGCCAAGTACTCCACAAACCGCCTCCTCACATAGTCGTACGACAGGAAACCGAAGCTCCAAGGTCGCACAGACCATCAGAACCCGCCACATACCCGAAGCGCAAGTCGCACGGTGACATACATGTTGCCCTGCCCCACTCAAGCAATATCATCGTGAATCCCTACATTCCAGTAGGGAAATAGGTACCCCCAGAAGGAGCGCTGAATCCACTGGCGACTCGCCTAACCATACCCGCGGAGCTAGAGAGATTACCCCTACAACAACCACAATAAACACTCGCCTCAATCGTTACAGAAAGACAATGCATTGGAACGCAGGGTAGTGACAGGTCAACCAAAATGCCTATACATGAGAAAATTCTACAAGTCAATAGCTTGACTTGCAATTCCCTCTTTATGTATCGTGATCATCGACGCCTTTGAAGTTTTCGATTTTTCTGAATATTAAAATAATCCAGTCATACCGAAAGGGGTGTCTATTAAATTGGAAATCTATACCGCCTTCACGATTCTTTCTGCCGTGCTTATCGCACTGAACACGTTCTTCACACTAGGCGTGGCCCGCAAACTGGAAATGCACTCCAAGCTCCTAAGAGAGATAGCCACGCACGGAAATCGTGCCTCCAAATCTCTTCAAGCCGGCGACAAGGTACGGGGCTTTTCCATAAGCACCCCGGACGGCAGGAAGCTCGAATCGGACAATCTCCAGGACGAAACGATCATCGCCTTTTTCTCACCAAAATGCCCTCCATGCGTCGAAGCCGTCCCAGAACTGGTCGACTACGTCAAAAAGACGCAAAAAGAGCGCACATCGGTGATCTCAGTCCTCATAGGAAGTTCTCCTCTTGAAGGCAAGGAGATGGCTGGCCAGCTTTCGCCCTTTAGCGATGTGATCTCGGGCCCCAACAGCAAAGAGATCGCAGATGCGTTCGAAGTCGATTCCATGCCGGCAATTTTCACAGTCAACGGATCGGGATTCGTCAAGGTAGCCGCTCGATCAGCCGCCGACCTTCCCGTTACCGCATAGTCGTGATCACAAGTCGCGAAGGAGGTGAAAAAATGACCAACGTCACGAGATTCATCAAGAACAACCTTATCGCCTACCTGATTCCTCAGGAGTCGGCGAAGGCTTACTGGGCGGGGAAGTGTTACTGCCTCGACAACAACCAGTACAACAACTGGTGTCGTCGCGTCGGCAACGACGTTCTTTGTGACTGCGCATTCTACTGCGGTCAGTGCTGCACGTCATAATTTGATAAAGAGAATGACCACTGGGCTGTCGGCTATCGTGCCGGCAGCCCAGCTGCACGGGAGGTGAGCTGCCATGGAAGTCGCCCTCGGAGTCGTCACGTTCTTTCTGGGGCTATTTGTGGTGGTGCGCGCCAACTTTATTCTTGTGACAATAGACGGGTCCAGCATGGAGCCTCATCTAAGAAACGGGCAAAAAGTTCTCGTCAGCCGAATCCATCGACGGTGGATTCAGCGAGGAACCTGCGTACTTCTGGACACCTCAAAGCTGTCGGCTCGGGTAAGAAGAGCAACGGGCGGCGTCCGCATGGTGAAGCGAGTGGCCGCGATCCCGGGCGAAAATGTCCCCGAGCATCTTGTCGAGCAGATCGCCTCGCAACTCTGCCCTGTAGTTCCCATGGAGCAGTTTTTCCTACTGGGCGACAATCGTAACCGTAGCTATGATTCCCGAGACATGGGATACGTTCCCAGAGCCAGCATCGTAGGAGTTATCGTCCACACCCTCATGAGTGATATATAGACGAAGGAGCCGATGTCGATCTCACCGGCCGGAGATCATAGCCGTGATATGAACGATGACGCATCCGGCTAACAGCGAGGTAGATCAGCCGGATGCCTGACCTTGATAACCGTGCTGTCTGGCATCACAAATCAAGGCCCAGCAAAAAGAGGCCCAGCCACCGGCTGGACCTCTTGGACACTACTCAGTGCTCCAGCCCGGCCCCTAGGTAGGCGGCCTGGACGGCGGGGTCGTCCAGCAGGTCCGACGCCGGAGCGCTCTTCACGATTCTTCCCGTCTCCAGGATGTACGCGCGATGCGCGACCTGTAGCGCCTGGGTGGCGTTCTGCTCGATCAGCAACACCGTCGTACCGCGCCGGTTGATCTCCTCGATGATCGAGAAGATCTGCGCGACCAGCATGGGCGCCAGGCCCATCGACGGCTCGTCCAGCAGCAGCACCTTGGGCTTGCTCATCAGCGCCCGCCCCATGGCGACCATCTGCTGCTCACCGCCCGACATGGTGCCGCCCATCTGCGTCTTACGCTCGGCCAGGCGGGGGAAGAGCTCGTAGACCTCGTCGAGGTCCTTGCTCAGGTCACCCTTGCGAGCGTAGGCGCCCATGAGCAGATTCTCGTGCACCGTCATGCCGGGGAACACCCCGCGCCCTTCGGGAGACTGCCCGATCCCCGCGATCACCCTTTTGTAGCCGGGCATCTTGGTGATGTCCTGGCCGTCGAAGGTGATCGACCCGGACGTCAGGCCACGCAGCCCGGAGATCGTCCGCAGGGTCGTCGTCTTGCCGGCGCCGTTGGCGCCGATGAGCGTGACGATCTCTCCCTCGGCCACTTCTAGAGACACGCCCTTGAGCGCCTGAATCTTTCCGTAATGGACGTTGATGTCATTGACTTCAAGAAGCATCTGCGGGAACTCCCAAGTACGCCTCGATGACCTTGGGATTCCGCTGCACGTCGGCAGGGAGCCCCTCAGCGATCTTCTGTCCGAAGTCGACCACCGCGACCCGGTCGCTGATACCCATCACCAAGCTCATGTCGTGCTCGATGAGCAGGACGGTACGGCCGGAATCACGGATCCTGCGGATCAGGCCCTGCAGCTCGACCTTCTCGTTGGGGTTCATGCCCGCCGCCGGTTCGTCGAGCAGCAGCAGCTTGGGGTTGGTCGCCAGCGCCCGGGCGATCTCCAGACGACGCTGGTCACCGTACGGGAGGTTCTTTGCCACTTCCCGTGAACGGCCGGAGATGCCGACGAAGTCGAGGAGTTCCTCGGCCAGCGCGTGACCTTCGCGCTCCTCGCGCCGGTGCAGCGGCAGTCCTAGACCCGCACTGATCATGCCTGTCCGGTGGTGCGCGTCGGCGCCCACCAGCACGTTCTCGATCGCCGTCATGTTATGGAAAAGCCGGATGTTCTGGAAGGTCCTGGCGATGCCACGCTTGGTAATCTTGAAACGCTTCATGCCGTCGATCCGGTCGCCGTCGAAGTGGATCTCGCCGCGCGTCGGCCGGTAGACACCGGTGATCACGTTGAACACCGTGGTCTTGCCCGCGCCGTTCGGTCCAATCAGCGCGAAGATCTCTCCCTCGCGCACGTCCAGCTCCACCTCACGCAGAGCGGTCACACCACCGAACTGCATGAGCACCTTGTCCAGGCGCAGAAGCTCCCTGGGCTCGCTCATTTCGCCACCTCCGCGGCCTCGACGCTGTCCGGGCCACCGACTTCGGCTCCCAGACTGCCCATACCGCCCGTTCCGTCTTTCAGCTCGGCCTTACGCCGCCTCGACGGCAACAGGCCCTCCGGCCGGAAAACCATCATCGCGACCAGGACGGCGCCGAAGACCATGATGCGGTACTCCTCGAAACCGCGGAACCGCTCCGGCAGCCAGGCCACCATGAACGCGCCGAGCATGACACCCGGAATGTTTCCGGAACCTCCGAGCACCACCGCCGCCAGGATCGTCGCCGACAACATGAACGGGAAGTCCTGCGGCACGATCGAGACGGTCTTGCCCGCCCAGAACACACCGGTGGCCCCGCCGATGGCCGCGCCGATCGCGAACGCGAGCAATTTGAACTTGTACGTCGGGACACCCATCACCTCGGCGGCGTCCTCGTCCTCACGGATGGCCGCCCACGCACGGCCCACCCGGCTGTTGTTCCACCGGACGGACAGGATGATGACGACCGCGCAGAGCAGCACGAGCAGGTAGTAGTACGGCTTCGAATCCAGCAGGCCGTACTTGAAGACCTCTTCGCCGAAGAAGAAGACGCCCTCGATGTTCGGCGGGTGCGGGATGCCGGCGATGCCGTTGGTGCCGCCGATCGCCTCGGTGTTCATCGCCGTGATACGGACGATCTCCCCGAAGCCCAGTGTGACGATCGCCAGATAGTCGCCGCGCAACCGCAGCGTGGGCGCGCCCAGGATGATCCCCGACACCGCCGCCATCAGCACGGCGATCGGCAGGATCACCCAGAAGTTCCAGCCGGACTCGGTGCCCAGATAGGCCAGGAAGTAGGCGCCGATCGCGTAGAACGCGACGAATCCCAGGTCCAGGAGACCCGCCTGACCGACCACGATGTTGAGGCCGAGCGCGAGCAGGACGTAGACGCCGATCGGGAAGAACAGCAGGCTCTGCCACTCCACATGCGGCGACATGAAACTCGCGACCGGGAGGGAGGGCAACGACAACGCGAGGACGAGCAGCGCGACGTAGACGATGGCGCGCTGCCAGCCGGACGCCTTGTACCACCACCAGTTGCGCACCGCGTCGAAAGGGCCGGAGACGGTCTGTCGGAGCTTGTTCATGCGCGTGCCACCTGAAGGGATTCACCGAGGATGCCGGTCGGGCGGAACAGAAGCACCAGGACCAAAATGACGAAAGCCACCACGTCAAGCCAGGCCGTGCCGAAGAAGGCGGCCCCGTAGTTCTCCACCAGCCCCAGCACGAAGCCGCCGAGCAGTGCTCCGCGGATGTTTCCGATGCCGCCGAGCACGGCGGCGGTGAAGGCCTTGATACCGAGCAGGAAGCCCACGTTGAACTTGGTGACCTCGTACTCGAGCAGGTACAGCATGCCCGCGATACCGGCCATCGCCCCACCGATGAGGAAGGTCAGACGGACGATCCTGTCGATGTTCACGCCCATCAGAACCGCGGTCTGGGGATCCTGGGCAGTCGCCCGGATACCACGCCCCATCTTCGTACGGTTCACCAGCAGGTCCAGCAGGATCATCATGACCACCGCGGCCAGGAAGACCAGCAGCTGGTCGTTGCGGACAACGACATCACCGATCGAGAAGGCCTCGTCGCGCGCCAGGAAGCGCTTGACGCCGACGATGTTCTTCCCCTGCCCCGGGCGGTCGAACAGCCACGGGATGACCACGAGCGCGAAGAACTCCATCAGGAACAGTGAGGCGCCGATGGCGGAGATCAGCGCCGCCAGCCGCGAGGAGCCACGCTTGCGAAGCGGCCGGTAGGCGATCTGCTCAAGGAGCACGGCTGCCCCGCCCGAGGCGGCCATGGACATCAACGCCATGAGGATCAACAGCCCGACGAGGCCGAGGCCGGTGGCCGGAGCGACGACTCCAAGACCGGTGAGCACGGCGAGCGAGGCCACCGTGCCAATCATGAAGATCTCAGAATGCGCGAAGTTAATCAGCCGCAGGACGCCGTAGACCATGGTGTAGCCAAGAGCGACCAGGCCGTAGATCGACCCCTTGATGAGGCCGTCGACCGTTTGAGGCCAGAACTGGGTGACCAGATTATGGAAGTTTTCGAACACGTTCGTCGCTTTCAGGAATGAGGAGTGGCCCTTGCTACGTGAGAGGCGGGGGCGCCGCGGCGCCCCCGCCCTCGCGCGGCACGATGACCGGCAAGTCCAGGACGGACTAGCTGAGCGCCGCGTCCTTGGCGTCACCCACGGAGACGACCTGGCCGTCCTTTACCTGGTAGATGTAGACGCTGGTGTCGGCCACCTCACCCTTCTCGGTGAACTTGATCTGCTTGCCGAGACCCGTGAAGTCGGCCGTCTTGAGGTAGTTGTTGATGTCCTCGGTCGTGACCTTGCCCTCGCCGATCGCCTTGAGGAACGCGGTAGCCGCGTCGTACCCCTCGGTGGCATAGATCTCGGGGAGCTGACCCGAGAACTTCGATTTGAAAGTCTCGGTGAACTTCTTGGAGTTGGCGTCGGCTTCCGCCCACGCGTAGGCGATCTTGCACGGGCAGGAGAGCAGAGTCCCCTCGGCCTGCTCGGTGCCAGCGCCCTCGATGAGGTTGGTGTGCAGCGAACCGTCACCGGACATGACCCGGGCCTTCACGCCCTTGTCCCGAAGCTGCTTGATCAGCGGGCCGGCCTGGGCGTAGTAACCACCGAAGAAGATGAAGTCGGGGTTGAACGCCGCGACCTTGTTAACCGTGGAGGAGAAGTCCGTCGCGGTGGCCTCGAACGAGTCACCCTGGACCTCGCTCTTGCCCTGGAGCGCCTTGGTGACGGCCTGGGCGAGGCCCTGACCATACGGCGACTTGTCGTCGATGACGAACGCCTTCTTCGGAGCTACGGCGCGCGCCACGAACTCCGCGGCGGCCGGCCCCTGAACATCGTCATTGGCGACGACACGGTGCCAGTACTTCATCCCCGCGTCGGCCAGCGCCGTACGGGTCGCCGACGGCGAGATGTTCGGGACCTTGGCCTCTTCCAGGATCGGCTGCACCTGCTGCGACTCACCGGAGAACGCCGGGCCGATGATGCCGACGACCTTGTCCTGCTGGATGGCGGTCTTGGCGAGGTTGGCCGCGGTGCTCGGGTCGGCCTTCGAGTCATAGGGAATGAGTTCAACCTTGACCTTGGGGTTGGTCGCGTTGTACTCGTCGATCGCAAGCTGCGCGCCGTTCCTCGGCGGAATGACGATGGCGGCGTTGTCGCCGGTCAGGTCGCCGATGAAACCGATCTTCAAAGTGGTCGGAGCCGCGGCCGTGTTGCCGCCTTCCGCCGTGGTCCCGGTGCCGCTCTCGCCGCAGGCGGCGAGGACAAGGGAGAGCGCCACACCGGCGGCAAGCACTCCACCGAGGCGTGCAGTCTTAGGCCGCAAGGTTGCCTTCCTTTCGCCCGGCCCTTCGTCAGGACCGAGTTCACAGAGCTCTTCCCTGGCGGGTGGCCAGGGGTTGTGTCGGTTAGTACAGCTAGCGGATGTCACGGGTCGATACAGGACGGCCCACCGTTACCGCTTCGTTATAACACCGATCCTTTTCGGCTATCAGATACAAAAGCCGTGGTCACTGGCAACCTTACGGCCTCCACAGGGATCACTTCGACCGCCCGGGAGCCCGCGCCGCGCCCTCGGAACGCACCCCGTAGGCACGGCCCCCAAGGAGCCAAGGACCCCGATCAGCCCTCCGGGGCCTCCGGGGCCTCTACCTCGGGCTCCGCCCCGTCCGCGACCACGATCTGCGCCACCTGCCGCATGCTCAGCCGGCGGTCCATCGAGGCCTTCTGGATCCAGCGGAACGCCTGCGGCTCGCTCCACCCGTGCCGCTCCATCAGCAGGCCCTTGGCCCGCTCCACCAGCTTGCGCGTCTCCAGCCGCTCCGAGAGCGTCCCGACCTCCCGCTCCAGCGCGGCGATCTCCTGGTGCCTGCTGACCGCCATCTCGATCGCCGGGACCAGGTCCGACTTCGTGAACGGCTTCACCAGGTACGCCATCGCGCCGGCGTCCCTCGCCCGCTCGACCAGGTCGCGCTGCGAGAAGGCCGTGAGGATGAGACACGGCGCGATCCGCTGCGACACGATCTGCTCGGCCGCCGAGATCCCGTCCAGGATGGGCATCTTCACATCCAGGATCACCAGATCCGGCCGCTGCTCCATCGCCAGCTTGACCGCGGACTCCCCGTCCCCGGCCTCCGCGACGACCGCATACCCCTCCTCCTCCAGCATCTCCTTGAGGTCGAGGCGGATCAGCGCCTCGTCTTCCGCGATCACCACTCGCCGCTGCGTACTCACGAGCAAGAGAGTACCGACGTCCGCTAGATTGGGACCACGCCGGTGCCCGAGAGTGATCTACTTCTAGGTAAGCTCTTACCCGGCGCCCAAGATCCGGACAAATGACGGAAAACGCCCCGATAGACCAACGGCAGAGTCGATGGATTCAAAATCCATTCAGTGTGGGTTCGAATCCCACTCGGGGCACCATCCTTCGAGCCGATCGGTCCGGGATCGGCTGATCTAGGCGCCTTCCGCCGTCTCCCGCCATCTCCCGCACGACATGTACGCGACCGGTGGCCCCGCGCGTCCTCGCGCATTCCTGTGAAACCGTCGGCCGTGCTCCCCGTACCCGGCCCCGTGGACCGACGTGGACCGACGTGGACCGGCAGGTGGCCGAAGCTTGTGGTGACTCCGGACACCAAGGCACGAATGGCGGCTCCGCGAGCGGAGTAGGTTGCTCGGAAGTGGCGTGAAGCGGGGTATCGGGAGGTGGCGGCGTGGGAGCTGCGGGCGACGGCCGGACGGAGCGGGGCGATCTCGGTGTCGGGCGGGTGTGCCTTCCCGAGCGGGTGAGGCTGAGCGGGCACGGGGTGGTGCTGCGCGAGTGGGAGGACGGCGACCTGCCGGCCATGGTGGGGCTGTTCGACGACCCCGAGGTCGCGTACTGGACGCCGCTGGCCTCGCCGTTCGACCCGGAGGCGGCGCGGGTCTACCTGGAGCGGGCCCGGCGGCGGCGGGCGGCCGGGGAGCGGGTGCAGCTGGCGATCACCGTGGACGGGGGCGAGCCCGCGGGCGAGGTGCTGCTGATGCTGAGCGGGCTGGGCCTGGACGTCGCGGAGATCGGCTACGGGCTGGGAGCCGCCTACCGGGGGCGGGGGCTGGCCTCCGGCGCGGTGCGGGTGATGACGGAGTTCGCCAGGAAGACGGTGGGGGTGTCCCGGCTACTGCTGGAGATCGAGGCCGGCAACGCGGCGAGCGTGGCGGTGGCCCGCGCGGCGGGATACCGCCTGACGGACGCGCCGCCCGTCCCCTCTGAGGAGAAGGGACGGTCGATGGTGTTGCGGACGTGGGAGTACGAGGAGGCCGATACTCGCGGGTAATCGGGGTGTGTTGTTGATCTCGACTCGGTCAGACAGATATGTATGAATGTCATTAATCCTGATGAAAGGTAAGCGGTCCAGGAGACACCTGGCGCGTTCCCCGGCCGCGGAGCGCGTCTCAGCCCCCTGCCGAAAGTGAGACACGTGTGACGTCCTCGCCTGGCCAGTCCCTAAGCAGCACACAGCTTTCCGACGCCAAGCGAGCACTGCTGGAGAAACGGCTGCGCCGTCGCGTGCCGGATCCGGTGTTCACGATCCCCCGGCGACCGCCGGGACGGGACGCTCCGCTGTCGTTCGGGCAGGAGCGGCTGTGGTTCATGGACCAGTTCGCTCCCGGCACCGCCGCGTACACGATCCCGATGACGTTGCGGCTGACCGGACCGCTGGACGTCGCGGCGCTGGAGCGGGCGATCGGGACGGTGGTCGCCAGGCACGAGAGCCTGCGGACGCGCTTCCCCGCCGACGAGGACGGGCGTCCGACGGCGGTGGTGGAGGAGCGGGTCGAGGTTCCGCTGGAGAGGGCGGAGGCGGACGGCGAGCGGTCGGCGATACGGCTGGTGAGCGACGCGGCGGCGCTGCCGTTCGACCTGGCGCGGGGACCGCTGCTGCGGACGCTGCTGGTACGGGTGGGCGGCGGGAGCCCCAGGGACGTCGTGGATGCCGGGCGTGCCGGGGACACCGGGAGCGCCGAGGATCATGTGTTGCTGGTGGCGCTGCACCACATCTGCGGTGACGGCTGGTCCACCGACATCCTCGCCGAGGAGCTGGGGGCCTGTTACGCGGGGACGGAGCTTCCCGAGCCGCCGGTGCAGTACGGCGACTACGCGCTGTGGCAGCGGGACCGGCCCGTCTCCGAGGCCGGTCTGTCGTACTGGCGCTCGCGGCTGGCCGGGGTGGTCCCGCTGGAGCTGCCCCTGGACGGGCGGCGCCGGGGCGAGCAGACGTTCGCGGGGGCCTCGCACGGTTTCGACATGGGACGGGACCTGCTGGAGGGGCTGACGCGGCTGGCGCGCGAGTCCGGCACGACCCTCTACATGGTGTTGCTGGCGGCGTACCAGGTGCTGCTGGGCCGGTACGCGCGCCAGGACGACTTCGCGGTCGGCTCCCCGGTGGGCGGGCGTCCCCGGCGGGAGCTGGAGGGCGCGATCGGCATGTTCGTGAACGTGCTGGCGATGCGCGCGGACCTGTCGGGCGACCCGGGGTTCCTGGAGTTGCTGGAGCGGGTCAGGCGGACCACGACGGAGGCGTACGAGCACCAGGAGCTGCCGTTCGAGCAGCTGGTCGGCGAGCTGGGCATCGAGCGGGACGTGAGCAGGTCGCCGGTGTTCCAGGCGGTCTTCGCGCTGCAGAGCTATGGGCGCAGGGAGGGGACGCGCTGGCCCGGCCTGTCGGTGGAGCCGTGCCTGTTCGAGGCGAGGGCGACGCGTTTCGACCTGGAGCTGTTCCTGAGCGAGCAGCCGGACGGGATGGGCGGGCTGTTCGTCTACAACCGCGACCTGTTCGACGCGGCCACGGTCGAGGGGATGGCCGCGCAGCTGGAGACGCTGCTGCGGGCGGTGGTGGCGGCCCCGGCCGCGCGGATCTCGGAGCTGGACGTCCTTCCCGCCGGGGAGCGGGAGCGGGTGCTGGCGTGCGCGGCGGGTCCCGGCGAGCCGTACGCGGACGGGGCGACGCTGGGCGGGATGTTCGAGGCGCAGGTGGCGAGGACACCTCGGGCGGTGGCGCTGGAGTTCGAGGACGAGCGCCTGACGTACGCGGAACTGGAGACGCGGGCCAACCGGCTCGCGCACCGGTTGCGGGGGCTGGGAGTGGGGCCGGGCGCCCTGGTGGCGGTGTGCGCGGAACGGTCGGTCGAGCTGGTGGTGGCGTTGCTGGGGGTGGTGAAGGCCGGGGGCGCGTACGTGCCGCTGGACCCGGAGTACCCGCCGGAGCGGCTCGCGTTCATGCTGGCCGACGCGGCGGCGCCGGTGCTGCTGGCGCAGCGGGCGGTGCTCGACGTGCTCCCCGAAGACCTGCGGGACACGGTCACGGGCGCGGGTGCGGTCACGGGCGCGGGCGCGGATCCGGGTGCGGATGCGGTCATGGGCGCGGGTGCGGTCATGGGCGCGGGTGCGGGTGCGGTCATGGGCGCGGCCGGGGAGGTGCCCCGGGGCGGCCGGGTGGTGACGGTGGTGCTGGACGATCCGCTGGACGGGCCGGACACTCCCCCGGAGCCGTCGGCGACGTCGGCCGACGCGGCATACATGATCTACACCTCCGGGTCGACGGGACGGCCCAAGGGGGTGCCCAACACGCACGGGGGCATCCGCAACCGGCTGGGCTGGATGCAGGACGTCTACGGGCTGACCGGCGACGACGTGGTGGTGCAGAAGACCCCGGCGGGCTTCGACGTGTCGGTGTGGGAGTTCTTCTGGCCGCTGGTGACGGGCGCGCGGCTGGTGCTCGCCCGTCCGGGCGGGCACCGGGACGCGGCGTACCTGCGGGACCTGATCGTGGACCGGGGGGTGACGACCGCGCACTTCGTCCCGTCGATGCTGGCGGCGTTCCTGGAGGAGGAGGGCGTCGAGGCGTGCGGGTCGCTGCGCCGGGTGGTGTGCAGCGGCGAGGAGCTCACCGCGCACGTGGCCGAGCGGTTCTTCGGGCGGCTGCCGGGGACGGGGCTGTTCAACCTGTACGGGCCGACGGAGGCCGCGATCGACGTGAGCCTGTGGCGGTGCCGCCCGGGTGACGCGACGGTGCCGATCGGGCACCCGGTGGAGAACACCTCGCTGTACGTGCTGGACCGGCACCTGCGGCCGGTGCCCTTCGGGGTCCCCGGCGAGCTGCACATCGGCGGGGCGCAGGTGGCGATGGGCTACCACGCCCGGCCGGGACTGACGGCGGAGCGGTTCGTGCCCGACCCGTTCGGGACGGCCGGGGCGCGCCTGTACCGGACGGGTGACCTGGTACGGCTCCGCCGCGACGGCGCGATCGAGTTCCTGGGGCGGATCGACCACCAGGTGAAGATCCGCGGGCAGCGGATCGAGCTGGGCGAGATCGAGGCGGTGCTGCGCGGGCTCGCGGGGGTGCGCGAGGCGGTGGTGACGGTCCGGGAGGACGGCGCGCCGGGCGACAGGCGGCTGGTCGCGTACGTGGTCCCCGCGGACACCGGCACGAACACGGGCACGACGCCGGGCGCGAACACGGGCGCGAACACGGGCGCGAACGGGAACGGGAACGCGGCCGGGAACGGAAACGCGCGCGCGGCCGGGAACGCGCTCGACGGGGCGGAGCTGCGGCGGGCGTCGAAGGTGACGCTGCCCGACCACATGGTGCCGTCGGCGTTCGTGGTACTGGACGCGCTGCCGCTGAGCCCGAATGGCAAGCTGGACCGCAAGGCGCTGCCCGCGCCGGAGCGGCGGAGCGCCGAGGCGGCCGGGCCGGGGGCCGAGCCCCGGACGCCGGTGGAGCGGGCGATCGCCGAGATCTGGCGGGAGCTGCTGGAGGTGGAGTCGGTCGGCGCCGACGGCGACTTCTTCGAGCTGGGCGGCCACTCGCTGGTCGCGATCCAGGCGGTGGCGCGGATGCGCAAGGCGCTGCCGGTGGTCGGGGGGCGCGCGGTCGGGGTGATGGACCTGTTCAAGCACCCCACGGTGCGCGAGCTGGCGGCCCTGGTGGAGCGGCCCGCGGGTCCCGCGGGGCCGAGGAGCCTGCTGTACGAGCTGACCAGGCCGGGGCCCGCGCTGATGACGTACGTGTGCATCCCGTACGGCGGCGGCAGCCCGCTGATCTTCCAGCCGCTGGCCGACGCGCTGCCCGACGGGTGCTCGCTGCACGCGCTCGCCTTCCCCGGCCACGACCCCGGGTTGCCGGACGAGGAGACCAGGCCGATCGACGAGGTCGCGGACCTGTGCGTGACCGAGATCCTGGAGAACGTCGAGGGCCCCCTCGCCCTGTACGGGCACTGCGGCATCGGCGGCGCGCTGGTGGTGGAGGTGGCGCGCCGTCTGGAGGAGCGGGGCCGCGCGCTGGAGGCGGTGTACATCGGGGCGATCTTCCCGTTCGCCAGGCCCCGGGGCCGGATCGCCGGGCCGCTGGCGCGGCTGACGCGCTACGACCGGCTGCGCGGCGACCGGGTGTACGAGAACCGGATGAAGTCGATGGGCACCGACATCTCGGGGCTGGACGACGAGCAGGTCCGGTTCATGGTGCGCAACCAGCGGCGCGACACCCTGATCGCGGAGGAGATCTTCACGCGGGTGCTGGCCGAACGCGTGGAGCGGCTGCGGGCGCCGGTCATCTCGGTGGTGGGCGAGCAGGACCCGACGACCGATTACTACCAGGAGCGCTACCGGGAGTGGCACTTCCTGAGTGACACGACGGCGCTGGTGATCCTGGACGAGGCAGGCCACTATTTCCTGAAATATCGGGCTGCTGAGCTGTCGGAGATCCTCACCAACACGCACATCGCGATGGGGTACGGCGCGGCGGGCACGCTCGACCGGCCCTCGCGGGGCCCGGGGGCGGGCTGGTGGGTCGAGGAGGTCTCCGTCGACTCCCCCGCTCCGGATCTCGCGGAGGAGGCCTCCGCTCCGGACCTCGTAGAGAAGGCCTCCGCCCCGGACCTCGCGAAGGAGGCCTCCGCTCCGGGCCTCGCGAAAAAGGCTCCCGCTCCCGGGCGGCCCCCCGTACGGAATAAACCCGCTAAAACCGGGACGAAAATCAAGGCGCCGCCGCCCAGTCTGCGGCGGTTCCTGGTGGTGGCGGCGTTCCAGCTGGTGTCGATGGTGGGCACCGCGATCACGGACTTCGCGATCCCGGTGTGGATCTACCTGACCACCGGGTCGCTGGTGGACTTCGCCCTGTTCGTGGCGTTGTCGATCATGCCGGGGGTGCTGATCGCGCCGCTGGCCGGGGCGATCGTGGACCGGTCGAGCCGCCGCTCGATGATGATCCTCGGCAACTGCATGGCCGGTGGCACGCAGCTCGTCCTGGGCGCCCTGTTCTGGACGGACACGCTGCAGATCTGGCACATCTACCCGCTGACCGCGTGCCTGTCGATCGCGCTGATCTTCCAGCGGCTGGGCTTCACCACCGCGCTCCCCCAGCTCGTCCCCAAGGAGTACATGGGACACGCGGCCGGGGTGGTGCAGATGGTGATCGGCACCGCGCAGTTCGCGGCGCCGCTGGTGGCCGTCGCGCTGCTCTCCACGATCGGCCTGGGCGGCATCCTCGTGGTCGACGTGGCGAGCTTCGCGCTCGTGCTGGGCGCCCTGCTGCTGATCCGCTTCCCGGACACGATGGCGCACTCGCCCAGGGAGCCCCTGTCGAAGGAGATCAGGCAGGGGCTGCGGATGTCGATCGGCAACCGGCACCTGCGGGCGGCGATGATCTACTTCGCGACGCTCAACGTGATGCTCGCGGCGCTGCTGCTCTCGATAACCCCGCTGGTGCTGTCGTTCTCCACGCTGACCGTCGCCGGGCAGATCTCCTTCGTCGGCGGCCTGGGCGGGACGCTGGGCGGCATGGTGATCGCGCTGTGGGGCGGGCCGAGACGGCGGCGGATGCGCGGGGTGATGCTGGCGACGCTGGGGCTGTCGGTGTTCGCGGTGATCACCGGGTTGCAGCCCACCGCGTGGGTGGTGGGGATCGGGGCGTTCGGCCTGTGGGGCTGCCTGTCGATCGTGAACGGCACCTTCCTGACGATCATCCACACGAAGGTGCCGCAGCGCTTCCACGGCCGCGTGCAGTCGCTCAACCAGATGGTGTCGTGGTCGACGCTGCCGATCGGCATGGCGGTGGTCGCGCCGCTCGGCGAGCGGCTGCTCAACCCGCTGCTGGTCGAGGGCGGCGCGCTGGCGCCGACGGTGGGCGCGGTGATCGGTGTCGGTCCGGGCCGGGGCGTGGCGCTCATGTACATCGTGCTGGGCCTGGGCATCGCGGCGCACGTGCTGATCTCGATGCGCACGCGGGTGCTGTCGCGGTTCGACGACGAGATGCCGGACGCCCCCGCCGACGACCTGGTCGGGGCCCAGATCCTGCGGGAGCGGGCGGGCAACCGGGTGAGCGTGTCCTGGACCGCCCCCGCGTTCGCCAAGGCGATCACGATGCCGCTGCCTCTGGAGCGCGCGAAGGCGGTGCTGCGCACCCCGTACCCGGACGCGGAGGTGCGGGAGGTGGTGCTGCGCACCGGCGGGGAGATCAGCGCGGTGTACGAGGTGAGGTGCGCCGACCGCGAGCTCATCGTGAAGATCTACCCGGACGTGCTGGCGGCGCGGCTGCACAAGGAGGCGCGCGTCTACGAGCTGCTGCGCGGCAGCGGCGCCTCCTGTCCCGAGATGGTGCACTGGGACGTCTCGCGGCGCGACCTGCCGCACGCGTACGCGGTGATGACGAAGGTGCCGGGGCGCCCGCTGTCGGAGGTCTCCGGCGGGCTCTCTGCCGGGGAGGTCGCGGGCCTGTACCGGGAGATGGGCCGGACGCTGCGGGCGGTGCACGGGGTGCGGGTGGAGAGGTTCGGGCCGATCGACGGGCCGCAGGAGGGCTCCAACGAGGCGTACGTGGGCGGGCAGCTGGACCTGAGGCTGGCGCAGTTCACCGAGTTCGGCGGGGACGCGGAGCTGCACGCGGAGCTCTCCGCGTACGTCGCGCGCCACCGCCACCTGGTGGCGCGCTGCGACTCCCCCGTGCTGTGCCACAACGACTTCCACGAGCGCAACGTCATGGTCGCCGGGGAGGACGGGCCCGGGAGCCCGCTGCGGATGACCGGGGTGATCGACATGGAGAACGCGCTGGGCGGCGACCCGCTGATGGACCTGGCGCGGACCGACTACTTCGCGGTCAGGGGTGACGCGGAACGGCGGCGGTACCTGCTGGAGGGGTACGGCGACCTGCCGGACGACTGGCCGGAGCGCCTGGCCTTCTACCGGCTCTGCCACGCCCTGGAGCAGTGGCACTGGCTGGCCACCCTGGGCGAGACGGACGCCCTGCCCGTGATCGCTGAACAGCTCCGCGAGTGCCTGAAGGAGAACGCGTAAATGGACGTCTTTCCCGCTTCGTTCGCCCAGGAGCGGATCTGGTTCCTGCACGAGCTCCTGCCGGACCTGCCCGTCTACAACATCCCCGTCCGCTTGGAGGCGACCGCTCTGCGGCCGATCGACCCCGGCCTGCTGGAGCGGGCGCTGGAGGTGCTCGCGGGCAGGCACGAGTCGATGCGGACGGCGTTCGAGCTGCGCGACGAGCGGGTGGTGCAGACGATCGCGGGCCGGGTGCCGGTCTCGGTGGCGAGGACCGACCTGTCCGGGCTGCCCCCCGAGGCGGCGGAGAAGGAGTTCGAGCGGGTCGCGGCCGAGGAGGCCCGCAGGCCGTTCCGGATGGACAGCGCCCCGCTCTGGCGGGTGCGGCTGGTCACGCTGGGCGGCGGGGAGGAACGGCTGCTGCTGGTCCTGCACCACACGGTCTTCGACGCCTGGTCGGCCGGAATCCTGTGGCGGGAGCTGAGCGAGGTCTACCGGGCGCTGCGCGAGGGCCGCGAGCCCGCGCTGCCCGAGCTCGCGATCCAGTACGCCGACTACGCGGTCTGGCAGCGCGACCGGCTGGGCGGCGGCGAGCTGGACGGCGACCTGGCCTACTGGCGGGAGCGGCTGCGCGGGAGCGTCCCGCTGGAGCTGCCGTCCGACCGGCCGCGCCCGGCGGAGATGAGCTACCTGGGCGCGGTGCTGGACTTCGCGGTGCCCGAGGAGCTGACCGGGCGGGTGGCCGCGCTGGCGAGGCTGCGGGGCACCACGCCGTTCACGGTGCTGCTCACGGCGTTCTCGGTGCTGCTGGCGCGCTGGAGCGGGCGGACCGACGTCGTGGTGGGCTCCCCCGTCGCCGGGCGGGAGCTGCCGGAGCTGGACGCGCTGATCGGCATGTTCGTCAACACCCTGCCGCTCCGTACCGACCTGGGCGGCGACCCCGCGTTCGGCGAGGCGCTGGACCGGGTCCGCACGACCGTGCTGGAGGCGTTCGACCACCAGAACGTGCCGTTCGCGAAGCTGGTGGAGGCGGTGAGCCCGCCCCGCGACCCCGGCAGGACGCCGCTGTTCCAGGTGGGGTTCAACCAGATCGCGGTGGACGGGCGCGGCCGGTACGGCAACGGCACCTCCAAGGCCGACCTCACCATGGAGCTGCACAACCCGGACGGCAGGATGGAGGGCTGGGTCGAGTACAGCACGGACCTGTTCGACGAGGACACGATCCGCCGCCTGGTGTCGGCGTACCTGACGGTGCTCGGCGCGGCCGTCGACGCCCCGGAGACGCCGATCTCCCGGCTGCCGCTGATGGACGGGCCGGAGCGGGCCCGGCTGCTCGCCTCCTGGCACGGCCCCGAGGCCTCCTACCCCGAACGCTGCCTGCACGAGCTGATCGCCGGGCGGGCGGAGCTGACGCCGGACGCCCCGGCGGTCGTCTCCGCCGAGGGGACGCTCACCTACGGGCGGCTGGAGGAGCGGGCCGGCGCGCTGGCCCGGCGGCTGCGCGAGCGCGGGGTGGGGGCCGAGACGCCGGTCGCGGTGTGCCTGCCGAGGAGCGCGGAGCTGATCGTGGCGCTGCTGGCGGTGCTGAAGACGGGCGGCTGCTACGTGCCGCTGGATCCGGAGTACCCGGCGGAGCGGCTGGGGTTCATGCTGTCCGACTCGGGCAGCCCGCTGCTGCTGACCCGCTCGACGCTGGTGGACCGGCTGCCGCCGGACCACCCCCCGGCGATCCTGCTGGACGCGCTGCCGGCGAACGGGACGAATGGGACGCCGGAGTTCGTCCCCGGCCCGGTCTCCCCCGACTCCCCGGCGTACGTCATCTACACCTCGGGGTCGACGGGGGTGCCCAAGGGGGTGGTGGTGCCGCACCGCGGGGTGGTGAACCTGGTCACCGGGCTCGGGTTCACCGAGCGGGAGCGGATGCTGCTGCTGACCTCGCTGTCGTTCGACATCGCGGCGCTGGAGATCTTCGGCCCGCTCACGGCGGGCGGCGCGGTGGTGCTGGCTCCCCCGTACGGCAACGGCGGGCTGGGCGAGCTGGTGGCGGAGGCGGGGGTGACGACGGTGCAGGCGCCGCCGTCGGTGCTGGAGGAGATCCTGGAGCGGCTGCCCGCCGGGCTGCCGCGCGTGTTCAGCGGCGGGGAGCCGCTGCCGGTGTCGCTGGCCAGGCGGATCCACCGGGTCGCCGGTGAGCTGTGGAACCTCTACGGGCCCACGGAGACGACGATCTGGTCGCTGGCGCACCGGGTGCCGGAGGGCGTGGGGTCGATGTCGATCGGGATGCCGGTCGCGAACACCACCGCGTACGTGCTGGACGAGGCGATGGAGCCGGTTCCGGCCGGGGTCGCCGGGGAGCTGTTCCTGGGCGGTGACGGGGTCGCCCGCGGCTACCGGGGACGGCCGGGCCTGACGGCCGAGCGGTTCGTCCCCGACCCGTTCGGCCGGGGCGGGCGTCTCTACCGGACGGGCGACCTGGTCCGGCGGCTGCCCGACGGGACGCTGGAGTTCCTCGGGCGCGCGGACGAGCAGGTGAAGGTGCGAGGGGTGCGGATCGAGCTGGGCGAGGTGGAGGCGGCGCTGGCGGCGCACCCGGGCGTGCGGCGGGCGGTCGCCGCGGTCAGGGACGACGCACCCGGCGGGCGGGCACTGGTCGCGTACGTGGACACGGGCGCGGGTGCGGATGCGGGCGCGGGTGTGGGCGTGGGTGTGGATGCGGGTGCGGGAACGGGCTCGGAGACGGTGACCGGAAAGACGGCGGCCGGGGAGACAGCGGCCGGGGAGACGGCGGCCGGGGAGACAGCGGCCGCAGAGACGGCGGCCGGGGAGGTGACGGCCGGGGAGCTGCGGGCGTTCCTGGCGTCGCGGCTGCCCGCCACGATGGTGCCGAGCCTCTTCGTGCCGGTGCGGGACTTCCCCCGGCTGCCCAACGGCAAGCTCGATCGCGCCTCGCTGCCCTCCCCCGCCGAGGAGGAGACCCGGGCGGCGCCCGCCGGGCCGGTCACCGCGAGTGAGGAGCTGGTGCACGAGATCTGGTGCGAGGTGCTGGGCAGGAACGGCATCGGGATCGACGACGACTTCTTCGACGTCGGCGGGCACTCGCTGCTCGGTACCAAGGTCGTCGCCAGGATCTGCTCGGCCGTGGGCGTCGACCTGCCGCTCAACGCCCTGTTCACCACGCGCTCGGTCCGCGGGCTGGCGCTGGTGGTGGAGGAGTGCCTGGCCGCGGAGATCGACCGGCTCACGGACGAGGAGGCCGAGCGGATCGCCGGAGAGTACGACCGAAATGACAGCGCGGTGAACTAAGACCGAAATTGGCATTTTGGACACTTGCTCTTGGTAGCCTCCGGCCACATTCGGTGTCCACAGAGTGAGACGACTTGCGACGCAGGGAAGCGGCAGGTCACCTTCCGTTCACGATATCGCCGTGAACTGCGGCGATGTCGGAGCGTGAGAACGACCGACGATCTTCCCGTGCGGCCGAAACCGGCATTCCGACACACGTTTAACTTTCAATCCTTGACTGCCGATGGCACAAATAATAGGAATGATCTGGCTTATCGCTTGTGAATACTTGACAGGGCATAAACCCTGTTTAGGGCTATGGGGGGTGAATGCTCGAAGCGATGCGGGGGGACTCGTCGTCCGCCTCGTTGCACGGTCCGTCGTCAACTCCACCGGCGCCGCCGACGGCCCCCGCTCCCGCCGCCTGGACGGCCGGACCATCCCACATCGCCCCGGACGCGCTGCTGTGCGATCTCGTCGCCGACCAGGCGGCGCGGACGCCCTCCGCGCCGGCGGTCCGACAGTGGGGGAACAGCCTCACCTACCGCGAGCTGATCGGCGCCGCCACCGCGCTTGCGCTGCGGCTACGCGCTCTCGGGGTGGGTCCCGAGGACCGGGTCGGGCTCTGTGCCAGGCGCACGCCGCTGATGACCGTCGCCGTCCTCGGCATCATGATGGCGGGCGGCGCGTACGTCCCCCTCGACCCGGCGCACCCGCGCAGGCGACTTGACGAGGTGCTCGACGACGCGAGCGTCGCGGTAGTCGTGGCCGACGGTCACGGCCGCATGCTGCTGGACGGGTGCGGGCGTCCCCTGGTCGAGCCGGAAACGGGCTCCGCGACCGGAACCGTGTCCGAAACCCACGCCGGAACCGCCACCGGAATCCCGGCCGGGAGCGTGACCGAAATCGCGGCGGAGCACACCGGCGGGATCGCCGGCGAGGTCGTCGGCGGCCCTGCGCTGCCGGGGAACGCCGCCTACGTCCTGTACACGTCCGGATCGACCGGCCGGCCCAAGGGCGTCGTCGTGAGCCACGCGTCCGCGGTCGCGTTCGCCTCGGCCGCGGCGGCCCACTTCGGCCTGGACGGCACCTGCCGGTCGATCGCGTTCTCCGCGCTCGGGTTCGACGTCTCGGTGCTCGACATGCTCGCGCCGCTCACCGTGGGCGGCTGCGTGCAGCTGGTGCCGGACGAGGACAGGACCGACCCGGCCCGCCTGCAGCGGTTCCTGGAGGCGCACGACGTCACCTGGGGGTTCGTCCCGCCCGCCCTGCTGCCGCTGGTCGACCCGGCCCGGCTGCCGCACCTGCGCGACCTGATCACGGCCGGTGAGCCGCCGGGCCCCGAGCAGGTGGCCCGCTGGTCGGCGCACACCCGCTTCCACAACTGGTACGGCCCCACGGAGACCACCGTCTGCGTGGTCGGCACCGAGCTGTCGGGGACCTGGGAGCGGTCGCTGCCGATCGGGTACCCCCTGCGCGGCTGCCGCGCGCACGTCCTGGACGAGGACATGCGCGAGTGCCCCGTCGGCGTCCCCGGCGAGCTGTACATCGGCGGGCCCCAGGTGAGCCGCGGCTACCTGGGCCTGCCCGGCATGACGGCCGAGAGGTTCGTCCCCGACCCGTTCGACGCCCTGCCCGGCTCGCTGCCCGGGGCGCGCCTCTACCGCACCGGCGACCACGTCGCCTGGCAGGAGGACGGCCGGATCGCCTTCATGGGACGGCTGGACCGTCAGGTGAAGATCCAGGGACAGCGGGTCGAGATCGGCGAGGTCGAGTCGGTGGTGCGGGCCCACCCCGAGGTGACGCAGGCGGTGGTCGACGCCCCCGGCGAGCTGGTCGCCTACGTCGCGCCGCTGGACGCGCCGGGGCTGGCGGCCCTGCGGGTGCACTGCGCCGGGCGGCTGCCGGTCTACATGCTGCCCACCCGCGTGGTGCGCGTCCCCTTCCTGCCGCTGAATGCCTCCGGCAAGGTCGACCTCGCCGCCCTGCGCGCGCTCCCCGGGGACGCCTCCGGGACGTCCGGGGACACTGACGGGGAGACGGCAGGGAACGGGGACGCGACCGGGGCCTCGGGACTGGCGGGGATCTGGGCGCGGGTGCTCGACGCCCCCGCCCCCGGCCCCGACGACGACTTCTTCGAGCGCGGCGGGCACTCGCTGCGGGCGATGCGCCTGGTGTCGGCCATCAGGGCGGAGCTCGGCCGGGACATCTCGGTCGAGGACGTCTACGCGGCCCGCACCTACGGCGCCCTCTCCTCCGGTGTCGAGAAGGCCCCCGCACGCTCCTCCGGTGTCGGGAACGCCCCCGCGCGGGACGCCTCGCCCTCGGAGGGCGCCGTGTCCGGCGAGCCTCCGTCGCTGTCGCCCGCGCAACGGCGCATGTGGTTCGTGGAACGGCTCGCCCCCGAGACCCCCGCGCACAACATCGCGATGGCCGAACGCGTACGCGGCCCGCTGGACCACGGCGCGCTGCGAAGCGCCCTGGAGTCCGTGGTCGCCGCGCACGAGACGCTGCGCTGGCGGATCGCCTCCCGCGACGGCGTGCCCCACGTAACGGTGGTCCCGCCCGGCGAGGTGCCGCTCCCGCTCGACGACCTCTCGGCGCTCCCCCACCCCGAGGCCGCGCTGGAGAAGGCGCTGGAGACGGAGGCTCGGACGCGGTTCGACCTGGCGCGCGACCCGCTGCTGCGGGCCAGGCTGATCCGGCTGGCCGAGGACGACCACGTGCTCGCGGTGACCGCGCACCACATCGTCTTCGACGGCTGGTCCCAGGACGTCTTCCACCGGGACCTGAGCGCCGCCTACCGCGGCGACCCGCAGGGCCCCGCGGGCGGGTCGTTCGCCGACTACGCGCGCTGGGCGAGGGAGCGCGCGGACGGCGACGGGGTCGAGTGGTGGCGCGAGCACCTGAGGGACGCCCCCATGGTGCTCGACCTGCCCAGGGACACCCCCCGCCCACCTGTGCAAACTTTTTTTGGAGCGCTCCGAACAGCGGAGATTGACGGCGAGACCGGAGACCGTGTCAGGAGGCTCGCGGTCCGGCTGGGGGTCACCCCGTACCCGGTGCTGCTGGCCGCGTTCGCGCAGCTGCTCGCCCGGCTGTCCGGGCAGCGGGACCTGCTCGTCGGCACCCCGTACGCCGACCGGGGGCACGTCGCGTTCGAGTCGCTGATCGGCATGTGCGTGCGGATGCTGCCGCTGCGGCTGCGCCAGGACCCCGAGGCGTCGTTCGAGGAGCACGTGACCCGCTGCCGCGACGAGCTCGCCGAGGTCGTCTCGCACGGCGACGTGCCGCTGGAGCGCGTCGTGGAGGCGCTGCGCGTCCCGCGCGACCTGGGGCGCAACCCGGTGACGCAGGTGCTGTTCAACATGTACAACTTCGCCGAGCCCAAGCTGGACCTGCCGGGCTGCGTGACCGAGCCGCTGCCCGCCGGGCTGCCGGGCGCGCTGTTCGACCTGACGATGTACGTCAGCGAGCGCGGTGACGGCGGCGACGGATATGTCCTGCAGCTCGTCTACAACCCCGACCTGTTCTCCGCCGCCAGGATGGACGCCCTGCTGGCCGGTTACGCGCACCTGCTGGGGGACCTGCTCGCCGATCCGGCGGGGGCGGCGGGCGGGGCCCGGCTGGCCCCGCAGGAGCCGCCCGCCGCGCTGCCGGTCTGGGACGGTCCCGGGCCGCTGGACACCCTGCACGGCGACGTCGTGGTGGAGGGCGCGGGGCGGGTCCTCGGGCACGCGGAGCTCACCGCGCTGCGCCACCGCACGACCTCGGCGCTGCGCGCGGCCGGGGTGGAGCCCGGCCAGGCGGTCGCGGTGCTCGCCGCGCGGGTCCCCGAGCTTCCCGGGCTGCTGCTGGGGGTGCTCGCCACCGGGGCCCGCTGGGTGATCCTCGACCCGACGCACCCGGCGCCGGTGCTGGCCCGCCAGGCCGCCGCCGCCGGGGCCGTGGCGGCGTTGCGCTGCCCGGGCGCGCCCCCGCTGCCGGGCCTCCCGGAGATCACACTCCCGGAGACCGGGCCGTCGGAGAACGGTCTCTCGGAGAACGAACCGTCAGAGAACGGGCTGTTAGAGAACGGGCCGGTCGGGACAGGGCTCTCGGAGACACTGCCGGACGGGACGGGGCTGTCGGAGACGGGGTCCCCCGAGACGGGGCTTCGGGAGAAGCGGACCGGCGCGGCGCCGTGGGAGCCGCATCCGGAGCGGGGATACCTGTCGCTCACCTCGGGGACCACCGGCGACCCCAAGCCGGTGGTGACCGGTGAGGGGCCGCTCGCGCACTTCGTCGCCTGGTACGCGGCGACCTTCGCGGTGACCCCGGCCGACCGCTTCGCCCTGCTGTCGGGCCTGGCGCACGACCCCGCGCTGCGCGACGTGTTCGTGCCGCTCGCCACCGGCGCCCGGCTGTGCGTGCCGGAACGGGAACTGCTCCGCGACCCCGTCCGGCTCGTCGCGTGGCTGCGCGAGCACCGCGTCACCGTACTGCACCTGACCCCGCAGCTGGCCAGGATGCTCTGCGGGACCGGCGCGGTGCTGCCCGGGGTCCGGCTGGCCGCGACCGGCGGCGACCGGCTCACCCACGCCGACGCCGCGCGGCTGCGCCGCCTGGTCCCGGCCGCCCGGCTGGTGGCCTTCTACGGCACCACCGAGACACCGCAGGCCCACGCCTGGCACGAGATCCCCGCCGGGGTGCGCGAGAGCGCGGAACCCGTCCCGGCGGGGCGCGGCATCGAGGGCAGCGAGCTGGTCGTGGTCGGCGAGCACGGCGGCCGGGCCGGGGTGGGCGAGCTGGGCGAGGTGGTCGTGCGCAGCGCCAACCTGGCGACCGGCTACCTCGACGCCGGGCTCACCCGGCTCCGCTTCACCGGGGACGCCTTCGCCACCGGCGACCTCGGCCGTCTCAACCCCGACGGGACGGTGACGATCGCCGGGCGGCGCGACGACCAGGTGAAGATCCGCGGCTTCCGGGTGGAGCTCGGGGAGGTGGAGGCGGCGCTGTCCGCCCACCCCGAGGTCCGCGCCGCCGCCGCGGTGGCCGACCGGGACGAGCGGCGCGAGACGGTGCTGCACGCCTACGCGGTGCCCCGCAGGCCCGGGCTGGCCGCGCCGAGGCTGCTCGACCACCTGCGCGCGGTACTGCCCGAGCACGCGGTGCCCGCCGAGGTGATCGTGGTCCCCACGCTGCCGCTCACCCCCAACGGCAAGGTCGACCGCGCCGCGCTGCGCCCGCCCGCGTCCCGGCCGGGGGGCGAGGCGGGCGGCGAGGTGTCCGGCCCGACCGAGCGGGCCGTGGCCGAGGTGTGGCGGGCCGTGCTCGGCGTGCCTCGGGTGGGCGCGGCCGACAACTTCTTCGAGATCGGCGGCCACTCGCTGGCGATCGCCGCCGTCCAGGCCCGCCTGGGCTCGGCCCTCGGCCGGGAGATCCCGATCGTGGACCTGTTCCGCCACCCGACTATCCGCGCGCTGGCCGCGCACCTCGACGGTGGAGGTCCGGCTCCCGGCCTCGACCGCGCCGCACGGCGGCTCGCCGTGCGGCGAGACCGCCTCAAGGACCGCTCAAGGAAGCCGAGCTGACAACCGCACAATCACCCGCACCCGAATCCGAGCCCAGACTCGGTCCCACCCCCGAACCCCCATCCGACCCCGAACCCGAGACCGGACCCGGCCCCGCAGCCGAATCCGAGCCCGACCCAGAACCCGCATCCGAACCCATCCCCGAACCCGAGACCGGAATCGGCCCCGCAGCCGAATTCGAGCCGGACCCCGGACCCGAGACCGGACCAGGCCCCGTGGCCGGGTCCGAGCCGGGTCCCGCACCCGTACCCGAACTCGTACCCGAACCGACAGCCGTCCCTCCCCCGGCCCTCGCGGCCGGACCGGCCCCCGTCCACCCCCTCGCGTCCGAGGCCGCACCGGCGACCGCACGACCTTCCGGAGCGCGAGCCCGGCCGGTGACCCACCCGACGACCGAGCCGGCGATCGAGTCGCCACCCGCACGACCATCCGCACCGGAAGCCGAGATGACACCCGTCCAACCCCCCGCACCGGCGCCGACCGCGCCAGGCATGGAAGAAAGGGACCCCCGCATGGCCGAGGAGCCCACCGTCGAACCGATCGCGATCATCGGCCTCTCGTGCCGGGTGCCGGGAGCCGGGGACGCCAGGCAGTTCTGGCGCAACCTCGCCGACGGAGTCGAGTCGCTGACGCACTTCACCCGCGAGGAACAGCGGGCGCTCGGCGTGCCCGACCACATCCTCGACGACCCGGACTTCGTCCCGGCCGCGATGATGCTCGACGACCACCAGGGGTTCGACGCCGCGTTCTTCGGCATGTCGATCAGGGAGGCGGAGATCCGGGACCCGCAGCACCGGCTCTTCCTCGAACTGTCGCACACGGCCCTGGAGGACGCGGGCTACGACTCGTTCAGGTATCCGGGCGAGATCGGCGTCTACGCCGGTTCCGGCTCGGACTTCTACCAGTGGATCAACATCAGGAGCAACGCGCAGGCCCACGCGAACGCGGGCTGGCTCGCCGTCATGGTCGGCAACCACGTCGACTACTGCGCCACGCTGTCGTCGTACAAGCTGGACCTGCGCGGCCCGAGCTACACCCTGCACACCGCGTGCTCGACCTCGCTGGTCGCGATCCACGTCGCCGCCGAGGCCCTGCGCAACGGCGAGTGCGACATGGCCCTGGCGGGCAGCGCGATGCTCGACCTGCCGCAGGGTCAGGGCTACGTGTACGACGAGGACGGCATCGTCTCCCCCGACGGCCACTGCCGGGCCTTCGACGCCAAGGCGGCCGGGACGATCTGGGGCAGCGGCGGCGGCGTGATCGTGCTGAAGCGGCTGTCGGAGGCGATCGAGGACGGCGACAACGTCCGGGCGGTCATCCTGGGCAACGCGATCAACAACGACGGCGCGAGCAAGGTCGGCTTCTCCGCGCCCAGCATGGACGGCCAGGCCGCGGTGATCGCCCAGGCGCTCGGCGTCGGCGGGATCGACCCGCGCACGATCACCTACGTCGAGGCGCACGGCACCGGCACCGCGCTGGGCGACCCGATCGAGGTCGCGGCGCTGAGCAACGTGTTCCTCCAGGACACCGACGACACCCAGTGGTGCGGCATCGGCTCGGTCAAGAGCAACATCGGCCACCTGGGCCAGTCGGCGGGCATCGCGAGCATCATCAAGGCCGTGCTGGCCCTGGAGAACGGGCTCATCCCGCCCACGCTGCACTACGAGAGCCCCAACCCGAAGATCGACTTCACGCGGAGCCCGTTCTACGTGACGGGGACGCCGACCAAGTGGGAGCGCAACGGCTTCCCCCGGCGGGCGGGCGTGAGCTCGTTCGGCATCGGCGGCACCAACGCGCACATCGTGCTGGAGGAGGCTCCGGTGCCCTCCCGCCAGGAGCGCGAGGGGCGCGAGCCCCGCCCGGCGCACCTGCTGCGGCTGTCGGGCAGGACCGACACCGCGCTCGCCGCCGCCGCCGAGCGCCTGGCCGCGCACCTGGAGGCCCACCCCGACATCGACCTGTCCGACGTCGCCCACACGCTGCGCGTGGGGCGCAGGGAGCTGTCGCGCAGGAGCGCGGTGGTGGCCTCCGGCGTCGCCGACGCGATCGCCGCGCTCCGCGACCCCAAGCGGACGGTCTCCGGTGCCGCCACCCGGCGCACCCCGCGCCCGGCCTTCCTGTTCTCCGGGCAGGGCTCGCAGTACGCGGGCATGGGCGCCGAGCTGTACCGCACCGAGGCGGTCTTCAGGGACGCGGTCGACGAGTGCGCCGAGATCCTGCGGCCGGTGCTGGGCGAGGACCTGCGCGAGCTGATCTTCGCGACCAGCGAGGAGGCCGGCGAGCGGCTGCGGCAGACGGCGCTCACCCAGCCCGCCCTGTTCACCGTGGAGTACGCCCTGGCCGCGCTCTGGCGCTCGCTGGGCGTCGAGCCCGCCGGGATGATCGGCCACAGCATCGGCGAGTACGTCGCGGCGACCGTGGCCGGGGTCTTCAGCCTGCCGGACGCGCTGCGGCTGGTCGCCGCGAGGGGCCGCCTGGTGCAGGGCATGCCCGCCGGGGCGATGCTCGCCGTGCAGCTCGCGCCGGACGAGATCGGGCCGCTGCTGCCCGACGACGTGTCGGTGGCGACCGTCAACGGCCCCGGCACGTGCGTGGTGGCCGGTCCCCCGGCCTCGGTCGCCGAGCTGGCGGCCCTGCTGGAGGAGGAGGGTATCGGCAGGGTGGAGCTGCGCACCTCGCACGCCTTCCACTCCTCGATGCTGGACCCGATCCTGGGCGAGTTCCACGCGCTGGTCGCCGGTGTCGAGCGGTCGGCGCCGAGCCTGCCGTTCCTGTCGAACGTGACCGGGACCTGGATCACCGCGGACGAGGCGACGGACCCGTCGTACTGGGCCCGGCACATGCGTGAGCCGGTGCTGTTCGGCGACTGCGTGGCGACCCTGCTCGCCGAGGGCGACTGGATCATGATCGAGTGCGGCCCCGGCAAGCAGCTCGCCGGGATGGCCAAGGCGCAGACCCCGCCGGGCGCGGTCGCGCCGCTGTCCTCCCTGCCCGCCCCCAAGGACGCCAGGGGCGGCACCGGAGACACCGCCGTGCTCTCGGCGGCGTACGCCACCCTGTGGGTGAACGGCGTCGCGCTGGAGGCGTTCGGCGAGGAGGGGCACCGGGTCTCGCTGCCCACCTACCCGTGGGAGCGCCAGCGCGCCTGGATCGACCCCGACCCGAACGGGGCGTTCGTCGGCGGCGTGGCCAACCCCGCGCCGGTCGAGGACGACCTGCCGTTCGACCGCTGGTTCAGCGTGCCGGTGTGGCGGCAGGTCCCGCCGGGGCCGGCGCCGCTGTCGCCGGTCACCCGCGCCCTGGTGTTCGCCGACGACGCCTCGGCCGGGCTGGTGGACGCGCTGCGCGCGACGGGCGCCGAGGTGATCGAGGTACGGCCCGGCGACGGGTTCTCCGCGGGGAACGCGGAGGGCTCGGGCGGCGCCTACACCGTCCGTCCCGCCGAGCGCGCCGACTACGACGCGCTGCTGTCGGCCGTGGGCGAGGTGCCGGGACGGGTGGTCCACGCGTGGACCGTCGGCGACGAGCCCGCCGCCGGGACCGAGGGGACCTGGAAGGCCCAGGACCGAGGCTTCTTCGGCGTGCTCGCCCTGGTGCAGGCGCTGACCGCGGCGCAGCCCGCCGACGGGGTGGAGCTGACGCTGCTCACCTCCGGGGCGCAGGACGTCACCGGCGGCGACCTGCTCCGCCCGGAGCACGCGACCCTCGCCGGGTTCCCCCGGGTGGTGCCGCTGGAGACGCCGTGGCTGCGGGTGCGCCACATCGACGTCGAGGGACGCGACTGGGTCAGGCACGCCGCCGCGGAGCTGGGCAGGACGCCCGAGCCGGACGAGGCGGGGCTGCTGCCCACCGTGAGCCTCAGGGGCGGCCGCCGCTGGCTGCAGCACTACGAGCAGCTGGAGGTGCCCGCGGCCTCCCCGGAAACGGCCGAGGCGGCCGGGACG
Organism: Streptosporangium sp. NPDC002524; assembly: GCF_040295985.1. Classification (NCBI taxonomy): domain Bacteria; kingdom Bacillati; phylum Actinomycetota; class Actinomycetes; order Streptosporangiales; family Streptosporangiaceae; genus Streptosporangium; species Streptosporangium sp. NPDC002524. The sequence goes on along the minus strand of NZ_JBEOWK010000002.1, from coordinate 153,559 downwards.
GGTCCCCGCGACGGGCAGGTCTACCTGATCACCGGCGGCCTGGGCGGCATCGGCATCTCGCTCGCCGAGGACCTCGCCGCGCGGGCAAGGGTGCGGCTCGTCCTGCTGTCCAGGACCGGGCTGCCGGACCGGGCGGAGTGGGACGCGCACGAGGCCGGCCGCGCGGGCCGGGCGATCGCCGCGATCCGCAGGATGGAGGAGGCCGGGGCCGAGGTCCTGGTGCTCGCCGCCGACGTCACCTCCCCCGCCGACATGCGCCGGGTGCGGGAGGAGACGATCGCCGGGTTCGGCCGGGTGGACGTGATCGTGCACGCCGCGGGACTGCCCGGCGGCGGCATGGCCGAGATCAAGGAGCGGGCCGCCGCCGAGGAGGTGCTGGCGCCCAAGGTGGTCGGCACGCTCGCGCTGCGCGAGGCCTTCGGCGACCTCGACCTGGAGGCCGTGGTGCTCTGCTCGTCGATCACCGCGGTCGCGGGCGGCTTCGGCCAGGTGGACTACTGCGCGGCCAACAACTTCCTCGACGCGCACGCCAGGGGCGAGCACGGCTGGGGCGCGGCCACGGTCGTCTCCGCCAACTGGGGCAAGTGGCTGGAGGTCGGCATGGCGGCCGAGGTCGCCGCGCCCGCCGGGTTCGTGGCGCTGCAGCGCGGCGACCGGATCAAGGCCGTCGACCACCCGGTGCTGTCGGCCTGGCACGAGGCCGACGGCGAGGGGCTCGGCTGGGCCGGGGGCAGCCTCTCCCCCGACACGCACTGGGCGCTCGACGGGCACCGCATCTCCGGGGTGCCGGTGCTGCCGGGCACCGGCCACCTGGAGCTGGCCCGCTGCGCGAGCGAGGTGGTCCTGCCGGGTCCCGGCGCCGTCGAGCTGCGCGACGTGGTGTTCGTCGAGCCGTTGTCGGTGGCCGACGGCGCCTCCGCGGAGGTACGGGTGACGTTCAGCACCGAGGCGGACGGCGCGGACTTCCAGGTGCGCAGCGTCATCGGCGGCGAGCAGCGCACCCACGCGCGCGGCACCGCGGCCAAGGTCGACGCGGGCCCCGCCGGGCGGGCCGACGTGGCGGCGATCATCGAGCGCTGCACCCCGGCGTCCGACGAGCAGGGCGGCGTCCCGCTGTCCGGGCTGCTCACGCTCGGCCCGCACTGGGGCCACATGAGCAAGTGGTACATCGGCCAGAACGAGGCCCTGGGCCTGTTCGAGCTGCCCGAGGAGCTGTCGGAGGACCTGGACGGCTGGGGCCTGCACCCGGCGCTGCTGGACAGCGCCACCTCCTTCACCTGGATCGACGTCGTCGGCCACTACCTGCCGCTCGGCTACGGCCGCATCACCGTCAGGGACCGGCTGCCCGGCAGGTTCTGGAGCCACATGCGCTTCCGCGACAGCGGCACCGACGAGGTGCTGGCGGTCGACGTGACGCTCATCGACGCAGGCGGCGCGATCGTCACCGAGATCTCCGACTACGTGCTGCGCCGCATCAACACCGACGCCGTGGTGGCCGGGGTGACGGCCGACGCCGGAGCCCAGAAGGCGGGCACGGTCACCGTCCCCGACCAGGGCGGCCAGGTCGCGACGACCGCCGGAGGCCCCGACGCGGTCGGCATCCGCCCCGCCGAGGGCGCCGAGGCGTTCCACCGGCTGCTGGCCACCCCCCTCGGCGCGCAGGTGGTGATCGCCGCGACCCCGGTCGCCGCCTACCTGGCCGGGGTCGGGTCGGTCACCCAGGAGACGGTCGAGACGGAGCTGGACCCGGCCGCCGTGTCGGACCGTCCCCGTCCCGGCGGCGCGGCGGCCGACGACTACGTCGCGCCGCGCGGCGACGTCGAGACCGCCATCGCCCGGCTGTGGAGCGAGGTGCTCGGCGGCGAGCGCATCGGCGTCGACGACGACTTCTTCGAGCTCGGCGGCAACTCGCTGATCGCCGTGCAGCTCATCGCCCTGATCCGCAAGGAGCTGGGCGTGCGGCTGCCGATGCGCAGCCTCTTCGAGGAGCCCACGGTGGCCGGGGTCACCGCGCTCATCGAGCAGGCGCGCGCCGCCGCGCCGGCGGCCGAGACCGCCCCGGCCGCGAGCCAGACCATGATTCCCCGTCTCCCCCGCAGGAGTGAGCAGCAGTGACCGAATCCGTTCCCGACACCAAGGTCGTCCTCAACGACGAGGAGCAGTACTCCATCTGGCCCTCGGGCCGCGACAACCCGGACGGCTGGCGCGACGCGGGCTTCACCGGCAGCAAGGACGAGTGCCTGGCCCACATCGAGCAGGTCTGGACCGACATGCGTCCGCGCAGCCTGCGCGAGGCGATGAAAGCGGGAGACGCGGGATGACCGGACAAGTGGTGGACGTCTTCCCGTCCTCCTCCGGGCAGGAGCGGATGTGGTTCCTCGCCCGCTTCGAGCCCGAGCTCGCCGTCTACAACATCGGCATGCTCATGCCGATGAGCGCCCGCCAGCCGGTCGATCCTCGCCGGCTGGAGGCCGCCGTCGCCCAGGTGGTACGCCGCCACGAGGTGCTGCGCACCGTCTTCGAGTTCAGGGACGGCCAGGTGGTGCAGATCGTCAGCGGCGCCGTCCCCCCGGTGCGGCTCACCGAGACCGACCTCACCCACCTGCCCGGCGGCGAGCGTGAGGCCGAGCTGGCCCGGCTGGCCAAGTCCGACTCGGTCACGCCGTTCGTGCTGGACCAGGCGCCGCTGTGGCGGCTGCGGCAGGTGCGGATGGGCGACGACGACCTGCGGCTGATCTGCGTGTTCGACCACACCGTGTTCGACGGCGTCTCCAGCCACGTCTTCGTCAACGAGCTGGAGGAGTGCTACGACGCCATCGGCGAGGGGCGCGAGCCCAAGCTGGCGGAGCTGCCCATCCAGTTCGCCGACTTCGCCGTCTGGCAGCGGAACCGGCTGACCGGGACGTTCGTCGAGGAGGAGCTGGCGCACTGGCGGGAGACGCTGGCCGGGATCCCGGCCGACCTCGCCCTGCCCGCCGACCGGCCGCGCCCGCGCAGCCGGTCCTACCGGGGCGAGATGCAGCTGGGCGCGTTCTCCCCGGAGGTGTCGTCCGGGATCGAGCGCCTGGCCAAGGACCTGAACTCGACGCTGTTCACGGTCATGCTCACCGCGTTCGCGACCGTGCTGGCCCGCTGGTCGGGCCAGTACGACGTCGTGGTGGGCACCCCCATCGCGGGGCGGCTGCTGCCGGAGACCGAACCCGTCATCGGCATGTTCGTCAACGCCGTGGCGCTGCGCGCCGACCTGACCGGCGACCCGACGTTCGCCGAGGCGGCCGGGCGGGTGCGGACCACGGTCGCCGAGGCCCTGGACCACCAGGAGCTGCCGTTCGAGCGGCTGGTGGAGGCGCTGCAGCCGACCAGGGACCTGAGCGTGCCGCCGATCTACCAGGTGATGTTCAACCTGGCCGCCGACACCAACGAGGGCCAGATCGCCAACGGCACCGCCAAGGTGGACCTGCAGCTGGACCTCAACATGCGCGGGGGGCGGCTGCACACCCGCCTGGAGTACAGCACCGACCTGTTCGACCGGTCCACGATCGAGCGGTTCGGCGCCTGCCTGGAGACGCTCGTCGAGGCCGCGGTCGCCGCCCCGGGGACGCCGATCTCCCGGCTGCCGCTGCTCACCCCCGCGGAGCGGGACCGCGTCCTCGCGCTCGGCTCCGGCGAGGACGCCGCCGGCGTCGCGAACGTCCTGGACGGCGCCGGTGACGGTGCGACGCCGACCTCGCTGACCTCGCTCGTCGAGGCCCAGGTGGCGAGGACGCCTGACGCTCCGGCCGTGGTCGTCGGCGACACCACGCTGACGTACGCGCAGCTGGACGAGCGCGCCGGCGCGCTGGCCCGCTGGCTGCGCGGGATCGGGGTGCGGCGGGGCAGCCCGGTGGCGGTGTGCGCCGAGCGGTCGGCCGAGCTGGTCGTCGGCCTGCTCGCGGTGCTCAAGGCGGGCGGGGCGTACGTCCCCCTCGACCCGGAGTACCCGCCGTCGCGGCTGGCGTTCATGCTGGCCGACAGCGGGGCCCGGGTGATGCTGACCCAGCGTCACCTGCGCGACCTGCTCCCCGAGGGCGCCGTCAAGCCGGTGCTGCTCGACGCGCCCGACACCTGGGGACCGCAGCCCCCAGGAACGGCGCTCCCGGTGACCGGTCCCGACGACGCCGCGTACGTGATCTACACCTCGGGTTCGACCGGGCGCCCGAAGGGCGTCGTCAACACCCACGGGGCCATCGTCAACCGGCTCGCCTGGATGCAGGAGCGGTTCGGCCTCACCCCGGACGAGGCGGTCCTGCAGAAGACCCCGACGAGCTTCGACGTGTCGGTGTGGGAGTTCTTCTGGCCGCTGGTCACCGGGGCGTCCCTGGTGCCGGTCCGGCCGGGCGGGCACCGCGACCCCAACCACCAGCGCGACCTGATCAAGGCGCACTCGGTGAGCACCGCGCACTTCGTCCCCTCGATGCTGGCCCTGTTCCTGGAGGAGACCGGCATCGAGTCGTGCCGCTCGCTGCGGCGGGTGATCTGCAGCGGCGAGGAGCTGCCGCCGCGCCTGGCCGCCCGCTTCTTCGAGCGGCTGCCCGGGGTGGAGCTGCACAACCTGTACGGGCCGACGGAGGCGGCGGTCGACGTGACCGCCTGGCGGGTGGAGCCCGAGGGGGTGGACGCGCGGCACACGCTGCCCATCGGCCCGCCGATGCCGGGCAACCGCCTGCACGTCCTGGACGACCTGCTGCGGCCGCTGCCGGTCGGCGTGCCCGGGCACCTGCACATCGGCGGGGTCCAGGTGGCGCGCGGCTACGCGGGCCGTCCCGCCCTGACGGCCGAGCGGTTCGTGCCCGACCCCTACGGGCCGCCCGGCTCGCGGCTGTACGCGACCGGCGACCTGGCCAGGGTCCGCGCCGACGGGGGCATCGAGTTCCTGGGACGGCTGGACGACCAGGTGAAGGTGCACGGCTGGCGGGTCGAGCTCGGCGAGATCGAGGCCGTGATCGCCGAGCACCCCAAGGTGCGGCAGGCGGTCGTGGCGCTGCGCGACGACGCCCCGGGCGGGCGCGGGCTGGTCGGCTACGTCGACTGGTCGGGAGAGGCCTCGGCGCTCACCGGGGAGCTGCGCAGGACGCTCGCCAGGAAGCTGCCCGCCGCGCTCATCCCGCAGGCGTTCGTCGGGATCGACACCGTCCCGCTCGGCCCGAGCGGCAAGCTCGACCGGGGGGCGCTGCCCGCGCCGACCGGTTCGGGCCGGGGCGACCTCGGCACGCCGTACGCGGAGCCGCGCACCCCGCTGGAGACCGAGCTGTGCGCCCTGTGGAGCGAGCTGCTCGGCCGGGAGCGCATCGGCGTCGAGGACGACTTCTTCCAGCTCGGCGGCCACTCGCTGCTGGCGGTGCTGCTGGTCACCCGCTACCGGGAGGCGTACGGCGTGGAGATGCCGCTGCGGCGGTGCTTCGAGATCACCACGGTGACCGAGCACGCCCTCGCCGTGCTGGAGCTGCAGCTCGGGGACGACGACGAGGAACTGGCGGCGCTGCTCGCGGCGCTGGAGGATCCCGCGGATGAGTGACCTGAGGGCGAAAGAGGCACTGGCGGCGCCGCCTGCGGCGCTGGAGGACCGACGATGAGTGACCTGAGGGCGAAAGAGGCACTGGCGGCGCTGCCTGCGGCGCTGGAGGACCGACGATGAGTGACCTGAGGGCGAAACTGGCGCGGCTCAGCCCGGAACAGCGGGCCGCGCTGGAGGAGAGACTGCGGCGGCAGCCGCCGCCGCGGCGTCCGTCGGGCATCCCCCGGCGCGCGGACGACGGCGGGCCGCCTCCCCTGTCGTTCGGCCAGGAACGTCTGTGGTTCCTGCAGCAGCTGGACCCGTCCGACGCCTCGTACAACATGTTCATGGTGCAGCGGCTGCGCGGGCACGTCTCGATCGAGGCGCTGGAGTACGCGCTCGGCCGGCTGGTGGAGCGGCACGAGACCCTGCGCGCCCGCTTCACCTCGCACGAGGGCAACCCGGTGCAGGAGATCGGGCCGCCCCTGCCGGTCGAGCCCGACCTGATCGACCTCACCGGGCTGCCCGCCTCCGAGCGGGAGGCCCGCGCGACCGGGCTGGTCGCCGACCTCACCAACCGCCCGTTCGACCTGGCGGCCGGGCCGCTGCTGCGGGTGCACCTGATCACCATGTCGGAGAGCGACCACGTGCTGTGCGTGGTGCTGCACCACATCGTGGCCGACGGCTGGTCGCTGAAGGTCCTGCTGGGCGAGCTCGCCGCCTGTTACGGCGCGCGCCTGGAGGGACGCGAGGCGGACCTGCCCGAGCCGGTGCTGCGGTACGCCGACTACGCGGCCTGGCAGCGCGCCCTGCTGGACGAGGAGGGGGTGCGCCGCCAGCTCGGCTACTGGAGCCGGCAGCTGGCCGGGGTACCCGCCCTGGACGTCCCCGCCGACCGGCCCAGGCCGCCGGTGAAGTCGTCCAACGGCGACTACGCGGCGCGGCGGATCGGCCGGGAGCTGACCGCCCGGCTGGACCGGCTGGCCAGGGACGAGCGGTGCACCCAGTTCATGGTGCTGCTCGCCGCCTTCCAGGCGCTGCTCGGCGCCCACTCCGGCCAGGACGACGTGTGCGTGGGGTCGGTGATCGCCGGTCGGGAACGTCCCGAGCTGGAGCAGGTCGTCGGGTTCTTCCCCAACACGCTCGCGCTGCGCGGCGACCTGTCGGGCGACCCCGGCTTCAGGGAGCTGCTCGGCCGCGTCCGGGCGACGGTGCTCGACGCCTTCGCCCACCAGGACATCCCCTTCGAGCGGCTGCTCAACGAGCTGCGCGTCGAACGCGACCTGAGCACCACGCCGCTGTTCCAGGCGATGTTCGTGATGCAGGACAAGGAGGCGTCCGAGCTGGTCATGCCCGGCATCGAGACCGACGTGTTCGATCCGGGGGCGCGGCAGGCCAAGTTCGACCTGATGCTCGACGTGACGCCGCGCTCGGACTCGCTGTACGCGCTGCTGTCCTACAACGCCGACCTGTTCGAGCCGGACACGGTGGCGAGGATGCTGCGCAGGTACGAGCGCGTCCTGGAGGCCGTGGCCGACGATCCCGACGTCCCGCTGTCGCGGCTGCGGGCCGCGATGCTGCTGCCCGAGGACCGCCTGCCCGCCGCCACCGCGTCCTTGTCCACGGCTCTTCCCGGCCTTTCCGCGGCGACCGGTTCGGCTGGACTGGCTGTTTCATCCCGTTCGGCCGGTTCGCCCGGTCCGGTCGGGGTGGCCGGTTCGGCCGGACAGGCCGGTCCGGCCGGGGTGGTCGAGTTGTTCGAGGAGCGGGTGCGGCTGGCGCCGGACGCGGTCGCCGTGAGCCACGGCGACCGGCGGCTCGGCTACGCCGAGCTGCGCGAGCGCGCCGCGAGCCTGGCGGCGCGGCTGGCCTCGGCGGGGGCCGGTCCCGAGACCGTGGTCGCGGTGTGCGCCCGGCGCGGTCCCGAGCTGGTCGTGGCCCTGCTGGCGACGGCCATGGCGGGAGGCGCCTATCTCCCGCTCGACCCCGCCTACCCGGCCGAACGCCTGCGCTGGATGCTGCGCGACAGCGGGGCCGCGCTGCTGCTGTCCCAGGACGGCCTGCTGGGGTCCGGCCTGCCGACGATCCCGCTCGACGGCGTCGCGGACGACATCACGGACGGCGTCGACACCGACACCGTCGCCGATGGGGGTTCACCCACCGGTGACGGCCGGGCGACGAGGCCCGGCGGGCCGGGGAACCTGGCGTACGTGATCTACACCTCCGGTTCGACCGGCACCCCCAAGGGCGTGCAGGTCGAGCGGCGGGCGCTGGACGCGCGGGTGGCGTGGATGCGCGCCGAGTACGGCATCCGGCCGGACGACCGGGTGCTCCAGTTCGCCTCCGTGGGCTTCGACACGCACGCCGAGGAGATCTACCCGGCGCTCACCTCGGGGGCCGAGCTGGTGCTCGCCCCCGACGAGCCGCTGCCCGACTTCCTGCGGACCCCGCGGGGCGCGTCGCTGACGGTGATGGACCTGCCCACCTCCTACTGGCAGGAACTGGTCGCCGCCCGTACCTCCTGGCCGCCCGCGCTGCGCCTGCTGATCCTGGGCGCCGACCCGCTGCCGGGACCGGCGCTCGCCACCTGGTACGAGACGCACGGCGAGCGCGTCACCCTGGTCAACAGCTACGGCCCGACCGAGACGACGATCATCGCCACCGCCGGGGAACTCGACCCGGCCGAGGCGTCCAGGCGGCCCACCGTGGGTCACCCGCTGTCCGCCACCCGCGTCCACGTGCTGGACGAGCACGGCGCGCGGGTGCCCGTCGGCGTGCCCGGCGAGCTGTGCGTCGGCGGCGACGGGCTCTCCCGCGGCTATCTGGGGGCGCCCGCCCTGACGGCGGAACGCTTCGTGCCCGACCCGTACGGCCCGGCCGGTTCACGCCTGTACCGCACGGGCGACCGGGCCAGGTACCGGCCCGACGGGCGCCTGGAGATACTCGGCCGCCTCGACCGCCAGGTCAAGATCCGGGGCTACCGCGTGGAACCCGGTGAGATCGAGGCCCGCCTCCTGGCCCACCCGCGGGTGGGCCGGGCGACCGTGACGGTCAGGGAGGACACCCCCGGCGACCGCCGCCTGGTCGCCTACGTCGTACGCCATGACAAGAACGCCGACGCGCTGACCGCCGACGAGCGGGTGGCCGACACCGGGGAACTGCGGGAGTACCTCGCGGCGGAGCTGCCGCCGCACCTGGTGCCGAGTGCCGTGGTGGAGGTCGGGCACATCCCGCTCACCCCGAGCGGGAAGGTCGACCAGGGCGCGCTGCCCGCCCCCGAGCACCGCTCGGGCGAGGGGTACCTGCCCCCGGAGACCGCCACGCAGGAGCTGGTGTGCTCGGTGTGGGCCGAGGTGCTGGGAGTGGAGCGGGTGGGGGCACTCGACGACTTCTTCCAGCTCGGCGGCCACTCACTGCTGGCGACCAGGACGATCGCCAGGCTCTCCGCGGCGACCGGGCTGGACGTGCCGCTGAAGCTCGCCTTCAGCCACCCGTCCGTACGGAGGCTGGCGCAGGCGCTGGACGCGCTCGCGGAGGCCGGGCCCGGCGCGGGTCCCGAGGTGGGATCCGGGCCGGTACGACGCCCGGAGGGCACGGCGCCGCCGCTGTCGTTCGCCCAGGAGCGGCTCTGGTTCATGGAGCAGTTCAGCCCGGGGACCGGCGCCTACGTGCTGCCCGCGGCGGCACGGCTGCGCGGGCCGCTGGACCTCGCGGCGCTGGACGCGCGGCTGGACGCCACCGTGACGCGGCACGAGAGCCTGCGGATGCGCTTCCCCGCCTCCTCCGACGGGAGGCCCGAGGTACGGGTCGTCCCGGCCGGGGACCCGGAGGCGCGGATCGCGATCCGCGTCGTCGAGCCGGGACCGCCGGGATCGGCCTCGGTGGCCGACCACGGAAAAGACCACGGGAAGGACCACGGGAAGGACCACGGGAAGGACCACGGGAAGGACCGAGGGAAGGACCACGGAAAGGGCTCCGGGAAGGAGGAGGCGGAGGGAGCGGAGGCGGAGGCGCGGCGGATCGTCAGCGCCGACGCGGCACGTCCCTTCGACCTCGACGGCGGCCCGCTGCTCCGGGTGACCCTGGTCAGGCTCGCCCCCGAGGACCACGTGCTGCTGGTCGCCGTCCACCACATCGTGGCCGACGGCTGGTCCGCGGAACTCCTGCTGGACGAGCTGCTCTCCGAACGCGACGACCGCGACGACCGCGACGCTCGCGGCGACCGTGACAGTCATGACGACCATGACTGTCACGACGAACACGACGACCGCACCGGACATGCCGGTCGTGCCGAACGTGCCGGTCATATCGGCCACACCGGTCGCGCGGGACGGCCGGAGCCGCGTATCGGGTACGGCGACTACGCGCTCTGGCAGCGCGAGCGCCTGGCCGGACCGCGCCTGGAACGGCACCTGGAGTTCTGGCGGGAGGAGCTGGCCGCGCTGCCCCCGCTCGATCTCCCCCTCGACCGGCCCAGGCCGGCCCGGCAGGGACACCGGGGCGCCTGGCACGACCTGCGACTGGACGCCGGGCTCACAGGGGCGCTCGGCGGACTGGCGCGGGAACGCGGCGCGACCCTCTACATGGCGCTGCTCTCCGGGTTCCAGGCCGTGCTCTCCCGCTGGTCGGGACAGCACGACTTCGCGGTGGGCTCGCCGGTCGCCGGCCGGGACCGGGCGGAGTTCGAGGACGTGGTCGGGTTGTTCGTGAACCTGCTGCCGCTCCGGGCCCGCCTGGAGGGCGATCCCACGTTCGCCGAGCTGCTCGGCCGTACTCGTGACGCGGCTCTGGAGGTCTACGGCCACCAGGAGCTGCCGTTCGAGAAACTCGTCGCCGAACTGGACCTGGCCAGGGACGCCACCCGCCCGCCCGTGGTGCAGGTGCTCTTCGCCCTGCAGAGCTACCTCGGCGGCACGGTCCCGGCAGGCCGCCCCACACCGGCGGCCGGGTTCCCGGCCGGGCCCGTGACACCCGTGACCGAACCGGTGACCGGGTCCACCGCCACGGCGGCGACCGGGTCCCCGGCTCAGAAGACCGGGTCCACGGCCACGACCGGACAGGGGTCCGAGCTCACGACCGGGGAACACACCGGGTCTCCGGCTATGACCGGATTCACGACCACGACCGCGAAAGAGACCGGGTTCACGACCGCGAAAGAGCCAGGGTTCACGACTGGGGAGAAACCAGGGTCCCCGGCCGGTCGAGTGGGGAGGCCGGTGGCCGAGCCGTTCGCGCCGGACACCACCTCGACCCGGTTCGACCTGGAGCTGTACGTCTCGGAGACCGGTGACGGCCTCGCGGCGAGGTTCGTCTACAACCGCGACCTGTTCCTGCCGGAGACCGTCGGGCGTCTCGCCGCGTCCTTCGAGACGTTCCTGCGCGCGGCCGTCGCCGCCCCGGGGACCCGCGTCGGCGACCTGGAACTGCTCTCCCCCGGGGAGCGGGACCTGGTGCTGACCGGCTGGAACGCCACCGAGACCGCGTACCAGCCGGAGGAGACGCTGCACGGTCTCGTCGAGGCCCAGGCCGCGCGGACCCCCGATGCCCCGGCCGTGGTCTTCGAGGGCGAGACGCTGACCTACGCCGAGCTGAACGACCGCGCCGACCTGCTGGCCGCGCGGCTGCGCGCCTCCACCTCCACCTCCGTCGCCGCCACCGAAAAGAACGGCGGCACGGGCACGGAGAGGGTGTTCGCCGTGCGGGCGGAGCGCTCCCTCGACCTGCCCGTGCGGCTGCTCGCCGTGCTCAAGGCCGGGGGCGCCTACCTCCCCCTCGATCCGGGGCTGCCCGAGCGCCGGGTCGAGGCCATGCTCGCCGACGCCGGGGCCGTGGAACTCACCGCGGCCCTGGACGCCTCGCCGGACCCCGGGAACGCGGGTCCCCCCGTGCGGAACCAACCCGACTCGCTCGCGTACGTGATCTTCACCTCGGGGTCCACCGGAAGGCCCAAGGGCGTCGGGGTGTCGCACCGGGCGATCGTGAACCGGCTGCGCTGGATGCAGGACACGTACGGCCTGGACGCGAGCGACGCCGTGCTCCAGAAGACCCCCGCCGGGTTCGACGTGTCGGTGTGGGAGTTCTTCTGGCCGCTGGTCACCGGGGCCCGCCTGGTGCTCGCCCGGCCCGACGGCCACCGCGACACCGCCTACCTGCGCGACCTCGTCACCGAACGGGGAATCACCACGGTCCACTTCGTCCCCTCGATGCTCGCCGCCTTCACCGCGGAGGAGCGGATCGAGGAGTGCCGCTCGCTGCGCCGGGTGATCTGCAGCGGCGAGGAGCTGACGGCGGGGGCCGCGGAACGGCTGACCGGGCGGTTGCCCGGGGTCGAGCTGCACAACCTCTACGGGCCGACCGAGGCCGCGGTCGACGTCTCCCGGCACCGCTACACGCCGGGCGAGAAGGTCGTGCCGATCGGCCGCCCGGTGGCCAACACCCGCCTGTACGTGCTGGACGGGGCGTTGCGCCCGGTACCGGCCGGGACGCCGGGCGAGCTGTTCATCGGCGGGGTCCAGCTGGCCAGGGGCTACCTGGGCAGACCGGCCCTCACCGCCGAACGCTTCGTCCCCGATCCCCACGGACCACCCGGCTCCCGGCTGTACGCCACCGGGGACCGCGCCCGGTGGCGGCCCGACGGCGAGCTCGAATACCTCGGCCGCCTCGACACCCAGGTCAAGATCCGCGGCATGCGCGTCGAACCCGGCGAGATCGAGGCCGTACTCGGCGGGCACCCGGACCTGAGCGCGGCGGCCGTCGGCGTGTGGCACGACGGCGCCGGGGCCAGGCTGGTCGGGTACGGGGTGCGGCGCGAAGGGGCACGGGACACCGGGGACATCGGGAACACCGGGGACACCGGGAACACGGCGAACGCGGTGGACGCCGATCCCCGCGAGTGGCTCAGGGGCGAGCTGCCCGACCACATGATCCCCACCGCCTGGGTGACGCTGGAGGCCCTCCCGCTCACCCCCAACGGCAAGCTCGACCGGGCCGCCCTGCCGCCCCCGCCCGGCCGGGGCGATCTCCCCTGGGAGCCGCCGCGTACCGACGCGGAACTCGCCGTCGCCCAGGTGTGGCAGGACGTGCTCGGCCTGGACAAGGTCGGCCGTCACGACGGGTTCTTCGGCGTCGGGGGTGACTCGATCCGCAGCCTCTCGGTGGTGGCCCGGCTCCGCGACCTGGGCTACGGGCTCGACCTGCAACGGCTGTTCACCCACCAGACGGTGGCCGAACTGGCCTCCGTACTGGACACACCGGACACCGGGCCCGCCACGGCGGCGACGCCGGAGCCGGAGGCCGCGACCGGGGCGACCGAGGCGTTCGGCATGCTCGGCGCCGCGGACCTGGCCAAGCTCAGGAAGGGCGAGCGATGATCGAGGACGCGTACCCGCTGGCCGCGCTGCAGGCGGGGATGCTCTACCACAGCGAGCTCGAACCGGGCAGTCCCACCTACCACGACCTGATGACCATCACCCTGCGCGGCGCCCTGGACGTCCCGGCGCTGACCGGGGCGCTGGCGGGGGTCGCGGCAGGGCACCCGGTGCTGCGCACCTCGTTCGACCTGACCGGGTTCAGCGAGCCGCTGCAGCTCGTCCACGACACCGCGACCATCCCTCTGGAGGTCACCGACCTGCGCGGGAGCGGTCCGGCTGAAAGTGGGCTGGCCGGAAGTGGTCCGACCGGAAGCGGTTCGGATGGGAGCGGTCTGGACCAGAGTGATTCTGACGGAGGCGGTCCCCGGGAGCGGCTGGCCGCGTGGCGGGAGGCCGAGAAGCACAACGGGTTCGACTGGTCGTCGCCGCCTCTGCTGCGGGCGTACGCGCACGTGCTGGACGACGACGAGTTCGCGCTGAGTCTCAGCTTCCACCACGCCGTCCTCGACGGCTGGAGCGTCGCGGCGCTCGTCACCGAGCTGCTGGGCCGCTACGCCGCCCACGGCTCGCGTGAACCCGCCCCGCCCCGGGCCCTGTTCAGGGATCTCGTGGCGGCCGAACGGGCCGCGGTGGGTTCGGCGGCGGCGCGGGAGTTCTGGCGGGAGCGGGTCGAGGACGCCCCGGAGAGCCGTCTGCCCCGGCTGCCCGGGTTCCCGTCCGGCGGGCCGCGCGCCGCCGAGGTGGTCGCCGTACCGGTGCCGCACGACACGGGGGCGGCGCTGGAGCGGCGGAGCCGCGAGCTGCGGGTCCCGCTGCGCACCACCCTGCTGGCCGCGTACGTGACGGCGCTGGGCCTGGTCACCGGCGAGCGGGAGGTCATGACCGGCGTGCTCAGCCACGGCAGGCCGGAGAGCGAGGGGGGCGGCGAGGTGCTGGGGCTGTTCCTCAACACGCTGCCCCTGCGGGTCCGCCTCGACGCCGACGACCGGGCCGACCGGGCCGACCGGGCTGACCGGGCTGACCGGGCCGAGCTGATCAGGCGGGTCTTCGAGGCCGAGGTGGCCGCGGTGCCGTACCGGCGCTACCCGCTGTTCGAGATCCAGCGGATCGCGGGCCGCTCACCGCTGCTGGACACGCTGTTCGACTTCCGGGACTTCCACGTGTACGGAGGGCTGTCCGGTGACGGCGTGGCCGTCACCGGGCAGGAGTTCTTCGAGCAGACCGACATGCCGTGCACGGTGGCCTTCGTCCGGGTACCCGGCGGCGGGCTCACCCTCACGGTCTCCTACGACGCCTCCCAGTTCCCGCCGGAGCAGATGGAGTCCCTGGCCGGGCGGGTGATCGACGCCCTGACCGGCGAGCCGGGCGTGGGCGAGGCGGAGAACGACGCGATCGACCGCTGGAACGCCACCGGGCGCGAGCACCCGGGCGGCACGCTGCACGGCCTGGTGTTCGCCCAGGCGAGGCTGACGCCCGACGCCCCCGCGGTGGGCTTCGAGGGCTCGTGGACCACCTATCGCGAGCTGGCCGGGCGGGCCCTGGCGATCGCCGGGGAGCTGCGCCGCGCCGGGGTGTCACGCGACCGGCCGGTGGGAGTGCTGCTCGAACGGAGCGCGGACCTGCCCGCGGCGCTGCTGGGCGTCCTCGCCGCCGGGGGCGCCTACCTCCCGCTGGAGCCCGGCCACCCGGCCGGGCGGGTGCGGGGCATGCTCGACGACGCGGGCGCCTCGGTGCTGCTGACCTCCGCCGACCTGGCGGACGAGGCCCCCGGGGGTACGCGGGTCGTCCTGCTGCCCGACGCCTCGGAGGTTCCCGCCGACGTCTCCTTCCCGGAGGATCCGCCGGACTCGCTCGCGTACGTGATCTTCACGTCGGGGTCCACAGGGAGGCCCAAGGGCGTCGGGGTGTCGCACCGCGCGATCGTGAACCGGCTGCGCTGGATGCAGGCGACGTACGGGCTCACCCCGGCCGACCGGGTCCTGCACAAGACGCCGGTCTCGTTCGACGTGTCGGTGTGGGAGCTGTTCTGGCCGCTGCTCACCGGCGCGGGGCTGGTGGTGGCGAGGCCCGGCGGGCACTACGAGCCCGGTTACCTCACCGAGCTGATCGCCCGCGAGGGTGTCACCACGGCGCACTTCGTACCGTCCATGCTGGACCCGTTCCTGGACACGCCCGGCCTGGAGTCCCTGGGCGGCGTACCGGGCGCGGCCGGTCCGGGCGCGGCCGAACCAGGCGCGCCCAACCCGGGCGCGCCCAACCCGGGCGCGTCCAACCCGGGCGTGGACGGGCCGAGCACGGGCGAGCCCGACGCGGCCGGTCCGGGCGCGAGTGACCTCGCCGTGGACGGCCTCGCTGTGGACGAACTCGCCGTGGACGAGCCCGCTGACGGGCCCGCTCTGGACGGGCCCGCTCTGGACGGACTGGGCGCGGGCAGGCTGCGCAGGGTGGTGTGCTCGGGTGAGGCGCTCCCCGCCGAGCTGGTGCGGCGCTTCGCCGAACGGCTTCCCGGGGTGGAGCTGCACAACCTCTACGGCCCCACCGAGGCCGCGGTGGACGTCTCCTGGCACCGGTGCGACCCCGCCGAGCAGGCGGTGCCCATCGGCCGCCCGGTCGACAACACCCGCCTGGAAGTGCTCGACGAGCGGTTCGGACGGGCGCCCGTGGGCACCCCGGGGCAGTTGTTCATCGGCGGGGTCCAGCTGGCCAGGGGCTACCTGGGCAGACCGGCCCTCACCGCCGAACGCTTCGTCCCCGACCCCCACGGACCACCCGGCTCCCGCCTGTACGCCACCGGGGACCAGGCCCGGTGGCGGCCCGACGGCGAGCTCGAATACCTCGGCCGCCTCGACACCCAGGTCAAGATCCGCGGCATGCGCGTCGAACCCGGCGAGATCGAGGCCGCGCTGCTCTCCGAGCCCGAGATCCGCGCGGCGGCCGTCGTCGTCGACGGCGACCGCCTGGTCGGCTACGTGGTGACCACCGAGGCGGAACCGGCGGTCGACTGGCGGTCCAGGCTGCGGGCCACGCTGCCCGACCACATGATCCCATCGGCCTGGGTGACGCTGGAGGAGCTCCCCCTCACCTCCAACGGCAAGCTGGACAGGAAGGCGCTGCCCGCGCCGGACCCTGCGGCGGGCGCGGACGGATTCCGGGTGCCGCCGAGGGACCCGGTCGAGGGGCGGGTCGCGGCGATCTGGGAGGAGTTGTTCGACGTCCCCATGGTCGGGGTGTTCGACGACTTCTTCGACCTGGGCGGGCACTCGCTGCTGGCGCTCCGGCTGGCCGTGCGGATCAGGCAGGAGTTCGGCAGGGAACTACCGGTGGCGACCGTGCTCGCCTCGCCGACCGTCGCGGGCCTGGCGGACGTGCTGCGCCGCCCGGAGGACCTGGGCGAGCAGCGGGTCGTGACGCTCAACGCGGACGGCGACCGTACCCCGGTCGTCCTGGTGCACGCCCTGGGCGGGCAGGTCTTCCGCTACCACCCGATGGCCCGCAGGCTCGGCCCCGACCAGCCCGTCTACGCGATCGCGGCCAGCGGCCTCGCGCCCGGCGAGGACCCGCACACCACCATGGCCGACATGGTCGAGGACTACGTCGACCGGCTGCGCGCCGTCCGTCCCCACGGGCCGTACGTGCTGGGCGGGTTCTGCATCGGCGGGAACATCGCGATGGAGATGGCCAGGCGGCTGCGTGACCTCGGCGAGGAGGTGCCGCTGCTGGTGCTGTTCTACTCCGACGCGGACGAGCCCGTGATCACCAGCTCGCTGGAGGACGACGCCTCGCTCATGACCCACGCGCTGGCGGGAGGCCCGCTGGAGACGGACGGCGCGGAGTTCGCCGGGCTCGGCCCCGAGGAGATGCTGGTGGCGGTCATCGCCGCCGCCGGCCGGGAGCGGCGGCTGGCGCCCGACACCGCCGACGTCGAGCAGGCCGGGCGCTTCCTGCGGGTCTTCCGGGCCAACGCCCACGCGGTCGGCCGCTACCGGCACGAACCGTACGACGGTGACGTGGCGCTGTTCGCCCCCGCCGGTGACCGGCCCGATCTGGGCTGGAACGGCGTGGTCAAGGGGAACCTCGCGATCGAGGCGATCCCCGGCGAGCGCGTGGTCATCCTGTTCGAACCCCTGGTCGCCGAGGCGGCCGCCAAGCTGAGGAGTTGGATCGACCATGGCGTCACCGGACACTGAGAGTCCCCAGAGCGCCGGGAGCACGGGACCGCCGCGGAGCACCGGAAGCACCACGACGACCGGAGCGCCCGAGACAATCGGAACACCCGGGACGACCCCGGCATCCGGAACGACCGCGACGACCGCGACGGCCGCCACGACTTCGACGACCGAGGTGTCCGAGGCGTCCGGAACGGCCGGCGATGCCCGGAGCGCCGGGAACGGCGAGCCCGCAGCGGGCCCCGAGGTCCTCGACGTCCCCCGGAACGCCCCGGCCACCGGAGCCCCGGCCACCGGAGCCCCGGAAGTCCCCGAGGCCCCCGGCGGTCCCGGGTCCTCCGAAAGCCCGGGAGGACCTGGAGGACCCGGAGGACCCAAGGACCTCGTGGACCCCGGCCCCCCGGGAGGCGAGAAGGGCTCCGGCGAGGACGACAGTCTCTGGCGCAACCAGGACTTCCTGCGGCTGTGGACCGGCCAGACCCTCTCCCAGTTCGGCTCCCAGATCTCGTACGTGGCGATCCCGCTGATCGCCGTCGTCACCCTGGGCGCGAGCGCGACCGAGATGGGAATCCTGGGCGCGCTGGTCCGGCTGCCGATGCTCGGGTTCCTGCTGTTCGGCGTCTACATCGACCGGATGCGCAAGCGGCCCGTGCTGATCTGGTCGGACCTGGGCCGGGCCGCGGTGCTCGCCCTGGTGCCGCTGCTGTACGTGATGGACAGCCTCACGCTCGGGGTGCTGTACGCGGTCGTGTTCGTCCTGAGCCTGCTGTCGGTGCTGTTCCAGGTCGCGTACCGCTCGTACTTCCCGTCGCTCGTCCCGCTGCGGCACCTGGGCGACGGCAACGGCAAGCTGCAGCTGAGCGAGTCGCTGGCGCAGACCGCCGGGCCCGGCGCGGCGGCGGCGCTGATCAAGGTGGTCGCCGCACCGCTGCTGATCATGATCGACGTGCTCTCCTACCTGTTCTCCGCGATCGCCATCCTCCTCATCCGCAAGCGCGAGGAGGTGCCCACCCCGGACGACGAGACGGCCGGGAGCGTGCACCGGGCGATCTGGGCGGGCTTCCGGTGGGTGATGGACCAGCCGATGATCCGGCCGCTGGCCATCGCGAGCGGGCTGTACTCGTTCTTCGTCATGGGCGCGATGCAGTCGATCTACGTGCTGTTCCTGCTGCGGGGCGGCCCCGACCTGCCGGTGGAGTGGGTCGGGATCGTCATGGCGACCGGCGGCGTCGGCGCCATCCTCGGCGCGACCCTGTCGGTGCGGACCATGCGCCGCATGGGGATCGGCCCGACACTTCTGTGGAGCACGATCATCGGCAACTGCGCGCTGCTGCTGGTGCCGTTCGCGTCGGGACCGGTCTGGGTCGCCGCCGGGATGCTCGGTCTCTCCCAGTTCATCGTCTGGGCGAGCAACCAGGTCTTCTTCGTCAGCAACATGACCCTGGTGCAGTCGATCACCCCGCCGCACCTCCAGGCCAGGGTGATCGGCACGATCTACTCCCTCGGGCTGATCCCGGCCCCGCTCGGCGCCCTGGGCGCGGGCCTGCTCGGCGAGACCCTCGGTCTGCGCCCGGCCATCCTGTTCGCGGTGGTCGCCGGAGCCATCCTGCCGATCCTGCTGCTGGTCTTCTCCCCGATCCCGAAGGTGAAGGAGATCCCCGGCACCTGACCGGCCGCGCGACCGGCACCCGTCCCGAGCCCCACCGGGAACGGGTGCCGGTCCACCCCCGAGACCCCCGGGCCCCACTGGGAACGGGTGCCGGTCCCCCCGGAACCCGCCGGGAACGAATGCCGGTCCGCCCCGGCACCCTCGGGACCCACCGGGAACGAGTGCCGGTCCGCCCACGGCCCCCCCGGGACCCACTGAGGACGGGTGCCGGTCCCCCGAGACCCCCGGGACCCGCCGGGAACGAGTGCCGGTCCGCCCCCGGAACCCGCCGGAACCCCCGAGACCTCCCGGAACCCGCCGGGAACGGGTGCCGGTCCGTCTCCAGGCCCCACCGGGGACGGGCGCCGTCGCGGGAGAGGATGATGGTAGGCCAGGCGGCAGCGGGCACGATCGAGGGGAGGCCCCGGGTGGCCCCCCGGCCCGATCGCGACGGCTCACGTCGCCCCATCCCGTTCCCATCCCGGCAGGAGAACCATGACCACGCTCGCCGACAGGACCATCACGGCTCTGCGTACCAACCATGACGAGCTGACGGCCTTCGTCCGAGGTCTGGACGCCGCCGACCTCACCCGCCCTTCGGGCTGTTCGGAGTGGACCGTCGCCCAGGTGCTCAGCCACCTCGGCAGCGGCGCCGAGATCGGCCTGGCGACGCTGCGCGCGGCCCAGGCGGGCCAGGACGCCCCCGGCCAGGACTTCAACCACCCGGTCTGGGACCGCTGGAACGCGAAGGAGCCCAAGCAGCAGGCCGAGGACTTCCTCACCGCCGACGCGGAGATCGTCTCCGCGTACGAGAGCCTCGACGCCGACGCCCGCGAGCAGTTGCAGATCAAGCTGGGATTCCTCCCCATGCCTGGCAGCGTCGCGCTGGTAGCCGGGATGCGCCTGAACGAGGCCGCCCTGCACGCCTGGGACGTCAGGGTCGCCTTCGACCCCGCGGCCACCGTCGCGCGGGACGCCGCGGGGGTGCTGACGGACCTGTACGCCGGGCCGCTCGATTTCATGATCGGTTTCATCGGCAGGTCCGACGCCCTCGACCCGCGCGTGGCCACGACCCTCCGGGTCGAGACGACCGACCCCGAGCACGTCCTGGGCCTCACCCTCGGGGAGACCGTCGGCTTCAGCGACGCGCCGGACCCGGCCGACGTCACCCTGTCGCTTCCCACCGAGGCCTGGTCGCGCCTGCTCGGCGGCAGGCTGGCCCCCGAGCACACCCCGCCGTCGGTGACCGTCACCGGCGACGGCGTCACCCTGGACGACCTCCGCCGGGTGTTCCCGGGCATCTGACGCCCCCTGCGCGGCACCGTGGACGGCGCCCTCCCGCCGCGCCGCCCACGGGCCCGGCGACACCGGGAATCACCGGTGACACCGGGAATCACCGGGGATCACCGGGCGTCATCCGCTCGCGGTCACCTCTCCGGTGACGTCACCGGTGCGGCCTGGCCCCTGGACGCCGGATCCCACGCCGGGCCGGCCCCGACGCCCTTACCGCCTAGAGGGGAACGGACGGCCGCCGGTCAGCCGCGAAGCAGGCAGAAGGGGTGTCCGGCCGGGTCGGCGTAGATCTGCCAGCCGCGGGCGTCGTCTCCGGCGTCCAGCAGGGTGGCGCCGAGCCGGAGGACCTGCTCCCGGGCCAGGCCGAGGTCGGCCACCTCGATGTCCAGATGGAACTGCTGCGGGCGCGCCGGGTCCGGCCGGCGCGGCGGCCGGTGATCCGCCACGCCCTGGAACGCGAGCACGAGACCCGAGCCGGTGTGAAGGGTCGCCCAGAGATCGCTGAGCCCCCATCGGGGATCGGGCCGGTTGAGCTCGCCACCGAGGAGCGACCGGTAGAACCGGGCGAGGGCCGGCGCGTCGGGACAGTCCAGCACCACGCACTGCAGGTTGCCGATCACACGTCCTCCGACGGCCACGCGGTCAGCGCCAGTTCGGCGGTTTCGGTGAGCTCGGCCGCCGTGGCTCCGTCGCGGGCGCGCTGCGACATGCCCTGGACGACCGTGGCGAAGTACGCGGCCAGCGCGCGGGGGTCCGCCCCGGCGGGCAGCTCGCCCGCCTGCCGCGCCGTCCGCAGCCGGGCCTCGAAGGTGGCCAGGTTCCCGTTGCGCAGGTCACGGAGGAACACCCCCACCTCGGCGTCCTGCGTGGTGACGTTGGTGGCCGCGCTGATCGTCAGGCAGCCCGCCGGGTGGGAGGGGTCGGGATAGATGACCGCCGCCTCGCGCAGGATCCGGGCGAACGCGCCGTAGGCCGTGGGCTCCTCCTCCAGGGCGACGCCCATGAACGCGCCCACGGGCGAGCGCCCGTATTCGCGCACCACTTCCTTGAACAGGGACTTCTTGTCCCCGAAGGCCGCGTACAGGCTGCCGGGCCTGATGCCCATCGCCTCGGTCAGCTCACCGACGGACGTGGCCTCGTAGCCGCGCTCCCAGAACAGCCGGGTCGCGGCCGTCAGCGCCGCGGCGTGGTCGAACGTCCGCGGCCGTCCTCGCTTCGCACCTGTTCCACTCACCCCACGAATTTTAGAGCACTCGTTCAAGAACACGTGATACGGTTTTTTGAGCAATCGTTCAATAAATGAAGGGCGATCATCGGTCATGGGTACACGTGCACTTGAGGGCAAGGTCGCGCTGGTCACCGGCGGCAGCCGGGGCATCGGCCGGGCCATCGCGGAACGGCTCGGCCGCGACGGCGCCACCGTCGCCGTCGCCTACGCCCGCGACGAGACGGCCGCGCACGACACCGTCGAACGCATCCGCGAGGGCGGGGGCCGCGCGTTCGCGCTGCGCGCGGAGCTGGGACGGCACGGTGACGCGGCCTCCCTGTGGGCCGCCTTCGACGCCGAGAGCGCCAAGAGCACCGAGAGCGCCAAGAGCGCCAGAGGCACCGGAAGCACCGGGACCCCTGGGAACTCCGAGAACTCCGGAAACCCCGAAAGTGCCGGGGACTCCGGATCCGCGCCCGATGGCACGGTCGACATCATCGTCAACAACGCCGGTATCGGCAGCGGCTCGGACCTGGCCGGGCTGACCGAGGAGGCGTTCGACGAGGTCTTCGCCGTGAACGTCCGCGCGCCGTTCTTCGTCGTGCGGGAGGGGCTGCGGCGGCTGCGCGACGGAGGGCGGATCATCAACATCTCCAGCGGCGCGGCCCGCCTCGCCATGCCGGGGATCATCGCCTACGGCGCCACCAAGGGCGCCCTGGACACCTTTACCCTCAACCTCGCCAAGGAACTGGGTCCCCGGGGAATCACCGCGAACTCGGTGGCCCCCGGCATCATCGACACGGACGTCAACGCCGACTGGCTGCGCGGCGATCCGCAGGCCGAGGCGCACGCGGCGTCCGTGGCCGCCCTGGGCCGGGTCGGGCAGCCGGAGGACGTGGCCGACATCGTGGCCTTCCTCGCCTCGGACGACGCGCGCTGGGTGACCGGACGGGTGATCGACGCGACGGGCGGTTCCGGGCTGTGAGCCTTCTCCCCTGAACGGGAGCACCGCGCCGCCCCTCCCCCGAAGGGCGGATCCGGTCGGCGTACCGGGCGTGAGAGGCGGGGGTTCAGTACACGTCGCGGACGTAGCGCCTGGTGGTGGCCAGGTGCTTGACGTACACGGTGGCCTCGTCGTCGCCGAGGCCGCCGTGGACGGTGGCGATCTCGCGCAGGGTCCGGTCGACGTCCTTGGCCATCCGGCTGGCGTCGCCGCAGACGTACAGGTGGGCGCCGTCCTGGAGCCAGGACCAGAGCCGGCCGCCGTGCTCGCGCATCCGGTCCTGGACGTAGACCTTGGCGCGCTGGTCGCGGGAGAAGGCCAGGTCCAGCCGGGTCAGCAGCCCGTCGCGGTACGACGCGTCGAGCTCGTCGCGGTAGTAGAAGTCGGTGGAGCGGCGCTGCTCGCCGAAGAAGAGCCAGTTGCGGCCGGAGTGGCCCAGCGCGCGGCGCTCGTCCAGGAAGCCGAGGAAGGGCGCGACGCCCGTACCCGGGCCGATCATTATCATCGGGACGGCCGGGTCCGCCGGTGGGCGGAAGTGCCTGTTGCGCTGGACGAAGACGGGCACGGGAGTGTGTTCGGGGCTGTCCGCCAGGAAGGACGAGCACACTCCCCTGCGCGCCGTGCCGCGCGGGTTGTCGAAGCGGACGACCGAGACCGTCAGGCGCACCCGGTGCGGGTCGGCCAGCGGGCTGGAGGAGATGGAGTACAGGCGCGGCTTCAGGCGTTTGAGGACGTCTGCCCACTCCTGGGCCGTGGCCCGGACGGGGAGCTCACCGGCCACGTCGACGGCCTGGCGGCCCCAGGTCCACTTGGCCAGCTCTCCCCCGTTGCCCGAGCGCAGGAACCGGGTGAGGTCGCGGTCGCGGGTACGTTCGGCGACGAACCTGAGCAGGCCGGGGGTGATCCTGGTGATCTCCAGGTGGTGTCGCAGGGCCTCGCCGAACGGAACGGGGCCGAGGCCGAGGCCGGGGATCTCGACGCCGTCGGCGGGGTCGAGACCGGTCACGGCCAGCCATTCGGCGACCAGCCCGGCGCCGTTGACCGGCAGCACCCCGAGCGCGTCACCGGCCCGGTAGTCCAGCTCGCCGCCCGTGTCGAAGGTGAACTGCCGCACCTCCTTGGCCGACCCGGGCAGGCTGAGCAGCCGGTTGCCGGCCAGGGGGGCACTGTACGGCGCGGCCCTGCCGGACCCCGCCGCCGGCCCGGGGTCCGAGGGCTTCGCCCCGAGATCCACGGGTGCGGGTGTCACCTCAGGACCGGGCGATGTCGAGCCGGGGCCCGAGGTGTCCGGGCCGGGACGCGAGAGTGCCGTTCCGGGGTCCGGGGAGGCCGGAACGGAACCTGAGAACGTGGGCTCCGGTCCCGCACGCGCCGGCTCAGGTCCCGAACGTGTCGGGTCCGGCGGGGAGGGCGCGGGGTCCGAACGCATTGAGTCCGGCGGGGATGACGCCGAGTTCGGCGGGGATGACGCCGAGTTCGGCGGGGATGACGCCAGGTCCAGTGGGGAGGGCCCCGGGTCCGGTGGGGAGGGCTCGGCGAGGGTGTTGAGCAGTTGTTCGAGCCAGCCCAGGGCCCGCGAGTGGTCGTCGGGCTCGCAGTCCACGCGGGGTGCCAGGCGCAGGGCGCCCAGTTCCTCGAGGCGCTGGTCGAGCCGTCGCCCGTGGCCGCAGAAGTCGTCGTAGCTGGAGTCGCCGAAGGCGAGCACGGCGTAGCGCACGCCGTCAAGCCGAGGCGCGCCGGACCCAATGAGGGCCTCCCAGAATCCGACGCCGTTGTCGGGGGCCTCGCCGTCGCCGAAGGTGCTGGAGATGACGAGCAGGTCCGCGCCACGGGGAATGCTGTCCGGGGCGCAGTCGGCCATGCTGACCAGCCGGGGAGCCCGCCCCGCGCCGGTCAGCCGGTCGACGCTGGTGACGGCGAACTCCTCGGCGTTCCCGGTCTGGGAGGCCCACAGGACGACGATGTCGCGCACCGGCGGCACCGGATCGCCGGTCGCCCGGCGGGGTGGCGGCGCGAGGGTGCGGGAGAACATACCGGCCAGCACCCCGTTGATCCACAGGGCGTGGGCGGGGGCGACGGGCGCGTGCTCCGGCAGGACCGGCACGACCGTACCGGCGGACAGCGTGCCGCCGAGAGCGGGCGCCGTACCGTCCGGGGCGGACGCCGGGCCGCCGAGAGCGGGCTCCGCGCCGTCGAGAAAGGACGCCGAGCTGCCGAGGGCGGACAGGAAACCGGCCATGTAGCGGCGCTCGTGGTCGGCGAGCACCGGCGGCGTCAGGTCGGCCACCCCGAGCAGCCCGGCCAGCGCGGCGATCCGGGCGGGCCGCGCGTCCTCCGGTGCCGTTCCCGCGTACTCGGCTCCCGCACGCTCGGCTCCCGCGTACTCGGCTCCCGCATGCTCGGCCCTCGCACGCTCGGCTCCCGCGTACTCCGGAATCACGTCCTCCGGAACCACGCTCCCCGGAACCGTGGGGAACGCGACCGTCCCGGCGCGCTCCGAAACGACCGGTGTCACCGGCGACGTCTCGGAGACGACCCTGGTGAGGGAGACCGCGCACGCCTTGAACTCGGGCTGGAAGGAGATGGGGTCGACGGCGTCGCTGGTGACCGCGTTGACGCTGAGGTACTCGCCGAACAGGTCGTTCCAGTGGAACGGCGCGAAGCAGCCGCCCGGCATGACCCGGTCGCTCAGCCGGGCGGGCAGCACGGCCCTGCCGCGCCGGGAGGCGATCTCCACCAGGTCGCCCTCGCCGATCCCGTGCTCGGCCGCGTCCCCCGGGTGGATCTCGACGAAGGGCCCGGGGTTGAGCTTGTTGAGCTTGGCGACCCTTCCCGTCTTGGTCAGGGTGTGCCACTGGTGCTGCAGCCTGCCGGTGTTGAGGACGAAGGGGTAGGCGTCGTCGGGCAGCTCGGCGGGGGGCAGGTGCGGGCGGGGGAAGAAGACGGCCCGGCCGTTCGCGGTGGCGAAGGCGAGGCGCGGGCGGCTGCCGTCGGGCCGGGTGAGCGGTGTCCGGCTGGTGCCGTCGTTGAGGTAGCGGACGGGGTTGCGCTCACCGCCGCCCGGCGCGCTCGGCCACTGCACGGGTGTCTCGCGCAGCCGCTCGTAGGTGACGCCCCGCAGGTCGTAGCCGGTCCCGGGGTTCCACGCCCGCTTGATCTCCTCGAACACCTCCTCCGCGCTCTCGTACGAGAAGGCGTCCTCGAAGCCCATCTCGCACGCGACGCGGGCGATGATCAGCCAGTCGGGCAGCGCCTGTCCCGGCGGCTCCACGGCCCGCCTGAGCAGGGTGAGGTTCCGCTCGGAGTTGACCATCACGCCCTCGGTCTCGGCCCACATGGCCGCGGGCAGGACCACGTCGGCGTAGGCGTTCGTCTCGGTGGCGGCGAAGACGTCCTGGGTGACGACGAACTCGGCGGCCTCCAGGCCGGCGATGACGGTCCTGCGGTTGGCGACGCTGGCGACCGGGTTGGTGCAGATGATCCAGCACGCCTTGATCTCGCCCTCGGCCATGCGCGAGAACATCTCGACGGTCCCCCGGCCGACCTCGGTGCGCAGGGTGCCGGGCGGCAGGTTCCATAGCTCCTCGGTGAAGCGGCGGTCCTCCTCCACCAGCACCGAACGCTGGCCCGGCAGGCCCGGTCCCATGTAGCCCATCTCGCGCCCGCCCATGGCGTTGGGCTGGCCGGTCAGGGAGAACGGGCCGCTGCCGGGGCGGCAGATCGCGCCGGTGGCCAGGTGCAGGTTGCACAGCGCGTTGGTGTTCCAGGTGCCGTGCGTGCTCTGGTTGAGCCCCATCGTCCAGCAGCTCATCCACTCCCCCGCCGCGCCGATCCACTCGGCCGCCCGGCGCAGGTCGTCCTCGGGGACGCCGGTGAGCGCGGCGACCGTCTCGGGAGGGTAGTCCCGCAGGAAGTCCGGCATCGCCTCCCAGCCGTCGGTGTACCGCTCGACGAACTCGTGGTCGACGTGGCCGCCCTCGACCAGCAGGTGCAGCAGCCCGTTGAGCAGGGCGAGGTCGGTGCCCGGCCTGACCTGCAGGAACAGGTCGGCCTTGTCGGCGGTGGCGGTACGGCGGGGATCGACCACAATAAGCTTGGCCCCGGCCTTGACCCGCTCCATCATCCGCAGGAAGAGGATCGGGTGGCAGTCGGCCATGTTCGCGCCGATCACGAAGAACAGGTCGGCGCGGTCGAAGTCCTGGTACGAGCCGGGCGGGCCGTCCGACCCCAGCGACAGCTTGTAGCCGCTGCCCGCGCTGGCCATGCACAGCCGGGAGTTCGACTCGATCTGGTTGGTGCCGACGAAGCCCTTGGCGAGCTTGTTGGCCAGATACTGCGCCTCCAGCGTCATCTGGCCGGACACGTAGAACGACAGCGCGTCCGGCCCGTGCTCGTCCAGGATCCGCCGCAGCCGCCGGGCGGTCTCACCGATCGCCGCGTCCACACTCACCGGGGCGGGCTCGGCACCCCGGTCCGGCCTGACCAGCCCGCTTTCGAGACGGCCGGGGGCGGCGAGCATGTCCGCGGTGGTGGCCCCCTTGGTGCACAACCGGCCGGCGTTGGCCGGGTGACTCCTGTCGCCGGAGGCCTTGACGACCCGGCGCCGCCCGTCCACCTCCAGCACGATCCCGCAGCCGACACCGCAGTACGAGCAGACCGTCTTCACTTTCTCTGACGCCGCCATAGGTCCCTTCTCCCTGAGCAGGGGCCCCTGGCGCCCCCCACCGGACAGCGGGGACGCCAAAGCCGCATCGGGCGGATCCAACGACGGAAACATAAGAAACAGGCGTTACACAGACGTCACAGCCGCCCGCGCCCGGCTGTTACATCCCCATCACCGCCGATCCCCACCGGCCACGTCCGGGGGATCCCGGTTCGGCGGCGGGCCGCGTTCCTCCGGCAGGGCCGCGTTCCTCCGGCAGGGGCGCGTCCTCTCCCCGACGGCGGTGGCGAGCACGTCGACTACCCGGGACCGGGCCTCGCCCGGCGGGCCCGGTCCCGGCGGAGATCCCGTCGCCGCGGGCGCGTTCCCCGAACGGGTGACCGCTCTCGTACGGGCTCCGGCGGAAAGCCCCGAGAAGGAACGATCCATAAGACATCCGATGTGTACCCGCAGTACAACGGGCCAGCGAAGGCATCGTCACGGTCGATGCCGAATCAACCCCCAAGCCAACGGGTTGATCACCTGAACACATCCTAAGCAACCCCGGCTCAACCCTTGACAGATCGGATGTTTCGCGAGATCAATCAATTATTAATTTTAGGAAATCTCGTCGAAACATCCCGGGCGGCTTGGAGGTGCCCAGGTATTTCATCCGGTTCGCCGCGGCCCGTAACGGCGTGCGCGCGGTGGCGAGCCGGCCGCATCCACCAAAGGAAAGGACTCCATGCGATCAACACTCGTACGAGCAGCACTGTCCCTGCTGGTCGCACTGGCGGCGACGGCCGTCGCGCCGCCGGCACCGGCGGTCGCCGCGCCGGGTGACAACTACGTCGTCGACGACGCGCTGACCTCGTCGCGCACCCGCTGGTTCGACGAGGCGCGCTTCGGGATGTTCATCCACTTCGGCACGTACGCCATGTACAAGGGCCAGTACAACGCGTGCCGCGAGGTCGAGTGGATCAAACGGCAGTGCAACATCCCCTGGAGCGAGTACGAGGCGAAGGCCGCCACCTTCAACCCCACCTCGTTCGACGCGAACGCCATCGTGCAGCTGGCCAAGCAGGCCGGTCAGAAGTACATCGTCATCACCGCGAAGCACCACGACGGATTCGCGATGTGGCCCACCGCCGTCAACCGGTGGAACATCCGCGACCACTCCGGCTTCTCCCGCGACCTCCTGCGCGAACTCAAGACCGCCGCGACCGCCAACGGCATCAAGCTCGGCTTCTACTACTCGATCTGGGACTGGCACGACCCGGACTTCGTCGGCAACTTCCCGGCCTACGTCACCAAGATGAAGGCGCAGCTCCGGGAGCTGGTGACCGGCTACGACCCCGCCGTGCTGTGGTTCGACGGCGAATGGGCCGAGACCAACCCCACCAACCCGTGGTCGGCCCAGGACGGCGAGGACCTGGAGCGGTTCGTCCGCGGCATCTCGCCGCAGGTCGTCATCAACAACCGGGTGGGCAAGCGCCGCGCCGTCGACGGCGACTTCGGCACCCCCGAGCAGGCGCTCGCGGGTTCCCCGCCGTCGATCCAGCTGCAGGAGTCCTGCATCACGATCAACAACACGTGGGGGTACGCGGCCTGGGACACCAACTTCAAGTCACCGACCACGATGGTGCGCGACCTGGCGACCCTGACGAGCAACGGCGCCAACCTGCTGCTCAACATCGGCCCCACCGACACCGGGGCGGTCACCGCCGGGCAGGCCGACGGCCTGCGCGGCATCGGGACGTGGATGGCCACCAACGGGGCGGCCATCACCGGCGCGGGCCACACGGGCCTGGTCAACCAGCCGGCCTGGGGCCGCGTCACCCGTAAGGGCAACAAGCTCTACCTGATCGTCAACAGCTGGGCCGGCACCCTGCACCTCAGCCGGCGTGCGCCGTTCACGGTCACGGGCGCGCGGGTGCTCGGCAGCACGTCACCGGTGACCGTGCGGGTCGCCGGGGACGGCTACGACTTCCTGCCCGCCGGCGGCGCCACCAACGCCATCGCCACCGTCATCGAGGCCGACATCACCCCCACGGCGCCGACGGCCGTGGGCACCGGTACCGGGCTCAGGGCGGAGTTCTGGAACAACGCCACGTTCACCGGCACACCGGCGGTCACCCGGACGGATCCGACCGTCAACTACGCGTGGCGTTTCGGCGGCTCCCCGGCTCCGTCGATCGGCGTCGACAACTTCTCCGGCCGCTGGACCGGATCGATCGAGCCGCGCTACTCCGAGCGCTACACCTTCACCACGGCCTCCGACGACACCGTACGGCTGTGGATCGACGGGCAGCTCGTCATCGACAACGCCACCCCGCACACGGCGGCCGTCGACCAGGGCAGCGTGACCCTCGTCGCCGGGCGCCGCCACGACATCCGCCTGGAACACACCGAACGCGGCAGCGAGGCGTTCATGAAGCTCGCCTGGGCCAGCCCCAGCACACCGGCCCAGATCGTGCCGCAGTCGCAGCTGTATCCCACCGTGAGCACGACCCAGCGGTTCAACGACAGCGCGGCCACCTACAGCACCGGCTGGTCGACCAGCAGCGGCCGGGGCTTCGGTGACTACAACGACGACGTGCGGTACACGACCACCAACGGCGCGTCGTTCACCTTCACCTTCAACGGCACCGGAGTCGACTTCCTGACGGAACGCAACTCCGACCAGGGCCTCGTGGACATCTACCTCGACAACGTCCTCCGGGCCACCGTCGACACCACCAACGCCACCCGTCTGACCCAGCAGGTCGTCCACAGCGTCCGCGGGCTGCCGCAGGGGTCACACACCCTGCGCGGCGTCAAACGATCGGGCACCTACATGCTCGTCGACCGCTTCGACGTCATCCCCTAACCCCCAGGGAGCCGGCGGGGTTCTCCCCCGCCGGCTCCCTCGGACCCCGAACTCGACATGGTGAGCGCGTAAGCAAGGACCTAAAAGGTCGCCGATCCGTCGCGAGGGAGCCGGAACCAGACCGTTCCACCCGCCTCGGCGTGATCGGTGCCCCAGACAAGGGCCAGCCGGTCCACCCAGCTCAGCCCGCGCCCGCTGAGACTGTCGTCGTCGGTGTCCCGGATCGCGGGAACGTTGGTCGCCGAGCCCTCGTCGATCACCTCAACGTGGACGAGGTCGCGCCCCAACCCCACCCAAATCACGATGATCCCCTCCGACCCGGCCGAGTCGCTGTGCAGGATCGCGTTGGTGACCACCTCGCTGACGAGAAGTTCGGCCGTCTCCAGCGTCTCGGCGGCCACCTGACCACGCAGAAGCTCCACCACCCATGTGCGGGCGGCCCTCGCCGACCGCGCGACACCGGGAAAGTCCCGTCGACCCGCGACGCGCAGACCGTCCCGGTTACCGATGATCGCGTCATGACCGACCCGCTCGCGCGCGTTCATACGCGCACCGCCGACACGATCATGTCGGCCGCGTTGTCCGCCTCGGCCCAGACCCAGTCGTTCCGCCGCCACAGCACCGACCACCACGGCCGCCAGGTGAAGACCCAGCCCCACGCGCGGTGAACGACCCGGACCCGGAGCCGCACCCCGGACGCGGACATGATCTCCAGCACCGGCGGCCCGGTGACGGGAACGACCACCGACGTGGAGATCCCGAGGACCCGCAGATCCCAGCCCAGCCGTACGAGATGGATGTACTGCTCCTGCTGCGGATCGCGCTTTCGTGCCGGTGTCGCCATTTTCACACCGCCTCTGTAGTTGCCTGACTACACTTCGGAAGCTACCGCAGGTTATGCTGTTTTGGTAGTTACCTTTGGAAGTTTCCAAAGGAAGTTTCTGCAGGCGAACCTCGAAGGAAGGGGTGGCCATGGCCGCCGACACGAGTCCCACCGTGCGCAGACGTCGCCTGGCGTCCGAGTTGCGACGGCTGCGCATCGAGCACGGGCTGTCCATGCAGGAGGTGGCCGAACGCATGGAGCTCACGGCGGCCTCCGTCAGCCGGATCGAGACGGGCCGCAGGGGCATCCGGCCGCGAGACCTCCGCGCCTTCCTCGACATGTACGGGGTTCCGGAAGCCGACCGGGAGCCGCTGCTCGCCCTGTCCAGGGAGGCACGGCAGCGGGGATGGTGGCAGAACTACGGGGACGTGCTCCCCGGCGAGTACGCGACGCTCATCGGCCTCGAAGCCGAGGCGACGTCTCTGAGGACCTACCAGCAGACGCTGGTCCCCGGCCTGTTGCAGACCGCTGACTACGCGCGATCGGTCATCGCGGCCACACGTCCCGGTGACACGCCCGAAGAGGTCGAGCGCAGGGTCTCCGTGCGGATGGAGCGGCAGAAACGGCTCACGGACGACAATCCGCTGGAACTCTCCGTCATTCTCGGCGAGGGTGTGGTGCGTCAACACGTGGGAACGGCCCAGATCACCGCCGACCAGTTCAAGCACCTCGCCGAGGTCGGCCGTCGGCCCAACGTGATGCTCCAGATCCTCCCCTACCGGGCAGGAGCGCATCAGGCGATGACCGGATCGTTCACCCTCGTGGGATTCCCCGCTTCGAGCGACCTGGACGTCATCTATCTGGAGAACATGTCCAGCGGCCTGTACCTGGAGGACGCCACGGACGTCCGCCGGTACGTCTCGGTGTTCGACTACCTCAGGGCGGCGGCCCTCAGTCCCGCCGACACGGCGACTATGCTGACAAACGCGCCGAACAACCTGGCGTGAGTGTCCAGCCGAAGGGGCGCGCGATGTCCAACCCGGTAGACCTGACCAACGCCGCGTGGCGCAAGAGCTCGCTCAGCGGAGGCAACGGCGACTGCGTGGAAGTCGCGGACCTGGGCGACGTCGTGGCCGTCCGCGACTCCAAGAACCCCGGCGGCCCCAAACTCGTCCTCACCCGCGCCACCTGGTCGGCCTTCGTCGCGGGCCTCAAAAACGACGCGTAACTCCCCGGCGGGGGACCGGGTTCCGGACCGGGACCCGGCCCCGCGCCGCCGGACGGTGAGCCCGTCCCCTGACCGAGCCGCCGCCCGCCCCTCCCCCCACGGGCAGGCCGCGGGCGCGGGCGGGATACAGGGTGGCCGGTAGGACGTGGCTGTGGGCGGTGGCGAGGTCGACGGCGGGAGCGAGTCGATGAACGCCGCCGGTGCGGGGCCTGCTCCCCGGCGACCACCCGTTACGTACGGTCACCACGAGACGGCTCGGTTCTCCGCACGCGCCATGGAGCGCACGGCCACGCGGGGACTCAACCTCTCGTTGGCCGGGGGCCGACCGCACCGCGACGTGCTCGGGTCGATCACCGCCGTGGTGCCGGATCCCGGCCATGCGGGCCAGGTCCGGGGAGACGTCGAGCGTGGCTCGACAGGTGATCACGTGGAGCCTTCCGGCCGAGGATCTTGTGGTGAGATTTCTTCCGCCGGGACTCCACGCTCACCTCAGGGACATCGCGACCTGTCCCGGTTCGTGCGCTCCTCCTGTCATCGCGGATTTCTCGCCCGCCGACGCGGGAGACCGGCACAACGACCCCGTGGCCGGGAACGCTTCCCTGAGCCGCGATGAGTGAGGGGACCCGGCCACCCGCTGAGTTCCGGGCCGTGAACGCGGGGAAGCCGGGCCCGACGCGCCTGTGCCCGCGAAACTCCGGCGTTTCTCACCGAATCCTGGTGAGGTCGATCAGGTGGAGCCGGTCTCCGAGCGTGTAGCTGAGGAGCCGACCGGTCGAATCCGTGGAAGGCATGCTGATGGACTGGTCCTTCGCGCGGATGCCCAGGTCACCTGAGGCGCCGGTGCTCAGGTCGTAGAGTCCCACGCCGTCAAGCATGCCGTCGCCGTAACTTGAGGTGAAGAAGCGGTCCTGGGAGGGCGGCGTCGTCATGAACGGATGACCGGGTACGGACTTGTAGGCGGTGCCGTCCCGGTGCCGGAAGAAGCTCTCATCCTCTGCGGTGTTGCCGAGGCAGATGGTCACGCCGCAGAAGCGGATCGTCTCGCCGGGGTGAGTGACGGCCGTTCTGGTCTCGCCGGTCTCGACGTTGAGGATCCGGGCGTACGAGGCGCCGTGCGGCTCGCCGCCCAGCCCGGGCGCGCCGATCCACGGCCAGGTGAGCAGGTGCATCCCGGCGCCTCCCTCGACCGGTTCCACCGCGCCACCCGCGAGCGGGACGGAAAAGACCCCCCGGTGTAGAACGAGAAAACAATCGTGTCGTCGGCCACCGCCAGCTGGTCGATCCCACTGCCGTCGTCAGACGGCGCGAGCTTCCGCTCGGCGACCATCTTGGCCGTTCCGCCCGCCAGCGGCACCGCCCACAACCGCGCGACGGAGTCCTTCGCGCTCCACCAGACCACGTGCCCGCCTCCCACGGCGAAGCCGTCCTCGCCCTTGGGCTCCGGCAGGGTGGTGATCTCGCGTTCCGCGCCCTTGTCCAGGTCGTAGGCGTACACAGCGGCCGCCCGCCCGACGTCCGCCGTCGAGGACTCCATCAGCAGCGAGCGATCGTCGACCTGCTGAAGGCCGCCGACTGCCTGGACCGCTACCGGCTGCCGCTCCAACGCTGGTGGCCCGACCCCTCACACCTGCGGATCGCCATCCCCGGCACTACGCCTCCCCCATCATCGCCGCGAAGATCGCCGCCGCCATCGGTGTCCCCCACTACGTGTTCTTCTCCTCCTGCAGCGTCTACGGCAGCCGTGAAGGCACCGTCGACGAAGACACCGCCCCGAACCCGCTGGGGATCTACGCCCGCACCAAGGTCCTGGCCGAACAGCGGCTGGCCTCCCTGCTGGAGGGCCGCGCCGACCTGACGGTGCTGCGGCTGGCGACCGCGTTTGGACGCTCTCCGCGTCAGCGCCTGGACTCGGTCGTCAACCGCATGACCGCCCAAGCTGTCACGACCGGCCGCATCCCGCTCAACGGCGGCTCGCAGCGGCGCCCCCTGGTGCATGTCGCCGACGTCGCCCAGGTGCTCGCCGCCACGCTCGACACCCCCTCCGGGCAGCGCACCTTCAACGTCGGCTCCGACCGCGAGAACTTCACCATCGCCGAGATCGCCGAAACCATCGAAGCGGCGGTGCCCGGCTCACGCATCGACCGCGGCCCCGAACGCGACGAGGCAGACGCCCGCGACTACCAGACGTCCTTCGCCCGGCTCGCGGCCACGTTCCCCAGCGTGTGCGGTACCTCGCTGCGTGAGGGCGTGA
The DNA here is from genome assembly GCF_040295985.1 of Streptosporangium sp. NPDC002524. Lineage (NCBI taxonomy): Bacteria > Bacillati > Actinomycetota > Actinomycetes > Streptosporangiales > Streptosporangiaceae > Streptosporangium > Streptosporangium sp. NPDC002524. Next base: position 119,526 of record NZ_JBEOWK010000002.1, on the reverse strand, counting down.
AAGAAGTCGCCGCAGCGGTCGCCACCAAGGAGGTGGGCGACCCCGACCTGCCCGAGTACGACAACTTCAAGGGCCTGGTGGCGTCCCGCGAAGCCGGGCACATCGGCGCCCTGCGGTCCGCCGGATGTGAACACATGTACGGCGAGTACGCAACCGCCGATTGGAGCGCACGATGATCCCGCCCGTTGAGGCGCCGCTGCTGCTGCCGTGGAACCGCCCGTCGATCGGCGAGGAGGAGATCGCCGAAGTCATCGACACCCTCCGTTCGGGGTGGCTGACCCACGGCCCCAAAGCGACCCGGTTCGAGCGGGAGGTGCGGGACGCGCTCGGCGTTGAGGACGCCTTCGCGGTGTCGTCGTGCACCGCGGCCCTCCACCTCGCCTTCCTCTCCGCCGGTATCGGCGACGGCAACGAGGTGATCACCCCGAGTCTCACCTTCTGCGCCGCTCCGAACGCGCTCCTGCAGGTCGGGGCCCGCCCCGTGTTCGTCGACGTGGAACGGGCCACATTCAACATCGACCCGCAGGCAGCCGAAGCCGCCATCACCAACCGCACGAAAGCGATCGTGGTCATGCACTACGGCGGGCATCCCTGCGACCTGCGCGCGTTCCGCAAGCTGGCCGACGACCACGGACTCCTGCTGATCGAGGACGCCGCCCACGCCCTGCACGCCAGCCGCGACGGACAACGCGCCGGCAGTGTCGGTGACCTGGCGGTCTTCAGCTTCTACCCGAACAAGGTGATGACCACCGGGGAGGGCGGCATGCTGGCCGGCCTGAGCCGGTTCGTCGAGCATGCCCGCCTGCTGGGACGGCACGGCGTCGACTCGTCGGTGTGGCAGCGGCACGGCACCCGCAGCACCGCCGACTACGATGTGGTCGTCCCCGGTCTGAAGTACGTGATGTCCGATGTCACCGCAGCCATCGGCGTTCAGCAGTTCCGTAAACTGCCCGCCTTCACCGCTCGCCGCGCCGAGATCGCCGACACCTACACCCGGGCCCTGACCGGCCTGCCGGGCCTGGCGACGCCGACCGTCCTGCCCGGGGTAGAGGCCGGCTGGTTCCTCTACTCGATCTTCATCGACGCGGACAGCGCGCCGCTCACCCGCGACGAAGCCGCCCACCACCTGCTGGCCGACTACGGAATCGCGACCAGCAGGCACTTCACACCCGTCCACACCCTGCAGCTCTACCGCGGCACCGCCACACGCCCGCTGATCGTCACCGAAACCGTCGCGGCGCGGCAGCTGTCCCTGCCCTGCTACCCCGGCATGACGTCCCAGGACGTGGACCGGGTCATCGCCGCCCTTCACACTCTCTGGCGGCGCTGACCCGGAAGGCGCCCGCCCGCGCAGCTCACAGGCGGGCGCCACACCCGATGTCCATGTGGCTGACGTTAAAACACGGCGACGCTAGGGTGAACCGGAGAAGAACCACTGCCTCGCCCATCCCTCAACAGGTCGCGCAGAGCGCTCACCGTCCGGGAGACGTGATGACCAGCCCGCAGACCACCGTCGTTGATGTGGTGGTCCTCACCATGAACGACCGCCCCGCCGAGTGCCGGCGGGCGCTGGCGTCGCTCCTCGCCCAGCAGGGCGTCGAACTGCGGGTGGTCATCGTGGGCAACGGCGTCGAACCCGACCACGTGCCCGCCGACGCCCACACCATCTCCCTGCCCGTCAACGTGGGCATCCCCGAGGGCCGCAACGTCGGTGCCGACGCTCTGGCCGACCCGGGCGGCGAGTTCGTGTTCTTCCTCGACAACGACGCCGTCCTTCCCGCCCCCGACATCCTGGCCCGGCTCGTCGCCGAAGCCCGATCCCACCCCGACGCCGCCTACATCCAGCCGCGCATCGCCGACCCCGACACCGGTGTCACCCTGCGCCGCTGGGTGCCACGGCTACGCGCAGGTGACGCCACCCGGCCCGGCATCATCACCGTCATGGCCGAAGGTGTCGTCCTCGTACGCCGCGCCGACTACGAACAGGCCGGTGGCTGGCCCGGCCACTTCTTCCTCTTCCACGAAGGCATCGACCTGTCGTGGCGGCTGTGGGACCTGGGCCGCACCGGCTGGTACGCGGCCGACGTCGTCATCCACCACCCCGCCACCGACCCCGCCCGGCACACCGGCTACTACCGCCTCGTCGCCCGCAACCGCGCCTGGCTCGCCTACCGACGCCTGCCCGTCCTCCTCATCCCCATATATCTGATGGTCTGGACGCTGCTCAGCCTCGCCCGGATCCGGTCGCGGACGAACCTCGCCGTCTGGGGCGCCGGCCTGTGGGAGGGACTCAAGGGCGGGCACGGGCAGCGCCGGCCGATGTCCTGGACCACCGTGCTGCGCCTGGCCCGTGCCGGCCGCCCCCCGATCGTCTGAGCATCCGCGTGGCGCCCCCTGGCCTTGATGAGTCGCCTGAGACCTGCGGCAGGTACCACCACCGTCAGGGCCTGAATCAGACCCCAAAGACGCCAGGAGACCCATGAGCGGCACATCCGACTTCGCGCACCTGTATACGGCCCGGGACGAGGACCTGATCGCGATCCTGGCGGCAGCCGACGCAGCCGACATCGCCCTGCACCACCCCGCGAACGTCAAACCACAGCCCCCCACCAGGTCGACGCCGTCCGGCACCTGCGAGGTGCTGCTGCTGGGAGCGCTGGGGTGCCGGTACGGGATGCTCGCCGGTGGCGCCGGTGGCCACCTGATCCGTACCGCGACCACCACCGTGCTCGTGGACCCCGGCCCGGCCGCACTGGGCGTGCTGCTGCAGCTGACCGAGCAGGGCCTGTTTCACTGGTCGGAGCTGGACGCCATCGCCGTCACCCACCTGCACCCCGACCACTACGCCGACGTGATCCCCTGTTTGGAAGGGATGGTCAGCTACTCCACCGGCGGCCGCAAACTACTGCTGGCCAACCCGACGTCCGCGGCGAGGTTCGCCGCGTTCTCCCCGTCGTTCTGGGCAGCGACGCGGCGTCCGCCGTCGCCGACTACCTCCGGAACCAGGCGTGCCTCTGAACGGGCCCTCGCACGGCCCCCATCGTTGTGGAACTGTGGGAGGACCTTCCGCTGCTCACGTCCGGACGGGTCAAGCATGAGCTCACCCGGCTACGGCCTGCATGGGTTCCCGCGAGGAGCAATCCAGCCGTCGACGAAGCCGACCGGCTCATCGCGTCCTTGTTCGATCGCCACCTGTCTGACACAGCAGGTCGTCTACAGCGTCCGCGGGCTGTCGCAGGGGTCACACACCCTGCGCGGCGTCAAACGATCGGGCACCTACATGCTCGTCGACCGCTTCGACGTCATCCCCTAGTCACCCGGGCCGCCGGCGGGGGTTCTCCCCCGCCGGCTCCCAGGACCGGCGGGCCTTCCCCCGAGGAAGCCCCGGAAAGGATCCACAAGGTCTCCGCCCACCGCGTCAGGTCGCCGGCCGCGCCGCCGCGGCGGCCTCGTTCCAGGCACGCTGGTGGCGGGTGATCTGCTGGAGGGTGTCCTTGAAGGCGGTGTACCGGTCGGCGCCGAGGGCCTGTTCGTAGCGGTCTTCGATCGCGGCGAGGATGGCGCGGGCTTTGGCGACCTCGTCCAGGGCGCGGTCGGTGGGGACGATGAGCTTGGCGCGACGGTCGGCGGGGTCGGGCCGGCGGGTGACGTAGCCGAGGCGGACGAGTTCGTCGGTGATCGTGCCGACGATCTGCTTGTGCTGGCCGGACCGGGCCGACAGGTCGGTCGCGCGGGTGCCGCCGGGGTCGAGGAAGGCCAGGACCGTTCCGTGCCGCGGGCTCACGTCGGGGTGTCCCTGCTCGGCCAGGGTGTGGAACAGTTCCCCCTGGATGGCCCGCATGAGCTGACCTGTGAGCATGCCCAGATCCGGGCCTCTGCCGGTGGTACCCATGGAAGTCCTCTCCGAATTTTTAGTCACGATCATTGACGATCATTGATCGTGACTATACCGTAGGTCTCAGTCGAGCCCACCCCCCGACCCGAAGAGGCAGACCATGCGCAAGATCATCGCATCCACCTACGCCACCCTCGACGGCTTCATCGACAACCCGCACGAGTGGTCGATGCGGTACTCCGACGCCGAGTCCCAGCATCACGCGTTGACCGTGACGCTCGGCGCCGACGCCCTGCTGCTCGGCCGCATCACCTACGAGGGCATGGCCCAGGCCTGGCCGAACATGTCCGGCAACCCCTACGTGGACCACGTCAACTCCGTTCCCAAGTACGTGGTCGCCTCCCGGCCGGTCGACACCTCCGCGTGGAACCCCACGACGGTGATCCCCGGTGACGACCTCGTGGCGCAGGTCACCAAGCTCAAGGAACAGGACGGCAAGGACATCCTGATCTGGGGCTGCGGCCGCCTCACCGACGCCCTGGCCCAGGCCGGCCTGCTCGACGAGTACAAAGTGTGGATCTTCCCGGTCGTCAAGGGCCAGGGCGAGCCCCTGTTTCGCGTCGACAGCGCCACCACCCTGACCCTGACCGACTCCACCACCTTCGCCGGCGGCACCGTCGTCCTCACCTACCGCCCCGAACCCTCCGCCTAGTCCATCGCGGGACCGGCGAACACCCAGAAGGGAGCGGTCATCATGACTCTGACCGGATCGAGGAACACCTCCACCCCCGCACGCCGTCTGCGCGCGGACTTCGCCGGCGCCGTACACCTTCCCGGCGAAGCCGGATACGAAGAGCACCGGCGCCCGCTGTTCACACCGATCGACCAGCGACCCGCCCTGGTGGCCGAGGCGACCGGCGCCGAGGACGTACGGGCGGCGGTCGTGGCGGCTCGGGACGCCGGCCTGGCCCTGGCCGTGCAGGCGACCGGGCACGGCACCCACGCGCCCTGCGACGGCGGTCTGCTGCTGAGGACGTCCTCCATGGGCGGAGTACTCCTCGATCCGCGCCGGCGCATCGCCCGTGTCGGCCCCGGCGTCCGATGGGGCCAGGTCATGACGGCCGCCGGGCCGTTCGGGCTGGCCCCGCTGTCGGGCTCGCACGCCGACGTCGGCGTGACCGGGTACACCCTCGGCGGTGGCCTGGGCTGGCTCTCCCGCGCGTACGGCTTCGCCGCCGACAGCGTGCTGCGCGCCCAGGTCGTCACAGCCGACGGGCGGCTCGTGACCGCCGCTCCCGACAGCCACCCCGATCTGTACTGGGCGCTGCGCGGCGGAGGCGGCAACTTCGGCGTGGTCACCTCGCTGGAGTTCCGGCTGCACCCGGTGGCCCAGGTCTTCACGGGCACCGCCTGTTTCCCGGTCGAACGCGCCGGCGAGATCATGACCTTCTACCGGGACTGGATCACCGGGCTGCCCGACGAGCTCAGCACCGCCCTGTCACTGACCTCGATGCCCGACACCCCAGAGGTGCCCCCGCTCGTGCGCGGCCGCCGCGTCCTGCAGTTCAAAGCGCTGTACGCGGGGAGCGCCGACCAGGGCCGGCGGCTGCTGCGGCCGTTGCGGCGAGCCGCGGGCCCGGCGCTCGCCGAGGACTTCCGCGCCATGCCGTACGCCGAGGCCTCCATGGGCGGCATCGCCCCCGGCCAGGTCGAACTCCTGAAGGAGCTGCCGGACTCGGCGATCGCGGCGGTCATGCGCGTCGCCGAGCCGTACGACGGACCGGCCGTGGAGATCCGGCACTGGGGTGGCGCCATGGGCCGCCCCGGCCCCGGCGCCGGCCCGGTCGGACACCGCGCCACCCGCCTGTCGGTGATCGCCGACGACTGCTCCCCGGTCCTGGCCGACGCCCTGCGCGCGCACACCGGCGGTGGGGCGTTCCTGAACTTCCTGCGCGACCCGACCCGGACCGCGGACGCCTACACCGCCGCCGACCACCGGCGGCTGAGAGCCGTCAAGCGCCTGTACGACCCTGACAACACCTTCGGTGTCACACACAACATCCCGCCGGCACCGCTCGCCACCGCCCGCCCGGCGTCATCGAAGTGGGCTCAGTCTCCGGCGGTTCCCGTCTGAGGGTCAGCAGGCGAGGCCGACCGTCTTCCGCGACCCGCGACGCGGCGGTTCACCGCCGACGACCGTCCCGCTGTTCCTCGACCCCGTGGCCCTGGACCGGTCCGAGGTCCGGCAGGCTGTTCGCCGCGTCCGTGACGGAGTCGGCGGCCGGCCGCGTGCGCCGGCCCAGGACACCGGGGTCTCGGCAGGTCAGGTCACCAGGTCGGCGACCAGTTCCAGTTGTTCCAGGCGGAGCCTGAGCGTCGGGGTGACCAGGCCGACGACGAGGGAGGTGGCGCCCGCCTCGCGGTAGGCGGCGACGCGTTCGCGGAGTTTGCCCGGTGGCCCGCACATCGTCATCGCGTCGACCAGGCCGTCGGGGAGCAGCGACATCGCCTCGCCCTGGCGCCCGCCCAGGAACGCCTCCTGGATCGCCTCCGCCTCCTTCTCGAAGCCCAGGGAGCGGGCCAGGCGGTTGTAGAAGTTGGTACGGCGCGAGCCCATGCCGCCCAGATAGAGGGCGAGCATGGGCCGCATCATGTCGTAGGCCAGTTCCTCGTCGTCGTCGACGAGGGTGAGGATCATCGGCGCGACGTCGAAGCCGTCCAGGCTGCGGCCGGCCCGCGCCGCGCCCGCGCGCAGCTGGGCCGTGCGCTCGGCCAGGTGCTCCGGCGGGAAGTGGATCGCGAGCCAGCCGTCGGCCAGCTCCCCGGCGAGCGCGGTCGTCTCCGGGCCCATCGCGCCGAGATAGACGGGGAGGTGCTTCTGGACCGGGGAGACGCCCAGGGACAGCTCCTTGCCCTGCCCGCCGGGGAGCGGCAGCGTCATGGTCGGGCCCGAGTAGCTCACCGGGCGCCCGGCCAGGGCGAGCCGCAGCACCGACAGGTAGTCGCGGGCGCGGGCCACCGGCCGGTCGAAGCGCTCCCCGTGCCAGCCCTCCACGACCTGCGGCCCCGACACGCCCACGCCCAGCCGGGCCCGGCCTCCGGAGATCTGGTCGATGGTGGCGGCCGTCATCGCCGCCACCACGGGCTTGCGGCCCGACATCTGCAGCACCCCGGTGCCCAGCGCGATCCGCTCGGTCTGCCCGGCGATCCACGCCATCAGGCTCGCCGGGTCGGTGCCGTACGTCTCGGCGGCCCACACCGACTCGTAGCCCAGCCTCTCGGCCTCGCGGACCAGGGTGAGGTGGTCGGCGGGACCGAGCCCGGCGCCGCCCCAGTAGCTCATGCTGTAACCGAGACGCATCCGATCTCCTCTGCGATGACGGTGGCGAGCAGGTCGGGGGTCTCCTCGGCCAGCCAGTGCGAGGCGTCGAGCTCGCGCATCGACGGCCGTGTGACGCTCTGCCTGCGCCAGCCGAGCAGCCCGCCGCGCGACATGGAGCCGTCGCGGCTGCCGTACAGGACGGTGACGGGCACCGGCAGCGGCGGGCCCTGCCGGTGCCGGTACCGGGCGAGCATCCCGAAGTCGGCGCGCAGGGCCGGTTCGAGGATCGGCCTGAGCACCTCGCGCTCGGCCACCTCCGCCGGGACCCCGCCCAGCTCGATCAGCTGGTCCCAGAACAGCCACGACGGCAGGGCGGGCAGCCTGCGCAGCAGGAGGGTGACGTCCGGCGCGGCGAAGGACCCCACGAGGAGCCGTTCCGGCCACCGCCCCCCGGACCCGGACCCGGACCCGAACTCGTGCTCGTGCTCGTGCAGAGGACCTGATCCGGCGGGCTCCGGCGAGGCACCCGGTCCGGGTGACGCCGGAATCCCGGCGCCGGAGGCCGGGGCGAGTTCGGTCAGGCGGCGGCAGACCAGGTAGGCGAGGAGCGCGCCGCTGCAGTAGCCGAACAGCGCGTACGGCTCGCGGGCGTTCGCCAGCAGGTCGCGGGCCAGGTCGTCGACGAGCGCGTCGAGGTCCTCGACCGGCGGCTCGGCCAGCCTGGCCTGACGGCCGGGGAGGTTCACCGACCACACCTCGACCTCGTCGGGGAACCGCTCGGCGAGGTCGGTGAGCGAGGCGGGGCCGCTGCCCGCGTTGGGGAAGATGTACAGGCGGATCCGGTCCTCCGGCCGCTCCCCCACCGGTACGAACCACGGGGCGGTCATCTGGGTCCTTCCAGCGTGGAGAGGTCGGGGGTGGGCTCCGGGGAGCCCGGCACTCGGGTCCGGGGCCCCGGACCCGGCCCTGGGCTCGGCCTCGGGGAGGAGACCGGGAGCCGTCCGGCGGGCCCCGGCCCCGGCCCCAGCTTCGGCTTCGGCTTCGGCCTCGGGGAGGGGGTCAAGAGCCGGCCCCTTCCTGGATGAACGCGGCCAGTTCGGCCGGGGTGGGGTGGTCGAAGACCGCGCGGACGTTGATCGCCCGGCCCGCGAGCTCCTCCAACGGGGCGATCAGCCGTACGGCGAGCACCGAGTGTCCCCCGTTGAGGAAGAAGTTGTCGTGCTCGCCGAGCCCCGGGCGGCGCAGCGCCTCCCGCCAGAGCCGCAGCACCCCCTCGGCGAGTTCCGAGCTCGCCGGGGCGCGGGAGGCGGGCGAGGAGTCGTCCTCGGGGACGGTCAGCCCCCGATAGTCGATCTTGCCGTTGGCGGTCGTCGGGAACTCCTCGGCCAGCACGATCCCCGACGGGACCGCGTAGTCCGGCAGCCGCGTCCCCGCATACCGCCACAGCTCCTCGCGCAGTGCGGCCCCCGTCTCCCCGTCGGGCAGGTCCGTGGGCTGTACGAACGCCACCAGCCTGTCGTCGTGGACGATGACGGCCGCGACCTTGACGGCGTCGTGGTGGTGCAGCACCGCCTCGATCTCGCCCAGCTCGATGCGGTGCCCGCGCAGCTTGATCTGGCGGTCGTCGCGGCCCAGCAGCTCCAGGGTCGCGTCGTGCCTGAGCCTGGCCATGTCGCCGGTCCGGTAGAAGCGCCCGTGGCGGGGGTGCTCGCCGAACCGCTCGGCGGTCAGCTCCGGCCGGTTGACATACCCGGCGCTCACCCCGTCGCCCGCTACGCACAGCTCGCCCGGTACGCCCGGCGGGGCCTCGCGCCCGTCGGCGTCCCTGACGAAGATCCGGGTGTTGGCGAGCGGCACCCCGATCGGCACCGGGTCGGACGGAGGGCCGAGGATCTCGGCGGCGGTGGACCAGATGGTCGTCTCGGTCGGCCCGTAGACGTTGAACAACCGGCAGCCCAGGCCCAGCAGGTCCGTGGCGAGCGCGGCCGGCATGGGCTCCCCGCCGCAGAGCACGATGCGCCCGGCCAGCTCGTCGCGCGCCTCGGGGGCGATGAGCCGCCAGGCCGTCGGGGTGGCCTGCACGACGCGTACGTCCCGCGCCGCGATGAGTTCCAGGAACCTGCGCGGCTGGAGCTGGTCGTCGTCGGAGGCGACGACCAGGGTGCCGCCGACGGTGAGCGGGAGCATCAGCTCCAGGGCCGAGATGTCGAAGGAGGTCGTGGTGGACCACAGCACCGCGTCGCCCGCGCCCGCGCCGAGCCGGTCGGCGAAGTCGAGGACGAGGTTGGCCAGGTTGCCGTGGGTGACGGCCACCCCCTTGGGCCTCCCGGTGGACCCCGAGGTGTAGATCACGTAGGCGATCGACTCCCCGGTGACCGTCGCGGCGATCCCGGCCGGATCCAGCGGGCGCGCGGGCGCGCCGTCACCGTCCGCGCCACCGGCTCCGGGAGCCGGTGGCATGGGGAGTACGGGGATCTCCCCCGCCCACGGAGCCTCGGACTCGGCGACGACCAGGCGGGCCCCGCAGTCCTCCACCTGGTAGGACAGGCGCAGCTCGGGCTGGCGCGGGTCCAGCGGCAGGTAGGCGGCCCCCGCCGCCCAGACGCCGAGCACGGCGGCGACCATCTCCGCCGAACGGCTCAGCCCGAGCGCCACGATGTCACCGGGCCCCGCGCCGCGCGCGACGAGGGTGTCCCTGACGACGGCCGCCCAGGTGAGCAGCTCGCCGTAGGTGACCTCCCGGTCGCCGTCCCGGACCGCCGTCCTGTCGACGGCCTCGCGGGCGACTTCCGGGCCGCCGTCGCGAGCCACCCCGGTGGCCTCCGGACCGCCGTCGCGAGCGTGGCCGACGGCTTCCGAGCGACCGCCGCGGTCCTCCCCGGTGACCTCCGGACCGCCGTCACGGACCTCGCCGGGGGCCTCCGGGCCACCGGCGCGGTTTCCCGTCACGGTGTGGGCCGCGATCCGCTCCAGCAGCGTGGCCGGGCCCTCCCAGGTGCGCGCGGTGTCGTTGAGCCGGTCGAGCAGCTGCCGGTCGGCCGTGGAGAGGGAGTCCAGCTCCCGCTGCGGGCGCCGCGCGTCCTCGGCGGCCCGCCGCAGCAGCGCGGTCATCCGCGCGACGAACGCGGCGATCTCGGCCTCGTCGTGGACCTCCGTGCTGTGCCAGACCCTGAGCGTGAGCCTGCCGGGCTCCTGCACCGCGATGCACTGCAGGTCCAGGCGGCTGCGGTCGAACAGGTCCTCGACGTACTCGGGTACGGAGCCCAGGATGCTGACCTGGTCGTCGGTCCACGGCCGGTAGTTGAACATGTGCCGGAACAGCGGCACCCTCCAGTCGCCGGTGCCGTGCCCGCGTTCGACCAGCACCGCCTCCACCGAGGCGTCCGCGTGCTCGACCCCCTCGAAGAAGACGTCCTCGACCCGCCTGACCAGGGCGGCGAACCCCTCGTCCGGGTCGGCGCGCACCCGCATCGGCAGGGTGCTGACGCCGTACCCGACGTGTCCGCGCATCGCGGCCGTCCTGGTGGTGACCGGCATCGCGGCCACCAGCTCGGGACCGGCGCCGTGGGCGCGCAAGGTGAGCATGAACGCGGCGGCCAGCACGATGTTGTCGGTGGTGCGCAGGCCGGTCCGCAGCGTGCCGAGCGCCCGCCGCGTGTCCGCGTCCACCTCCCAGGAGCAGGTGTGCCCGGCGAAGGTGGGCCGGGCGGGCGACGGCCTGCTGCCGGGGAGCACCATCGCGGCCGGGTCGACGTCCGCGAGCCGTTCGAGCCAGTAGTCCAGCGACCCCCGCGATGCCTCCCCAGGCTCCAGCATGGGCGCGACGCCGGAGAGGGCGACGGGGAGCGGCTCCCGGCTCGTCTGCGCGTCGTAGAAGCCGCCCAGCTCCTCGACGAGGAACTGCATCGAGGTGGCGTCGATGACGATGTGGTGGGCCACCAGGCAGACCACGCTCCCGCCGCCGTCGGGCAGCGCGAAGTGCCCGGCCCGGAACAGCAGGTCGCGGCCCAGGTCGAAGGGCTCGTCCAGGAACCCCTGCAGGTCGGCGACGAGCGTCTCCTCGGTGGTCTCCCCGTTCGTCAGCTTGATCTGCGCGTCCTGCGCGGCGGTGAGGTGCCGCACGGGCGCGCCGTCCACCACGGGGAACCGCAGGCGCAGCGCCGGGTGCCGCTTGAGCAGGCGGTTCACCGCGATCTGCAGCGGGAGCCTGCGCAGCGGCTCGCGGGTCCTGAACGCCACCGCCAGGTTGGACACCCCGCTCGACCCGGCGAGCTGCTCCAGCACCCAGAAGGAGTACGGGACCGCCCCGGGCCTGCGAAGCGGCTCGGCGGGCTCCGGAAGGCCCTCCGGGACCGCCGGATTGCCCTCCCGTCCCACCTCCCGCGACGCGGGAGACGACCGGGAGGTGGAACGGGAGAATTCGAGGACGGGGACGATCGACGCCGGGGTGTAGCGGTGTCCTCCCGGGACGGGGAGGCGCTGCAGGGGGTGGTCGGGGTCGAGGGCGGCCCAGTCCACCGGGCAGCCGAGCGTCCACAGCCGGGCGAACGCCGCGAGCAGGCCCCGGCGGTCGTCCCCGCAGGCGATCGTCCCCTCGTCCGCCGACGCTCCCGCCGTCCCGATCAGGAGGGACAGCGTGTCTCCCGGGCCGGTGCTCCCCGGCCCGGTTCCCGCCCGGGGCGAGGCCTCCTGTCCCGGGACCGCCTCGCGCGGGGTCTCCGGTTCGTGGAACGTTTCATGTCCCGGCAACGGCTCGGGCACTGCAAGATCACCCGGCACCGGCTCGGACACCGCCAGATCGCCCGGCACCGATTCGGGCACCGTCAGGTCGTCCGGCACCGGCTCGGACACCGCCATCGCGTCGTCCGCCACCGGCTCGGGCACCCGCCCCGCCGGTTGTCCGGACGCCTGCCCGGCCATCCGCTCGGGTGTCTGCTCGGGCACCTGCTCGGGCACCTGCTCGGGCGCCGCGACGGAGGCGGCCACGCGGGCGATCGCCTCGTCCAGCTCCAGCGTTCCCGAGAAGACGGCGGCGGTGAGCTCGCCGACCCCGTCTCCCGTGCAGTCCAGCGGGGTGACGCCCCAGCCGGTCAGGGTCGCCGCCAGGGAGTAGGTCACCGCGAACGTCACCGGGTCGTCGTCACGTTCCCCGGCGAGCCAGGCGTCGTAGAGGTCGACGCCGTGCCGCTCGAAACCTTCCAGGCAGACGTCCATCGCCTCGCTGAACAGCCGCTCGGTCCCGTACAGCGAGGCTCCCAGCCGTCCGGCGCCACCGGCGGGGAAGACGAACCGCACGCCCGTCCCGGCCACGTCGCCGAAAAGCGGCTCGTACCCGGACGCCGGTTCGCCGGACGGAGCCGTCGGCGAGGCCGGGGGCGTCACGGCGACGGCCGTGGCGAGGGCGGCGGACGCCTCGGCGGGGGTGGCGGCCACGACCGCGCCCCGCACGGGACGCTGGGTGCGGCCCAGCTGGAGGACGGCCACGGCGTCGGCGAACCGGTCGGCGCCGAGGGTGGCGAAGAACCCCGCCAGGCTTCTCCGTACGGCGTCGGCCTCCTCCTCCGTACGTCCCGACCAGACGACGACGCGGGGCCGGGAGTCCGCCGGGAGGTGGACCGGCGGGAAACCCTCCTTCACCCTCAGCGGTTCCCGCAGGCGCGCGGCCGAGCCGCTTCCGAGCGGACCACCACCGCGCCCGCTGCGGGCGGGCACGGTGCGGGCGGGAACCGTCCTGGTGGAGACGATGCGGGCGGGAGGGGTGCCGGGCGGGGATTCGATCACCAGCTCGATCACGGCGCTCACGAGGTCGCCGTCGAGGAGGGCGTCGTCCAGGCGTTTGAGCACGATCGTGGTGCCCGGTTCCGTGAGAGCTTCGAGGCTCGCTCCCGACACCGTGACCACGAGGTCGTGGTCACCGACCGCGAGGGCCAGGCAGGCCTCCTCGGCCGGTTCGTAGTGAGCGGACATCCCCAGGGGGCGCACGGGGTCGTATCCGGCGTTCTCCAGCGCGCCCTCCCCGCTCTCCATCAGGACGACACCGGGAGGAGGGAGCGGAGCACGCGGGGCCATGCCGATCACGGCGATCGACGCGGTATTCGTCACCGAGGCGCCCCGCCGTCCCGGCGGATGCGGGCGCGCACGTCCCTGCGGCTGCCCCCGACGGGGCGCAGGCGCGCGGGTTCGGTCCTGACGGGTTCCCGCGCGCCCTCGACGAGGCGGCTGAGCGCCCGCACGTTCGGCCGGGTGAACATCGAGGTGACCGGGATGTCGATGCCGAGCACCCCCGTGATGTCCGCGTGCAGCTCGACCAGTGCCATCGAGTTGAGCCCGGCCTCGAAGAAGTTCTCGTCGGGATCGACCGCCCGGCCCAGTCGGGCCTCGATCATCTCCGCGACCGTGTCGGCGGCCGACACGCGCTGCCCCGGCGGGCCCGGAGGCCGCCCCTCGGCCTCCTCGCGTTGCCGTTCCGCTCCCACCGGCCGACTGCTCTGTATCATCCGGCGCCTTTCATTGAGTTTGTCCGGTTTACCAGGCAGGCCCCGTTCGGGCATGCCATGTACCGATCCTCTGACACCTATTCGGACACGACAAGAGCGTATTTTTCGGCTTTTTGAATGCGCGGCCGGGCGGAAGGCCCCGGAAACGCGAACGGCCACCGCCGAAGCGGTGGCCGTACGCGATCACGCAGATCAGCCGGGGTTGGAGACCGCCGCGCCGATGGTGTGCACGCGCAGGGCGTTGGTGGAACCCGCGGTGCCGGGAGGCGAACCGGCGACGATGACGACCTTGTCGCCCTTCTCCAGGCGGGAGTTGGCGAGCAGCGAGGCCTCCACCTGACGGACCATGTCGTCGGTGTGGTGGACGAACGGCACCTCGAAGGTCTCCACGCCCCACGTCAGCGCGAGCTGGTTGCGGACGTGGCTCGCGGAGGTGAACGCCAGCAGCGGGATCGGCGAGCGGTAGCGGGCCAGGCGGCGGGCCGTCTCACCGGACATGGTGAACGCCACCAGCGCCTTGGCGCCGACGATGGCGCCCACCTCGGCCGCGGCGCGGGCGATGGCGCCGCCGGTGGTCTCCGGCAGCCGGTCGAGGCTGTGCGTGGCCTGCAGGGAGCTCTTCTCCGCGGTCGTGGCGATGCGGCTCATCGTCTCGACGACCTCGATGGGATAGTTGCCGACCGAGGTCTCGCCGGAGAGCATCACCGCGTCGGCGCCGTCCATGACGGCGTAGGCGACGTCGGAGGCCTCGGCGCGGGTGGGACGCGGAGAGGTGATCATCGACTCCAGCATCTGGGTGGCGACGATGACCGGGCGGGCCTTCTCGCGGCAGAGCTCGATGGCGCGCTTCTGCACGATGGGCACCTCCTCCAGCGGCAGCTCGACCCCGAGGTCGCCGCGGGCGACCATGATGCCGTCGAAGGCCTCGATGATCTCCGGGAGCCGCTCCACGGCCTGCGGCTTCTCGATCTTGGCGAGCAGCGGGAGGCGGATGCCCTCCTGCTCCATGATGTTGCGCACCACGTCGGCGTCGGAGGGGCGCCTGACGAAGGAGAGGGCGACCAGGTCGAAGCCGGTGCGCAGGGCCCAGCGCAGGTCCGTCTCGTCCTTGTCGGTCAGGACGGGGGCGCTGACGTTGACGCCGGGCAGGTTGAGGCCCTTGTTGTCGGAGATCATGCCGCCGATGATCACGCGGGTGGTGACGCGCTGGCCGTCGACCCGGGTCACCTCCAGCCGGACGCGACCGTCGTCGACCAGGATGCTGTCACCGGGGCTGACGTCCTTGGGAAGCCCCTGGTAGGACGTGGAGACCTGGTCACGGTCGCCGGGGACCTCCTCAGTGGTGATCGTGAAGACATCACCGAAGCCGAGGCGGACGGGGCCCTCACCGAACTTGCCGACCCGGATCTTGGGACCCTGGAGGTCGGCCAGCAGACCCACGCCACGCCCGAGCTCGGCGGCGGCCTCCCTCACCCTGTCGTAAACCTCCTTGTGCAGCTCGTGGCTGCCGTGGCTGAGGTTGAAACGGGCCACGTCCATCCCGGCCGCGATCAGCTCGCGGAGGCGTTCGGGAGAGGAGGTGGCAGGGCCGAGAGTGCAGACGATTTTCGCGCGACGAGTCACGGATCCCACCCTAATTGGTACAGACCACTTGGTCGTGACGTTGGTCAGAGCGCCGATGAAAAAATCGGTGACACAAAGCTACCTTGGATGAACGTGAGGTTGCGAATCGCCCTTTATCTCAGGCTTTGAGACCACATGTCGTAAAACGACACGACACCCGCGCTCGCGAACCTCGCGAGGCCCGCGTCCTCGAAGACCCGCGAAGCCCGTGTCCCCGAAGGCGGGATCAGGGAGTGGAGACCGGGGCCTTGGCGGCGTTGGCGGCACTGACGACACCGCGGCCGTAGAAGCCGTTGCGCGTCTTGGGACCCTCGCACTTGTGGACCTCGTCCACCACGAGGTCGATCTTGTACGCGTACTCGCGCGGCGAGGGGCAGGCCTTCTCGGTGGCGGTGGAGTACAGCAGGCGCTGGACGTCCGCGGGGGGCAGCGCGAGACCGCCCTTGCCCGGCTTGCCGAAGCGGCTGACCAGGATGGCGGCGACGCCGGTGGCGTGCGGGGCGGCCATCGAGGTGCCGACGAGGTACTGGTAGTAGGCGCAGGTGCCGCCCTCGCAGTCCCGGATGATCGAGTCGGACTTCGGCGTGCCGTCGGCGGAGATCTGTCCCTTGGCCTTGAGCGCGTTCTCCGGCGCGGCGGCGAGGATGCCCCGGGTGGTGTCGTACGTGCCGCCGCCGTCGAACTCGTCCCCGCCGGGGGCCGCCAGATCGGCCTGCTCGACGCCGTAGTCGGAGTAGTAGGCCTTGCGCCCGCTCTCGCCCACCGAGGTGACCGAGATGACGCCCTTGGACTCGGCCGGGACGTTGAGGCAGGAGTTGTCGACCTTGCGGGTGCGCTCGGCGTCCTTGGGGTAGTCGGGGCTGGTCGCGTCCTTGGTGGGCCTGCCGAGGTCGGTGGCCCCGTTGCCGATGGCGCTGACGAGGGTGACGCCGCGCTTGCGGGCGTAGTCGAGGGCGCGCTGCATGCCGGTGATGATGCCGCGCTGCTCCAGCTGCTCGGCCTTGGAGTCCGCGGGGTTGGCCTTGCAGTTGAACAGCCAGGGGTCGACGTAGAAGCTCATGTTGACCACGTCGATCCCGGCGTCGGCGGCGTAGGTGAGCGCCTCGATGCTGGGCTTGAGGAAGAACAGGCCGGAGTCCTGGCCCGCGCGCAGGTTCACCAGGGACACCTGGGGGGCGACCCCGGCGATGCCCACGCCGTTGATCGGTGAGGCGATGGTGCTGGCCACGTGGGTGCCGTGGCCGTCGTCGTCCCAGTCGACCGGGTCCTTGCAGCTCTTGAACTCGCAGGGCCCGTCGAGGGTCTTGCCGTTGGGGTCCTTGGGCCGGTCGATCACGAAGTTGCGGCTCAGGGCGCGGTTGAAGTTGGGGGCGATGTCGGGGTGCCTGCCGTCGACACCGGTGTCGATCACCCCGACCAGCACCCGCTTGTCACCGGGCTCGGCGGCGTAGGAGCCGTCCGCGGTGGCACCGATCATCTTCATGTCCCACTGCCGTCCGGCCAGCGGCTCGGGCGCGCCGGTGGAGACGGCGGGGGCGCTGGGGGTGCCCGCCCGCCCGAGGGCGTCGGCGGAGGGGAAGACGAGCGGGGTCCTGGCCTGGGAGGCGGCCCCGGAAACGTTCTCGGCGCCGGGCGTCCTGGCCGCAGAGGCGGCGGCCGTCCCGGTCGCGGAGACGGCCCCGGTGGGCGTCCTGACCGCGGAGGCGGCGGTCCCGGCCACGGTCGCGGGGGTGAGCGCGGTGGCGGAGCCGATCCTGCGGTCGGAGGAGACTCCCTCGACGGCGTCACTGCCGGCCAGGCTCTCCACGAAACGGGTGCCGGGCCCCTCGGCGAGGACGTAGCCGATCCTGGTGTCGGTCGACAGGGCGGTGCCGCCGCTCGCGGCGATCGCGTCGACCGCCCGGTCGCGGGCCCCGTCCGCGTAGAAGACCAGGTACTCGCGGGTCTGGCCCGCGCCTGTCGTGGCCCCGCCGCCCAGGGCTCCCGCCGTGAGGGTCGCCGCCAGGGCGAGCACCGTCGCCGCGCCCGTCAGGCTTCTGATCCCGCGATTCATCGATCCTCCGCACCTGGCCTGACCAAGAAAGAATTATCTTTCAGGCATATGTACGACAAAGCAATCTGAACACCTGCTCTGCGCATTTTTACCTGAAGCAGCCGGTAAGACACCCGGCACGCCGCACGATTTCCGGGCGTGATGGGCGACACCGCACCCGGAAGGCCGTGACGTGCCGGACCCGCCGCGTTCCCGCCGGACCGTCCCCGGCCTGACCGGGGCGGCCATGACACCCGCGAACCGGCCCTGACATGCAGGAACCGGTCCGGGTGTGCACGAATCAACCATGACACACCCGGACCGGCCATGACATATCAGCCGACGACCACCTGAGGCCAGCGACCACCCGAGGCCAGCGCCCGCCCGAGGACGGCGACCACCCGGGGCCGGGCGGCCACCCGGCCCGGCGACCGCTCAGACCAGGCGACCGCTCAGACCGGGGAACCGCGCAGACCGGGAAGCAGACCGGGGAGCCGCGCAGACCGGGAAGCGGACCGAGAAGCCGTTCGGGCCAGAACGCCGCTCAGGGCGGGAAGCCGTTCAGACCAGGGGCCGCGCCGTCGGCGGGATCGCCACCGGCAGGGCCGTCTGGCCCGTGAGGTAGCGGTCGGCGGCCGAGGCGGCCGAGCGGCCCTCGGCGATCGCCCACACGATCAGCGACTGGCCGCGACCGATGTCCCCGGCGACGAAGACGCCGTCGACCGAGGACATGTAGCCCCTGTCCCTGGCGACGTTGCCCCTGGCGTCGAAGAACTCGCCTCCGGCGGCCTCGGCGAGCTCCTCCAGCAGGCCCTTCTTCTCCGGGCCCACGAAGCCCATCGACAGCGTGACCAGCTCGGCCGGGATCTCCCGCTCGGAGCCGGGCACCGGCTTGAACCCGGCCCCGGGACCCTCCACCTCGACCAGGCGCAGCGCCCGGACGTTGCCGTCGGCGTCGCCGGCGAACTCGGTGGTGGAGACCGCGTAGACCCGGTCGCCGCCGCCGTCGGCCAGCTCCTCGTGGGCGCTCTCCATCTTGAACAGGATGGGGAACGTGGGCCACGGCTGGCTGCCGGGACGGGCCGCCGGGGGCTGGGGCATGATCTCCAGCTGGGTGACCGAGGCGGCCCCCTGCCGGATCGCGGTGCCGATGCAGTCGGCGCCGGTGTCGCCGCCGCCGATCACGACGACGTGCTTGCCCTCGGCGCTGATCGGCGAGACCGGGAAGTCGCCCTCCTGGACCTTGTTGGAGGGCGGCAGGAACTCCATCGCCTGGTAGATGCCCTTGAGGTCGCGCCCGGCGACGGGCAGGTCCCGCCACTGGGTCGCGCCACCGGCCAGGACGATCGCGTCGAACTCCTCGCGCAGCCGCGCCGCCGTGATGTCCACGCCGACGTTGACGCCGGTACGGAACTCGGTGCCCTCGGCCCGCATCTGGTCGAGACGGCGGTCGATGTGCCGCTTCTCCATCTTGAACTCGGGGATGCCGTAGCGGAGCAGGCCGCCGATCCGGTCGGCCCGCTCGAACACGACCACGTCGTGCCCGGCCCTGGTGAGCTGCTGCGCGGCGGCGAGGCCCGCGGGCCCCGAGCCGACCACCGCGACCCTCTTACCGGTCTTCGAGGCGGGGATCTGGGGGGTGACCCAGCCCTCGTCGAAGGCGCGGTCGATGATCTCGACCTCGACCCGCTTGATCGCGACCGGGTCGGAGTTGATGCCGAGCACGCACGCCGCCTCGCACGGAGCCGGGCACAGGCGGCCGGTGAACTCCGGGAAGTTGTTGGTGGCGTGCAGGCGCTCGATCGCCTCCTGCCAGTCGTCCCGGTAGACCAGGTCGTTCCACTCGGGGATCAGGTTGCCCAGCGGGCAGCCGTTGTGGCAGAACGGGATGCCGCAGTCCATGCACCGCGCGGCCTGCTTGGTCAGCGCGGGCTTGGGGAAGTCCTCGTAGACCTCCCGCCAGTCGCGGATGCGCACGTCCACCGGGCGGCGCGCCGGCAGCTCGCGTCCGTGAGCGAGGAAACCCTTGGGGTCAGCCATCGGTCGTACCTCCCTTATCCGTGAAATCCGTGAAATCCGTGAAATCCGTGAAAAGCCTGGCAAGCCCGGAGACCCGGAAGAAACCGGGAAACATGGGCGACATGAACGGTCTTCGGCGTGGAGAAGGACATCGGCCTCACCCCTGGACCGCGGCGGTCATGACGGCCTCGTCGATGTCGCGGCCCTCCAGCCGGGCGGACTCGGCGGCCCGCAGGACCCGCTTGTAGTCCGTCGGCATGATCTTGCCGAACCGGGACGGGTCCCAGTCGGCGAGGACCGCCTTGGCGACCGTGGAGCCGGTCTCGGTCAGGTGGGCCTCGACGAGCTCGCGCAGCGCCTCGGACTCGGCCTCGTCCAGCTCCTCGATGTCGACCATCTCGCGGTTGACCCGCTCGGCGTCGAGGTCGAGCAGGTAGGCGACGCCGCCCGACATGCCCGCCGCGAAGTTGCGGCCGGTCGGGCCGAGGACGACCACCTTGCCGCCGGTCATGTACTCGCAGCCGTGGTCGCCGACGCCCTCGACCACCGCGGTGGCCCCGGAGTTGCGGACGCAGAACCGCTCCCCCACGACGCCGCGGATGAAGGCCTCGCCGGAGGTCGCGCCGTACAGGCCGACGTTGCCGGCGATGATGTGCCCGTCGAGCGGGGCCGCGTCGTGCGGCTGGACCGAGATCCGGCCGCCGGACAGGCCCTTGCCCACGTAGTCGTTGGCGTCGCCGGTGAGCCGCAGGGTGATCCCCCTGGGCAGGAAGGCCCCGAAGGAGTTGCCCGCCGAGCCGGTGAAGCGCACGTCGATGGTGTTGTCGGGCAGCCCGGCGCCGCCGTACCGCTTGGTCACCTCGTGGCCGAGCATGGTGCCGACCGTGCGGTTGACGTTGCGGATGGGCAGGTCGAGCGTGACCCGGGAACCGCCCTTGAGGGCGCCCTCGGCGAGCTGGATCAGCGTGTTGTCCAGCGCCTTGGACAGCCCGTGGTCCTGCTCCACCGTACGGCGGAGCGAGGCGCCCGCGGGCAGCTCGGGCTGGTGCAGGATCGGCGCCAGGTCCAGGCCCGAGGCCTTCCAGTGGTCCTCGGCCGGGGTGGTGTCCAGCAGCTCGGCGTGGCCGACGGCCTCGTCGATGCTGCGGAAGCCCAGCGCGGCGAGATACTCGCGGATCTCCTCGGCGACGAACTCGAAGAAGTTGACCACGAACTCGGGCTTGCCGGTGAACCGCTTGCGCAGCTCCGGGTTCTGGGTGGCGACGCCGACCGGGCAGGTGTCCAGGTGGCAGACGCGCATCATCACGCAGCCGGAGACGACCAGCGGGGCCGTGGCGAAGCCGTACTCCTCGGCGCCGAGCAGCGCGGCGACGACCACGTCGCGGCCGGTCTTGAGCTGGCCGTCCACCTGCACGACGATCCGGTCGCGCAGGCCGTTGAGCAGCAGCGTCTGCTGGGTCTCGGCCAGGCCGAGCTCCCAGGGCGAGCCCGCGTGCTTGAGCGAGGTCAGCGGGGACGCGCCGGTGCCGCCGTCGTGGCCGGAGATGAGCACGACGTCCGCGTGGGCCTTGGAGACGCCCGCGGCGACCGTGCCGACCCCGACCTCGGCCACGAGCTTGACGTGCACCCGGGCGGCCGGGTTCGCGTTCTTCAGGTCGTGGATGAGCTGGGCGAGGTCCTCGATCGAGTAGATGTCGTGGTGCGGCGGCGGCGAGATGAGGCCGACGCCCGGGGTGGAGTGCCGGGTCTTCGCGATCCACGGGTAGACCTTGTGGCCGGGCAGCTGGCCGCCCTCGCCGGGCTTGGCGCCCTGGGCCATCTTGATCTGCACGTCGTCGGCGTTGACCAGGTACTCCGAGGTCACGCCGAACCGGCCGGAGGCGACCTGCTTGATCGCCGAGCGGCGGGCCGGGTCGTGCAGCCGCTCGGGGTCCTCGCCGCCCTCGCCGGTGTTGGACTTGCCGCCCAGCTGGTTCATCGCGATGGCGAGCGTCTCGTGCGCCTCCATCGAGATGGAGCCGTACGACATCGCGCCGGTGGAGAAGCGCTTGACGATCTCGCTGACCGGCTCGACCTCTTCGATGGGCACCGGCTCGCGGACGCCCTCCCGCAGCTTGAACATGCCGCGCAGCGTCATCAGCTTCTCCGCCTGGGAGTCCACCAGGCCGGTGTACTCCTTGAAGATCTCGTAGCGGCGCGAGCGGGTGGCGTGCTGCAGCTTGAAGACGGTCTCGGGGTTGAACAGGTGCGGCTCACCCTCGCGCCGCCACTGGTACTCGCCGCCGACCTCCAGGCGGCGGTGGGCGTTCTCGGCCCGGGGGTACGCGCGCAGGTGACGCTGCGCCGCCTCCTCGGCCAGGACGTCGAAGCCGACGCCGCCCAGGCGGGACGTGGTCCCGGTGAAGCAGGCGTCCACGACCTCCTGGCTCAGGCCGAGCGCCTCGAAGATCTGCGCCCCGGTGTAGGAGGCGACCGTGGACACCCCCATCTTGGACATGACCTTCAGCACGCCCTTGCCGTACGCCTTGATGAGGTTGCGCACGGCCTTGTGCCGGTCGACCTTCAGGGCGCCGGAGTCGACCATGTCCTCGACGGTCTCGATGGCGAGGTACGGGTTGACCGCGCCCGCCCCGTAGCCGACGAGGAGCGCCATGTGGTGCGCCTCGCGCGCCTCGCCGGTCTCGACGACCAGACCGATCTTGGTACGGGTCTTCTCGGCGATCAGGTGGTGGTGGACGGCGCCGGTGAGCAGCAGGGAGGGGATCGGCGCCAGGGTCGCGGAGGAGCCGCGGTCGGACAGCACGATGATCCGCGCCCCGCCCTCGATCACCGAGGAGACCTCGGCGCGGATCTCCTGGATGCGGCGCAGCAGCGCCTCGCCGCCGCCCGCGACCTCGTACAGGCCGGAGACCACGTGCGGGTGGAAGCCCGGCAGCGCGCCCTCGTCGTTGATGTGGATGATCTTCGCGAGCTCGTCGTTGTCGAGCACCGGGTAGGGCAGCACGAGCTGGCGGCAGGAGGCCGGGCCCGGGTCGAGCAGGTTGCCCTCGGGGCCGATGGTGCTGGCCAGAGAGGTGACGAGCTCCTCGCGGATCGCGTCCAGTGGCGGGTTGGTGACCTGCGCGAACAGCTGGCTGAAGTAGTCGAACAGCAGCCGGGGCTTCTCGCTGAGCACCGCGACCGGGGTGTCGGTGCCCATCGAGCCGATCGGCTCGATGCCCGCCCTCGCCATCGGCGCCAGGATGATCCGCAGCTCCTCCTCGGTGTAGCCGAAGGTCTGCTGCCGCTTGATCAGCGCCTCGTGCGAGAGGACCTCGTGCGAGCGGGCGGGCAGCTCCTCGAAGCGGACCAGCCCGGCGTGCAGCCAGTCCGCGTACGGCAGCTCGGCCGCCAGCTCGGCCTTGATCTCGTCGTCTTCGATGATCTTGCCGAGCTCGGTGTCGATCAGGAACATCTTGCCGGGCTGCAGGCGGCCCTTGCGGACCACGTCCTCGGGGGCGATGTCCAGCACGCCCGCCTCGGAGGCGAGCACGACCAGGCCGTCCGCGGTCACCCAGAACCGGCCGGGGCGCAGGCCGTTGCGGTCGAGCACCGCGCCGACGAGGGTGCCGTCGGAGAAGGTGATCGAGGCCGGGCCGTCCCAGGCCTCCATCATCGTGGAGTGGAACTCGTAGAACGCCCGCCGCGCGGGGTCCATCTCGGTGTGGCTCTCCCACGCCTCGGGGATCATCATCAGCACCGCGTGCGGCAGGCTGCGCCCCGCGAGGTGGATGAGCTCCAGCGTCTCGTCGAAGGAGGCGGTGTCGGAGCCGGCCGGGTCGCAGATCGGGAAGAGCCGCGACAGGTCGCCCGGCAGGTTCGCCGTCTTCAGCATGGCCTCGCGGGCGCGCATCCAGTTGCGGTTGCCCTTGACCGTGTTGATCTCACCGTTGTGGGCGACGTAGCGGTACGGGTGCGCCAGGGGCCACGAGGGGAAGGTGTTGGTGGAGAAACGCGAGTGGACCAGCGAGATCGCGGTCTCGTAGCGCTCGTCGCTCAGGTCGGGGAAGAACTGCTCGACCTGCAGCGGGGTGAGCATGCCCTTGTAGACGATGGTCCGGGAGCTCAGCGAGGGGAAGTAGACGTTCGCCTCGTGCTCGGCCCGCTTGCGCAGGCAGAAGGCCATCCGGTCCAGCTCCAGGCCGCTCTCGCCGTCCGGGGACGCCACGAACAGCTGGCCGAAGAACGGCATCACCGCGCGGGCGCTCGGCCCGGGAAGGTCGGGGGTGGTCGGTACGTCGCGCCAGCCGAGGACCGTGAGGCCCTCCTCCGCGGCGATCTCCTCGATCAGCCGCACCGCGGCCTCGCGAGCCTGCGCCTCGGCGGGCAGGAAGGCCATGCCCGCGGCGTAGGAACCGGCCACGGGCAGGGGGAAGTCCGCCACCACGCGGAAGAAGGTGTCGGGGACCTGCGTCAGGATCCCGGCCCCGTCTCCGGTGTCCGGTTCGCTACCCTGGGCTCCCCGGTGGTCGAGATTGCACAGCGCGGTCAATGCCTTCGCGACGATCTCGTGGCTACGGCGCCCGGCGACGTCCGCGACCATGGCGACACCGCAGGCGTCGTGCTCATGTGAGGGGTGGTACAGGCCCTGGGGCTCGGGAAAGCCGAGGTGGGCAGCAGGCATTGAATCCCTCCCGTCGTCTTGCTTCTTTCGAACAAGCAAGGGACGACGTTGGCCCTGCTGCGTGGTGGGTAGAGATTACCGTACCCTGCCGGATACCTACCTACCCGGTGAGATCGCGCCGAATTAGTGCCGGTTCGCCCGGTTCGTTTAACACGTAACGGTGACACAACATTCCAGGTCCGGGCCCTATGGTGGCCCAATGGAACCGAGCGATCCCACCGGCCCGGACGGCCCCACCGGTCTGACAAATACCAGCACTCCGAGCATCTCGGGCGTGTCGGGGCGACCTGGCGCGCCGGAGACTTCCGGGGAGACCGGGGCCGAGGCGCTCGTCGCGCGGGCGGGCGTCGACGGCAGGCGGCTGCGGAACGCGCTGGTCATCCTGGGTGGCGGCCGCTGGTGGACGCTCGCCGACCTGGTCAGGGAGACCGCGACCTCCCGGCGGACCATCGAGGCGCTGCTGCGCGAGGTGGACGGGGATCTGGAGCGATCCGGCGACCGGTTCAGGCTCCCGGCCCCTCCCGCCTGGCTGGCGCCGGCCCGGCAGGATCCTGCCAGTCAAGCCCCTGCCGAACGGGTCCCGGACCGGCAGGATCCTGCCAGGCAGGATCCGGCCGGACAAGCGGAGAAGGCCGCGAAACCGGCCGGACCGCGAGCGAACGCCCCCACACCGGCCACCCCAGAAACGCCCGGCCCGGGAACGACCGGCCCCGCCCCGGCCCGCGCCGGGGCGAGGATTCTCGCCCCGGCCGACCCCGTGGCCCATCTGCTCCCCGGTCACGCGGACCTGGTCGCGCGCATGGACGAGCTGATTGCCAAGGCGCCCCGGGGCCGCCACACGCTGGACCACGTCGCCGCGACCGGAGAGACCGTGGTCAGGCGGGCGCTGCTGCTGGACGCCCGCTTCTGGCTGGACGGCGCCAGGCTGCTGTGCGTGGGCGACCACGACCTGACCTCGCTCGCCACCGCGATGCTGCACCCGGGCGTCGAGGTAACCGTCGTCGACGTCGACGAGCGCATCCTCGCCTACATCGCCGGGCAGGCCGACCGGCTCGGCCTGGCCGTACGGACCCGCTGGGCCGATCTGCGCCTGGGGCTGCCCGCCTCCGCGCAGTCCTGGGCCGACCTGGCGATCACCGACCCTCCCTACACCCCCGAGGGCGTCGGGCTTTTCGTCGCCCGCTGCGCGGAGGGGCTGCGCGACCGCGAGCAGGGCCGGATCATGCTGGCGTACGGGGCCAGCGAGCGCACCCCCGCGCTCGCCCTCAAGGTGCAGCAGGCCCTCTCGCAGCTCAACCTCGTCAACGAGGCGATCTACCCCGACTTCAACCGCTACTTCGGCGCCGAGGCCATCGGCTCGGCCGCCGACCTGTACGTCCTGCGGCCCACGACGAAGACCTGGCCCGCCGCGGCCGCCCGCGCCGAGGCGGCCGGAACCGCCATCTACACGCAGGGCCCGCAGTCCGTGGAGTCGGCGCCCTCCTCCGCCGCCCCGGCCGCGGACCCGGGCGACGGGTTCGTCCCGGAGGTGCTGGTGGGCGACTGGCCCCGCGACGTGCTGCCCAAGGCCCCCAGGGCGCGCCTGGCGACCTGGCTGGCCAAGCCCTACGCCAGCGACCCCGCCAGGGTGGCGATCTCCGTACCCGCCGGGCTGGAGGCCGCGCTGCCCCGGCTGCTGCTCGCCACCCGCGCCGCCGAGGTCCGGGTCACGCTGGCCGCGGCCCCGAAGGACCTCCCCGCCGACCTGCTCGCCCCCGTCTACGCGCTCACCGCCGAGGGCACCTCCGTGCGCGCCGTACGGGTGCCGCCACCGGCCGGGACCACCGGGACCACCGGAAGCGCCGGGACCACCGGGACCACCGGCGAGACGGGCGACGCGGCCAGGATCCTGCGCCGCGTCCTGGACAACGCGCACGGCAAGCTCGCCAACACCTGGCGCGAGGCCCTGATCAGGGTGCGGGGCGACCTGACGAAGAAGCAGGCCAGGGCGGTCGTCGCCGCCGTGGCCCCGTGGGCGGGCGACGTCACCGTCCTCGAACTGCCCGCCCACCGGCTGCTGGAGCTGCGGGCCGCGGTGGAGAGCTCCCTCAGCGCACCAGCCGGCGCTGGATGACCAGGCCGAGACCGTCCACCGCGACCTGCGGGTAGGTGAGATCCACCTTGCTCCCCGGTGCGACGGGGCCGACCCAGCTCACCGTGACGTAGTGCCCGAGACCGCGGACCTGGGCCCAGCTGCGCGAGCCGTCGAAGCCGTCGGGCGTGCCGGGGGCGGGCCGGACGAAGCCGCCGTTCCCGAGCGCCGCCACGAGCCTGTCGGCGGCGGCGGAGTCGGCGAGGTTGAAGATCAGGAACTGGCCGGAGACCGCCCCGTCCTCGGTCTCGTACCGGGCCCGCAGCACCTGCGTGCACCCGCCGAGCGCGTCCGCCGGGCTCCCCCAGGCCGCTTCGGCGCAGTCGGCGAGGGCCTCGGTGTTCCTGAGCGCGAGCCTGGTCGTGCCCGCCGACACCGAGGGGCCGGGGAACATCTCGGCGACGGTGAGCGGCTGGGGATCGAGCGCGCGGGTCGCGATGGGCGCGTAGTGGGCCGTACCGGGCTCCGCGCGCAGGACGGCGGCACGCGGGGCGGGCGTGTCGCCCAGCCACAGGAAGGCTCCCAGCCCGGCGACCCCGGCCAGCACGACGATGATGATCCACTTGCGCATGACGAAAAAGCTTACTTCGACATCCACCCGCTCCTCGAAGAACCACGATTCCTGACAGAAGTCAGACGCTCACGTTTCGTGGTCCCGCCCCACGGCCCGGGAACGGCCCGGCGTACGGGAGGAGCTACTGGGCCGGGGCGGGCGCCGGGGAGGCGGCGACGATGCGGCGGAAGATCGCCTTTTCCGTGGCGCGGAGTGTCAGGGAGAGCGAGACGAAGTCGTCCCTCGGCCCCGGCTCCGCCCCGTCGGCCCTGCCGATCCAGACCAGGCCCGCGTAGTGCCCCATGGCGTGACCGCTGGCCTCGGTGTGGCCACCGGAGGGGAAGGCCGCTCTGGGCGTCTCCAGCGGCCGGACCCAGCCGCCCCGGTGCAGGGTGGTCAGCGTGTTGGCCAGCGTGTCGGCGGAGGCGGTGTCGCGGAGGTTGAACATGGTGTACTGGGCGACGTAGCGGCCGTCGGCGCTGACGTACATGCCCCTGGCCACCTGGGTGCACCCTCCCTGGGTGAGCAGGTCGGCGAGCCCCTGACCCCAGATCGCCGCCACGCAGTCGGTCTCCAGCCGGGGGGTGCCCGCCAGCCTCAGAGTGACCCTGCCCTCCTTGAGGGTCTTGGCGAAGAGGTCCTTGACCGTCAGCGGCTTGGGGTCGGCCCTGCTCTCCGCGATCGGCGCGAACACCTTGGAGGAGGGCCATCCCCGGTAGACGTCCGGCCGGGGTTCGGTGCCGATGACCGAGGCGGTGGCCCGCTCGGGCACGAAGTCGTTGCCGATCGCGGAGATCGCCAGGGTGAGGGCGAGCGCGGCGACCAGCACGCCCGCCAGCGAGCCGAACACCAGCACCAGCCGCTGCTGGGTCCGGGTCAGCCCCCACTCCTCCAGCTGGGGGATGCTCCAGGTCTGCGCCTTGCCGGAGGTACGGCGGCGCTTGCGCCCGGGAGCCGGCGAGGGCGGCGACGGGGTCGAGGCCGGGGGTGGCGGGGTCACAGTGCGGTTCCTCCCAGGAAGGTGCCCAGGGCGAAGGTGAGGCCGGCGGCGACCGCGCCGACGAAGAGCTGGCGCAGCCCGCTGTACCACCAGCTGCGCGCGGTGACCCGGGAGACCAGCGCGCCCGCGCCGAACAGCGCCAGACAGGAGATCACCGCCGAGGCCACCAGGCTGGTGACACCGAGCAGGTACGGCAGGAGGGGCAGGAGCGCGCCCACGCCGAACGCCAGGAACGAGGAGATCGCGGCGGTCCTGGGCGAGGGCAGGTCACGGAAGGTGACGCCGAGCTCGGCCTCGGTGTGCACCTCCAGGGCCCTGTCGGGGTCCATCGAGATCTGCCTGGCCACCTCGGCCGCCACCGCGGGGTCGACGCCCCGCTCCTCGTAGAGCTTGGCGAGCTCCTCCAGCTCGGCCTCGGGGTGGCGTTCGAGCTCGCGCCGCTCGACGTCGATCTCCGCGAGAGCGAGCTCCCGCTGGCTGGCCACCGAGACGTACTCGCCGCCGGCCATGGAGAACGCGCCCGCGGCCAGCCCGGCGATGCCGGCGAGCAGGACGACCCTGGTGCTCGCGGCGCCACCGGCGACACCGGCGATCAGCGCGAAGTTGGAGACGAGGCCGTCCATCGCGCCGAACACCGACGGCCGCAGCCAGCCGCCGTTGACGTCGCGGTGCCGGTGGTGCATCTCGGCACGCCCCCCGAGGGCGTCCGAACTCATCCTGGTCCTTCGACGCGCCGAGACCCCGGGGCCTCAGCGCCCGAGGGGGGCGGCGA
Source organism: Streptosporangium sp. NPDC002524 (assembly GCF_040295985.1). Lineage (NCBI taxonomy): Bacteria > Bacillati > Actinomycetota > Actinomycetes > Streptosporangiales > Streptosporangiaceae > Streptosporangium > Streptosporangium sp. NPDC002524. The sequence continues at coordinate 91,079 of NZ_JBEOWK010000002.1, read as the reverse complement.
GCCGCCGGTCTCGGCCCCGGAGAGGGGACACGCCGGTGTGCCGGACGATCCGGCCGCGTGTCCGGGGCCCCGGGGCCTCGACCGTGGGAAGAACGTCAACGTCGTTCTTTCTCGCCTTCGGAAACGCCCTTCGGCGCCTTCGGCGCGACCTCCTCGCGGAGATCGCCTCTCTCCGTGCCCGAAGCGGTCTCGTCCGGGACGGTGACCCCGTCCTTGTCCGGGACGGTGACGCCGTCAGGGACGGTGGCGCCGCCGGAGACGACCTCGCCGTCCGGGACGGTCCTGCCCGAGACGGTGCCGTCCCGGCTGGTGCCGTCCGACACCGTGCCCTGCGAGACGGTGCCGTCCGAGGCGGTGTCGTCCGGAACGGCGCCGTCCGAGGTGGTCTTGCCGGAGGTGGCGCTGTCCGGGGTGGCGCTGTCCGGGGTGGCGCTGGCCGGGGTCGCGCTGTCCGGGACGGTACTGCCCGGGGTGGTGCTCTCCGAGGTGAGTCCGGCCGGGGCGACGGCCGGAACCGCTGCGGCGGGCCTCCCCTCGGCCCTCCCCTCGGCAGGGGCGCCCTCCACCGGCTCGGCCTGGTCCGGCGGGTGGGCCGGGTCGACGGAGCCCCCGGCCGCCGGGCGGGCCGGTGCGGCCGGGTCCGCGGCCGTGCCCGAGCCCTCGGCGGCGAGCGTCGCCGAGGCGGGCCGCCCGGTCTCGCCGTCGTTCTCCGCCTGGTCGGCCTGGTCGGACGGGTGGGCCGGATCGACGGGATCCCCCGCCCCGTCTCCCACCCCCGACGCGGCCAGGGCCGTGGCCGGTGTGGCGTTGTCGCCGTCCTTGTCGCCGTCCTTCTTCTCCGAAGAGGGATCCGCCTTCTCCGGAGAGGGGTCCGCCTTCTCCGAAGAGGGGTCCGTGCTCTCGTCGTCCCCGGGAAGGACCGCCCCGTCCGTGAGGCCGTCGGGATCGGTCACCGGGACGACCCGCTCCTCGGTGGTCTTGTTCCTGGTGTACCAGAAGTAGGCCATCGCCCCGATGAACAGGATGATCGAGGTCCACTGGTTGAGCCGCAGGCCGAGGATGTGGTGGGCGGTGTCGACCCGCAGGCCCTCGATCCAGAAGCGGCCCACGGTGTATCCGGCGACGTAGAGCGCGAACAGGCGGCCGTGGCGGAGCACGAACTTGCGGCCGAGCCAGATGAGGACCAGCGCCAGGCCCAGGTCCCAGATCGACTCGTACAGGAACGCGGGGTGGTAGGTGTCCTCGCCCGGCACCGTGCCCGGCCGGTCGGGGTCGATCTCCAGACCCCACGGCAGGTCGGTGGGGCTGCCGAACAGCTCCTGGTTGAAGTAGTTTCCCCAGCGGCCGATGGCCTGGGCCACCGCGATGCCGGGGGCCACGGTGTCGGCCACCGCGGTCAGGGAGATGCCCCGGCCGCGGCAGCCCAGCCAGACGCCCACGCCGCCGAGCGCGACGGCGCCCCAGATGCCCAGGCCGCCGTTCCAGATGAACAGCGCCTCGATCGGCTCGTTGGGCGCGTCCGGCCCGAAGTAGAGCTGCCAGTCGGTGATGACGTGGTAGAGGCGACCACCGACCAGGCCGAACGGCACGGCCCAGACGGCGAGATCCACGATCGTTCCAGGGACACCGCCGCGGGCGCGCCAGCGGCGCTCGCCGATGGCGACCGCGACGACGACGCCGAGCACGATGCACAGTGCGTAGGCCCGGATGGGGACCACGCCGAAGAGATGCCAGACCCCCTGGGAGGGGCTGGGAATCGAGGCGAGGGGCATGTCAGGTGACGTTACCGTGTCGCGCGCTACTTGGCGGCATCAAGAACGGCCTGGCGTAGCTCGGCCGGTTTGAAAGCCACCGCGGTGTCCACCTCGGTGCCGTCGAGTTTCAGCGTCGGGGTGCCCGTGAGCTTCTGGCTCTTGAGAACCTCGGCGCTGTAGGCGAGGTGCGCGGGCGCCTTCTCCTGGCTGGTCACGCACTTCTCGAAGGCGGGGTCGGTCACCCCGGCGTCCTTGCCCCAGGCGATCAGGTCGGGGATCGCGAAGCCCTCCGCGGTCTCCGACGGCTGCTCCTCGAACAGCTTGTCGTGGAACCTGCTCCAGGGAGCCCCTCCGGCGATGCAGCGGGAGGCCGCCCCGGCACGCACGGAGTTACCCCGGGTGATGCCCTTGTTGGTCTGTTCCGAGAAGATCGTGATCGGGTGGTAGACCACCTTGGCCTTGCCTTCGGCCGCCAGGTTCTTGATCGTGGCGCCGCTGGTCCTCTCCAGCGCCTCGCAGGCGGGGCACTGGAAGTCCTCGAAGACGTCCAGGACCGGCTTCTCCACGCCCGCCCTGGCCATCACCACCGAACCGTCCGACGCGACGGTGACCGGTGCGAGCGCGGCGCCGACCTCCTCCGACCTGCTGCTCTGGGCGGCGAACCACCACCCCGCCCCGACTGCGGCGATCGCGACGACGGCGACCGTTCCGATGGTCGCCATACGCTTACGCCTCTCCTTCACCATCTGCTCTTCGCGCTGTGCCTTGATCCGATCACGCGCCGACTGCTCCCGCGCGGCCTTGCCCATCAGTCAGTCTCCTTCTCCTGGTGCTCCTCCTCGTCGTCGCCGTCGTCGGGGTCGTCGTACGGTTCCCGTCCCGGGGTGAGCCCCAGGGCCGAGTCCAGCGCGAAGCGGCCCGGAGGGAACCAGGCGACGAGCACACCGAGCCCGAAGAGACCGAGGTCGCGCAGGATGTCGATGAGGTAGTCGGGCTCCACCCCGGCCGCCAGCTGACCGCCGCCGCCGAAGCAGCCGCAGTCGATGCGCAGCCCGCGCGCCCACGCCGAGGCGATCCCGATGACGAACGCCAGCATGAGCAGTGCCGAGATGACACCCGCCGCCCGGGTGAGCAGCCCGACGACCAGCAACACCCCCACGACGATCTCCAGGATCGGCAGGCCGTAGCCGACCGCCGTGGCGAGCGATTCAGGGAGCAGTTCATATGCCTCGACCGCCTGAACCGAGAGCACCGGGGTGCCGATCTTGCCCCAACCCGCGACGATCAGCACGCCCGCCAGCACCAGCCGCGAGACGGTCGTTACCCAGGGTAGCGCCGAAATCACGATACGCGACCTATTGGGCGCGGGGTTATCAGAGGTCACGAGTACCATTCTCCTATTCCAGGCCCCGGGCGCGGACGTCTCCGGCGAACGCAAGGTATCCGAAGGAAACCTCATCACGGGCTGGATAAGCGTCAGGTAAGCCTGTCCGACAGGCACGAACCGGGGCGCGGTCCCTCCCCGGGAGGGATCGCGCCCGGGCGGGTCCTCAATCTCGGATCAGCCCCGGATCAGCCTCGGATCAGTCCCGGATCAGCCCCGGACGCCCGCCGCCAGCTCGGCGCCCAGCTCACGGACGGCTGCGAGACCCGAGCTCTCGTCGGGAGCGTCCAGGACGCGGCGGATGAACGCCGAGCCCACGATGACGCCGTCGGCGTAGCGGGCGACCTCGGCGGCCTGGCGGCCGGTGCCGACGCCCAGGCCGACGCACACCGGCAGGGAGGTGTGCGGGCGGGTGCGCTCGACCAGGCCCTGCGCGGCCTCGCCGACCGATTCGCGGGCACCGGTGACGCCCATCAGCGACGCCGCGTAGACGAAGCCGGTGCAGCTGCCGACGACGGCCTCGATGCGGGCCTCGGTGGAGCTGGGCGCGACCAGGAAGACCGTGTCGATCCCGGCCGCGGCGCTGGCCTCGCGCCAGGGACCGGCCTCCTCGGGGGTGAGGTCGGGGGTGATGGTGCCCACCCCGCCCGCGCTCGCCAGCTCCCGGGCGAAACGGTCGGCGCCGTAGCGGTCGATCGGGTTCCAGTACGTCATGACCAGGGTGGCGGCACCGGTGGCGGCCACGCCCTCGACCGTGCGCAGCACGTCGGCGATGCGGGTGCCGTTGGTCAGCGCCCGGTGGACGGCGTCCTGGATCGTCGGGCCGTCCATGAGGGGGTCCGAGTAGGGGAGGCCGATCTCGATCACGTCGCAGCCCGCCTCCACCATGGCGGTGGCGACGGCGATCGCACCGTCCTTGCTGGGGAACCCGGCGGGCAGGTATCCGATGAGGGCGGCGCGGTCGTCCGCCTTAGCCTTGGCGAACACCGTCTGGAGAGTCGTCATCGTTACTTCCGTTGCGGTTCGTCCCCCCCGGGCCCCGGAGGGGAAGCAAGTCGGTCGTCAGAGGTTCAGAGGTTGAAGTACTTCATCGCGGTGCCCATGTCCTTGTCGCCCCGGCCCGAGAGGTTGACCAGGATCGTCGCCTCGGGACCCATCTCGCGGCCGAGCTTGAGGGCTCCGGCGAGCGCGTGCGAGGACTCGATCGCGGGGATGATGCCCTCGGTGCGGGCGAGCAGCGCGAAGGCGTCCATCGCCTCGGCGTCGGTGATGCCGTGGTAGGTGGCGCGGCCGCTGTCCTTGAGCCAGGCGTGCTCGGGGCCGACGCCGGGATAGTCGAGCCCGGCCGAGATCGAGTGCGACTCGATCGTCTGGCCCTCGTCGTCCTGCAGCACGTAGGTGCGCGAGCCGTGCAGCACGCCGACGGAGCCCGCGGTGAGGGTGAGGGCGTGCTCGCCGCTCTCCAGGCCCCGGCCGCCCGCCTCGTAGCCGTGCAGCCGGACGTCGGGGTCGTCGAGGAAGGCGTGGAAGATGCCGATGGCGTTCGAGCCCCCGCCGACGGCGGCGGCGACCGCGTCGGGCAGCTTGCCGGTGAGCTCCAGCATCTGGCGGCGGGCCTCGACGCCGATGATCCGGGCGAAGTCGCGGACGATCTCCGGGAACGGGTGCGGGCCCGCGATGGTGCCGAAGAGGTAGTGCGTACGGTCGACGTTGGCGACCCAGTCGCGGAACGCCTCGTTGATGGCGTCCTTGAGGGTCCGGCTGCCGTTGGTGACCGGGACGACGGTGGCGCCGAGCAGCTTCATGCGGGCGACGTTGAGCGCCTGGCGCTCGCAGTCGACGGCCCCCATGTAGATCACGCACTCCAGGCCCATCAGGGCGGCGGCGGTCGCGGTGGCGACGCCGTGCTGGCCGGCACCGGTCTCGGCGATCACCCGCGTCTTGCCCAGGCGCCTGGTCAGCAGGGCCTGGCCGAGCACGTTGTTGATCTTGTGGGCGCCGGTGTGGGTCAGGTCCTCGCGCTTGAGGATGATCCGGGCGCCGCCCGCCTGCTCGGCGAAGCGGGGGATGTCGGTCAGCGTGGTCGGCCGCCCGGCGTAGGTGCGCAGCAGGTGGTCGAACTCCCGCACGAACGCCTCGTCGTTCTTCGCCTTGTCGTACTCCGCCGCGACCTCGTCCAGCGCCGGGATGAGCGCCTCGGGCACATAGCGTCCGCCGAAGACGCCGAACTTGCCCTGGACGTCGGGGTCGTCGCCGTGGGCGGCGTTCCCCGCGAGGTCGGCGGTGGTGATGACGGTTCTCTCCTGCGCTGTCACTGCTTACTGCCCCTCGGGTCGGGATGCTGGGTGGGCACCGGCGGTGACCAGGTCGACGACGGCGGCCCGCGGGTCCTTGCCGGTCACCAGGCTCTCGCCGACCAGGACGGCGTCGGCGCCCGCCCTGGCGTAGGCGAGCAGGTCGTGGGGGCCGCGCACGCCCGACTCGGCGATCTTGATGACGCCGTCGGGGATCTTGGGAGCCAGCTTGGCGAACACCTCGCGGTCGACCTCCAGGGTCTTGAGGTCCCGCGCGTTGATACCGATGATCTTCGCCCCGGCGGCGAGCGCGCGGTCGAGCTCCTCCTCGGTGTGCACCTCGACCAGCGGGGTGAGCCCGATCGACTCGGCCCGCTCGATCAGCGAGACCAGCGCGTTCTGGTCGAGCGCCGCGACGATCAGCAGCGCCAGGTCGGCCCCGTAGGCGCGGGCCTCCCAGAGCTGGTACGAGGTGACGATGAAGTCCTTGCGCAGCACCGGGATGTCGACGACGGCGCGCACGGCGGCCAGGTCGTCGAGGCTGCCGCCGAAACGCCGCCGCTCGGTGAGCACGCTGATGACGTGGGCACCGCCCGACTCGTAGTCACCCGCCAGCGCGGCGGGGTCGGCGATCGCGGCCAGGGCGCCCTTGGACGGGCTGGAGCGCTTGACCTCGGCGATGACCGCCACCTGGTCGCCGCCCAGCGCCGCGTACGCGTCGCGGGGGGCGGGTGCCCGCCCGGCCCGCTCCTTGAGCTCGGCCAGCGTCACCCTCTCCTGCCGCTCGGCCAGATCGGCGCGGACTCCTTCGAGGATCTCCTCGAGCACGCTCACTTGCCCTCCTCGCGAAGCTCCGGGGCCAGGTTCGCGAACGTCGCCGCGTCCGTGGTTCGCTCGCTCCGATCGCTCACGAGTCAGGCCCCTCCCGAATCGACTGCCCTTGTTCCGCCGATGCTATCGGCCCTGCCGGGGTCGCTCCGCCACGGGGTGAGACCTATCGGTGACTATGGGGCCAGGAATTCCCCAAAAGGAAGATTGCGCACTATCCAAAACACGGCCATCAAAGCGAGCAATAACCACACGTACGCCGGGTGTATGGATTTTCCCGCGGGCGCGCCACCGCATCTCCCGATGGACCCGCCTCCCGACCAGGCACGCAGTGCCCACCGGCCCCAGAGCGCGACCAGCACCGGGATCATGAGCACGACGAACGGGTTGAGCCCCAGGGCCGTCACGGGGTCCCCGTGGACGAGCGCGTACACCGTGCGCAGGCCGCCGCAGCCGGGGCAGTAGAGGCCGGTGAGCATGAGGAACGGGCAGGTCGGGTAGTGGCCCGGCTCGTTGGGGTCCACCGCTGCCACGAACGCCACCGCCGCGCCCGCGGCCAGCGCGGTGCCGAGCGGCGCCAGCACGGCCGTCACACGCGACCCCTCCGCCTTCCCCGTCACCACGCCGTCACCGCTGTCACCATGCCGTCACTATGTTGTCACCATGGCCCATCGGCGCCCTTACCGGTGACCGACCCTCACTCCGGCCACTACCGGTGACCGCCCCTCACCCCGGCTACCCTACTCACGCCTTCACCGCGCCACCGGAGCTCCCGGGTCGTGAACCCGCGCCGGAGCCCGGCCTCGCGTCGGTGGTTCAGGGCGCCACCGCGAGGGTGCCGACCCCGATCAGCCAGATCAGCAGCACCACTCCCAGCCAGCACAGGATGCCGAAGTAGGACAGGACCAGGCCCGCGATGGCCATCCCCCGGCCCTCCTCGCCCGTCCGCCTGATCTGTCCCAGCGAGATGTGGCCGAGCACCACACCCACGATCGAGGTGAGGCCGCAGATGAACAACCCCGCGATGCCCATGATCAGCGCGGCGACGGCCATGCCGTTGTTGCCCCTGGGGGGCGGCGGCGCGCCGTACCCGCCGTAGGGGTCGTAGCCGCCGTCGGGCGCGCCGTACCCTTTGTATCCCCCGGTGCCGTGACCGCCGGGTGAGCCGTAACCGCCGGAGGGGTCGTAGCCACCCGGGGGGCCGTAGCCGCCGTTTCCTGGGGGCTGGCCATAGCCATCCGAGTGATTGCCATAGCTCATGAATGACCCCCAATTATCCGAGTTGCGGGCGAAATCCTAGCGAAAATGCTCCCGGAAGGAGAGGATCCATTCACGCTCGTGAGCGCGTTGTGAGCAAGTCGTAGCCGAAAGCGCATACCAGTGCACATTCTGGGCGCCCTCGCATGCCGGACGTGCTCGGCGTTCCCGACGGACCGGCGTTCCATCGCAGGTCGGAGCTCACCGAGGTCGACGCTCGCGGGGAGGGCGGTCTCGCCGGAGATCGGCGTTCGCGGGGAGTCAGCGGTCGCGGGGGTCCGGGTCGGCCGTCGGGTCGGTGCCCTCGTCGATGGCGTCCCACAGCGCCCGCTCGCTGGGAGCGCTCTCGGCGGGAGCGGGACGGTTCGCGGTGCCCGCGGCACCGGCGGGACCGGGGCCCTGCCGGTCGTACCGGCCGGACATGCCCGGCCAGCGCCCGCCGCGCAGGATCGCCGCCACGCCTCCGGCCAGCAGCAGGAGCCCCCCGGCGGAGGCGAGGACCGGCCAGACGACGGCGGACGCGACCTGCGGGACGGTGCCCGCGGACATCGGCGCCCGCTCGGCGGCGATCCGCAGCGCGGCGTCCGCGCCGCTCCCCCACCAGGAACCGGCGATCATCCCGGCCCCGCCGAGCGCCATCACCGCCCCGACGAGCCCGCGCCACACGCCTCCCGTGGCGAGGACGGCGACCACCGCCGCGAGCGCCGCCCAGGCTGCGGGGCCGAGCGCGGGGACCAGTTCGGCGGCGGAGACCGCCACCTCGCGGGTGCCGTACGTCACGGTGAACCAGTCGCGCCCGGCGGCGAGGAGCACGAGGGCCGCGCCCGCCGCGCACACCGCGAGCCAGGTCCACAGTTCCCGCCTGGCGGTCACGCCCGGGTCACCGTCAGCTCGTCGGCGTCGAAGCAGGTCCGGTCGCCGGTGTGGCAGGCGGCGCCCACCTGGTCGACCTTGAGCAGGACGGTGTCGCCGTCGCAGTCGAGCGCGGCGGACTTGACGTGCTGGACGTGGCCGGAGGTGTCGCCCTTCACCCAGTAGGTCCCGCGGCTGCGCGACCAGTAGGTGGCCCTCCCGGTGGTGAGCGTGCGGTGCAGGGCCTCGTCGTCCATCCAGGCGAGCATGAGCACCTCGCCGGTGTCGTACTGCTGGACGACGGCGGGCACCAGCCCGTCGGCGGTGCGCTTCAGCCGGGCCGCGATGGCGAGGTCAAGGGACATGCGGCAATTGTGCCGCAACCACCGGGAGGGGTCGTGCCCGGCTCCGCCGCGACCGGCCTGACCGGGCGGCGGCGGAGTCCGGAAGAGGGACGGGGGCAGCTCAGCGGCTGCGGTCGTCGTCGAGCACGTCGGCGGCGTGGACGACGATCCTGGGATCGGGGCTGCCGACGATCTCGTGGTCCTTGTTGTCGTACTCGAACAGGCTCAGGACGTGGCGCATCGCCTCGATCCTGGCCCGCTTCTTGTCATTGCTCTTGATCACCGTCCACGGGGCCTCCTCCGTGTCGGTGTTGACGAACATGTCCTCCTTGGCGGCGGTGTAGTCCTCCCACTTGTCCAGCGACTCCAGGTCCATCGGCGACAGCTTCCACTGCCGGACCGGGTCGACCTGGCGGATCACGAACCGGGTGCGCTGCTCGCTCCGCGAGACCGAGAACCAGAACTTCACCAGGTGGATGCCGTCGCGGACGAGCATCCGCTCGAACTCGGGGGCCTGCTCCAGGAACTCCAGGTACTCCTCGGGGGTGCAGAAGCGCATCACCCGCTCCACCCCGGCGCGGTTGTACCAGGAGCGGTCGAAGAAGACCATCTCCCCGGCGGCGGGCAGGTGGGAGATGTAGCGCTGGAAGTACCACTGGGTGCTCTCGCGCTCGCTGGGCTTCTCCAGCGCCACCACGTTCGCGCCCCGGGGGTTGAGGTGCTCCATGAAGCGCTTGATCGTGCCGCCCTTGCCCGCGGCGTCGCGCCCCTCGAAGAGGACGACCATGCGCCCCCCGGTGTCCTTGATCCAGTACTGGAGCTTGAGCAGCTCGATCTGGAGCAGCCGCTTGAGCCGGTCGTACTCCGCCCGGTCCATCCGCTCGTCGTAGGGATACTTCTCCCGCCAGGTGTCGACCGGGCTGCCGTCCTTGCGGATCAGTACGGGGTCGTCGTCGTCATCGTCGTTGACCCGCAGATCGGTCAGCTCGTCGAGCAGGTCGCTGCGGTCTATCGCCGCGTGGACGTCCACTACGGGAAACTGGCCGTCCGACGTCTCTCCGCCAACCAACTCTGCCATCGGTCCCTTCCCTCGGGCGGACGTGGGGCCCGCCTCCGCCCTGCCTCTACCTCGCCCTGAGCAGGCTAATCCTTCCCGGGCGTCCCTTTCTTCGCGGGGTGATCCGTCCCGTTCTCCAGCGACTGACCCGTTCCGATCAAAAACCTACTAAACAAGTAGGTCTTGACGGGATTGTGAACGTGTGTTGAAGTGATGCCGTGCGCCCAGAGTTCCAGCCGGTGGCGGGCGAGCACGTCGCCCCCCGCCGCGCCCGCCCCCTCTCCTGTCGTCGCTGACCCGCGTCGCCGCCGCCCCTCCGGTGCTCCGCCGCCCTCCCGGCGCTCCGCCGGTGGAGCGCGCCCCGCACCCCTCCACGCCCGGTACGACCAGCCGGATACGACCAGCCGGATACGACCAGCCAGAAAGGCCTCAACCATGCCCGTCGAATTCTCAGGTGCCGACGGCGGTGACACGCACGATCCCCCCGCGGCCCCCGCAGTCCTCGCGACCCCCGTAACCCCCGCCCCTTCCACGACCTCCGCGAAGGCACCGGCCCCGGGGACGAGCCGCCGGGTGAGCGGGCCCCGCGGGTACGCGTGGAGCCGGGCCCGCCTCGTCCCCGCGTCCGCCTCCGGCAGGCCGGCCGGGACCGCCGCCGGGCCCCGCGTGATCCTGGCCGCCACTCCCCCCGCGGGCGGGCCCCCTGGCGGACAGGACCACGCGGCGGCCGGCGAGCGCCCGCTGCGGGTGGTCACCACCCGTCACCCCGGGCGGTGGGTGGCGGCCCTGGGGGTCGCGGTGCTGCTGGCCATGGCGGTCAGCGCGCTGGTCACCAACCCGGCCTGGGAGTGGGAGGTGGTCGGGGAGTTCCTCTTCGCGCCCTCCGTGCTGCGGTCGGTCGTGTTCACCCTGGAGCTGACCGCGCTGGGAATCGTCTTCGGCTTCCTGCTCGGCACGGTCCTGGCGCTCATGCGCCTGTCGGGGAATCCGCTGCTCAACTCGGTCGCCTGGGGCTACATCGCCCTGTTCCGGTCGGTGCCGCTGATCCTGCAGCTGCTGTTCTGGTACAACCTGGCGTTGCTGTACCCGAGGCTCTCCTTCGGCGTGCCGTTCGGCCCGGCGTTCTTCGACGTCGGGACGATGGACCTGATCGGCCCGGTCACCGCCGCCGCGCTGGGCCTCGCCCTGCACCAGGCCGCCTACGCCGCGGAGATCGTCCGGGCCGGGCTGCTCTCGGTGGACCACGGCCAGCGGGAGGCGGCCGCGGCGCTGGGCATCCCCAGGAGCAGGCAGCTGTTCCGGATCGTCCTGCCGCAGGCCATGCGGTCGATCGTGCCGACCGCGGGCAACGAGATCATCGGCCTGGTCAAGGGCACCTCGGTCGTCTACATCATGGCGCTGCCCGAGCTCTTCTACCAGGTCCAGGTGATCTACAACCGCAACGGCAGGGTGATCGCCCTGCTGCTGGTGGCGACCATCTGGTATCTCGTCATGACCTCCGTGATGTCCATCGCGCAGCACTACGTCGAGCGGTACTACGGGAAGGGCCGGGCATGAGCGCCGCGATGGTCGAGCTGCGGAGCGTGCACAAGAGCTTCGGGTCGCTGGAGGTGCTGCGCGGGGTGGACCTGCGGGTCGCCCCGGGCGAGGTCACCGTGATCCTGGGCCCGTCGGGGTCGGGGAAGTCCACGCTCCTCCGTACCGTCAACCACCTGGAGAAGGTGGACAGCGGCTCGGTCAGCGTCGACGGCGAGCTGGTCGGCTACCGCAGGTCCGGCGACAGGTTGTACGAGCTGCCCGAGCGCGAGATCCTCCGGCAGCGGACCAAGATCGGCTTCGTCTTCCAGAGCTTCAACCTCTTCCCGCACCTGACCGTGCACCAGAACGTCACCGAGGCTCCCCGGTCGGCCCAGCGCAGGCCGAGGGCGGAGGTGGACGCGCTGGCGACCCGGCTGCTGGAGCGGGTCGGGCTCTCCGACAAGGCGCACTCCTACCCCCGCAAGCTCTCCGGCGGGCAGCAGCAGCGGGTGGCCATCGCCCGCGCCCTGGCCCTGGAGCCCAAGGTCATCCTCTTCGACGAGCCGACGTCCGCGCTGGACCCGGAGCTCGTCGGCGAGGTGCTCGACGTGGTCAAGGGCCTCGCCGGGAGCGGGACCACCATGATCGTCGTCACTCACGAGGTCGGCTTCGCCCGCGAGGTCGCCGACACGGTGGTCTTCATGGACGAGGGCCGGATCGTCGAGCGGGGCACTCCCGCCGAGGTGCTGGACGCCCCCCGGCACGAACGCACCCGCCTCTTCCTCAGCAAGGTCCTCTGACTTCTCTCCCCCGTCCTCTGACCTTTCGCCTCTGCCCCCTCGCCTCTGACCTCTGACCTCTGACCTCTGACCTCTGACCTCTCGCCTCTCGCCTCTCGTGAAGCCCTTTTCCCGAGGACCTTTCACGAGCCCTTCTCGCGGCTCCGTCCGCGATGTCCCGTGAAGACCCTTCGCGTTCGCGAAAACCCTCACGAAGACCTTTCGCGCAGCTCCCGAAGCCTCCGAAGCCCCCTCACGAACCTCCTGGCACCACCCACCCACCCGCCCATCAGCGGTTGTCCCTCACCCGTCACCCTTCATCCGTCACCCCGAGCAAGGACCGACATGTCGTTCATATCGAGGCTCGCCCCCGCCATCGCCGCCCTGCCTCTCCTCCTCGCCGCCGCCTGCGGCAGCGCCGGAACCTCAGCCGGTACGACGGACAGGGCGGAGGCCGCCCCGGCCGCGGCCCCGTCGGGAACCGGCGGAATAAAGATCAACACCTCGCCCGAGCAGAACCGCGTCCGCGCCGAGAAGGTGGAGGCGATCGCCGCCAAGGTCCCCGAGGCGATCCGGTCCAAGGGAGGGCTCACCGCCGGGTTCAACGGCGAGGGCGCGCCGCCCCTGGTGTTCCTGGCCGACGACGACACCACCCTGGTCGGCGTGGAGACCGACCTCGCCCACCTGATCGCCGACGTGCTGGGCCTGCCCCTGAAGGAGGAGAACACCTCCTGGGAGAACCTGTTCCTCGCGGTCAAGTCCGGCAAGTACGACCTGGTGCTCAACAACGTCACGGTGACGGAGGAGCGCAAGGACATCTACGACTTCGCCACCTACCGGGTGGACCAGCTCGCCTGGCAGGTCGGCAAGGACAGCCAGATCACCAAGATCGAGAAGCCCGCCGACATCGCCGGGCTGAACGTCTCCGTCGGGTCCGGCACCAACCAGGAGAAGATCCTGCTGGAGTGGGACGCGCAGAACCAGAAGGCCGGGCTCAAGGCCGCGAACATCCAGTACTACCAGAAGTACGGCGACGTCCTGCTCGCGCTGAAGTCCGGCCGCATCCAGGCCTACCTGGGCCCGAACCCGCCCATCGCCTACCAGGTCGCGGTGGGCGGCGACAGCAGGATCGTCGGCACGCTCTCGGGCGGCGGATCGGTCGAGGGCCTGATCGCGGTCATGACCCTGAAGGGCAACGGCCTGGTCCAGCCGGTCAACGAGGCGATCAACGTGCTCATCGAGAACGGCAAGTACGCCGAGGTGCTCAAGCGCTGGGGCCTGGACAACGAGGCGCTGCCCACCTCGAAGATCAACCCGCCCGGCCTGCCGAGGCAGCCGAAGTGACGATCGACTCCGCGAGGCCCGCCGCCCCGGGCACCGAACGCCCCCGAACCCCGGTCCCGGACACCGAACGTCTCCGAACCCCCGTCCCGGGCACCGAACATCCCCGTCACCCGATCCCGGGCACCGAACATCCCCATCACCCGATCTCAGGCACCGAACATCCTCGCCACCCGATCTCAGGCACCGAACATCCCCGTTCCCCGGCCCCGGGCGGCCAGAGCGACCAGGGCGGGCACCCCACGGACGTCCACCTCCAGGTGCGCCACGTGGCCGTCCGCGACCCCGAGGTCAGGCCGCTCCTGGAGGACCTGCATCACGAGTACACCAGCCGGTACGGTCCCAACGAGGAGATGAGCCGCTACCCCGACGAGCGGTTCACCCCGGAGCACGGGGGCGCGTTCCTCGTCCTCGTCGAGCACGGGCGGACCGTCGCCGGGGGCGCGTTCTTCCGTCACGACGAGGAGACCGCCGAGCTCAAGCGGATCTGGACCCATCCGGACCACCGCAGGCGCGGCCTGGGCGTCGTCGTCGTACGGGAGCTGGAGCGGGAGGCCGCGCGGCAGGGCTACCGCAGGATCTACCTGACCACCGGCCCCCGGCAGCCCGAGGCGGCCGGGCTGTACCTCTCGACCGGATACACCCCGCTCTACGACCTGGGAGCCGATCCGGAGACGGTCGGCCCCCACCCCTTCGAGAAGATCATCCCCCGGAGCCGCTAGGAGCGGGCGGCCGAGACCCAGGAGGCGTGCAGGTCGGCGTAGACGCCGGGCCGGCGTACCAGCTCGGCGTGCGGGCCGCGCTGCACGATCCGGCCCTTGTCGAAGACGAGCACCTCGTCCGCCGCCTCGGCGGTGGAGAGCCGGTGGGCGATGGAGACGGCGGTGCGGCCCCGGGTCACGCCCTCCAGGGCGCGGGCCAGCCGCACCTCCGTCGCCGGGTCCACCGCGGAGGTGGCCTCGTCCAGCAGCAGCAGGTCGGGGTCGGCCAGGTAGGCGCGGGCGAGCGCGACGAGCTGGCGCTCGCCCGCCGACAGCGACTCGCCCCGCTGGCCGACCCTGGTCGACAGGTCGGCGGGCAGCCCCTCCAGCCAGTCGGTGAGCCCCAGCTCGGTCATGGCGAGCCGGATCTCCGCCTCGGTCGCCGAGGGGCGGCCGAAGGCGATGTTCTCCGCCAGGGTGCCGTCGAACAGGAAGCCGTCCTGCGGCACCATGACGATGCGGCTGCGCAGCGAGGAGAAGCGGACGGTCCGCAGGTCGTGGCCGTCGACCGTGATCCGCCCGGAGACCGGGTCCATCAGGCGGGTGAGCAGCTTGGCGAAGGTCGTCTTGCCGGAACCGGTCTCCCCCACCACCGCGATCCGCGAGCGCGGCGGGATGTCCGCCGAGACCCGGTGCAGCACCGGGACCCCGCCGGGATAGGAGAAGTCCACGTCCTCGAAGGAGACCGAGATGGGTCCGCGCGGCAGCTCGACCCCCTCCGGGCCCGGGTCGGCGACGTCGGCGGGGGTGTCGAGCACGCCGAGGATGCGCCGCCATCCGGCGACGGCGTTCTGCGCCTCGTTGAGCACCTCGGTGGCGATCTGCATCGGCGAGACGAACAGCGTGATGAGGAACAGGAAGGCGACCAGGCGCCCCTCGGTGATGTCCCCGGCCAGCCCGAGCCGTACCCCGACCAGCACCACGGCCGCCAGGGTGACGGCGGCGACGATCTCGGTGAGCGGGAACACGGTCGCGACGATCCGCTGGGTGCGGGCCTGCGCGGCCATGTTGGCGTCGATCGCGACGTCGAGCCGCTCGGCCGTACGGGCCTCGGAGCCGTGGGCCCTGATCACGGCCGCGCCCACGACCGACTCGCTGACGGCCGAGAGCATGTCGCCGGTGCGCTCGCGGACCCGCGTGTAGGCGCCCGACAGCCACCGCTGGAAGCGCGGCAGGACGACCATGAGCGGCAGGAAGCACAGCCACACCAGCAGGGCGAGCTGCCAGGAGTAGACGAACATCAGCCCGGTGGCGACCAGGAGCTGCCCCAGGGCGATGATGATCATCAGCCCGCCCCACTGCATGAACACGCTGATCTGGTCGACGTCGCCGGTGACCCGGGAGACGAGGGCGCCGCGCCGCTCGGAGTTCTGGGTGAGCACCGACAGGTCGTGCACGTGCCGGAAGCCGCGCACCCTGAGCGTGGCGAGCGAGGACTCGGTGGCCCGGTAGAGGCGGACGTTCATCAGGTACGCGCACAGCGCGGTGAACACCACGGCGGCGGCGCACAGCAGCACGGCGGTGCGGACGTAGGCCACGTCCGGGGCCCCCTCCGCGAGCCCCGTGTCGATGGTCTGCTGGACGGCGATCGGCACGATGATCTTGCCGACCGTGGCCACCACGGCGAGCGCGAGCGTCCCGGCCAGCCCCTTGCGGAACTCCGGCGTGAGCGACAGGCCGTGCCTGACGGTGGCGAGCCCCGAGCGCTCGACCCCCTGGAAGGAGCTCACCGGCACCGTCCCCCCAGCGGGCCCCGCCCACGGCCACCGGGGATCTCCCCCGGCCGGTAGTGCTTCCTCACGCGCTGACCTCTTCTTCTCGCTCGGCGTCGAGCGCCTCGCGCTCGGCGCCCTGGCGTTCGTAGGCGGTGACCAGGTTGCGGTAGCCCTCGCAACGGGCGAGCAGCTCCGCGTGCCCGCCCCGGTCGACGACCCGGCCGTGGTCGAGGTAGACGACCTCGTCGGCCAGGGCGATGGTGGCCATCCGGTAGGCGATGACGACCACGGTGGAGACCTGGGCCGCGTCCCGCAGCCCGTACAGGATCCTCGCCTCGACCTGCGGGTCGACGCTGGAGGTGGCGTCGTCCAGGACGAGCAGCCTCGGGCGGCGCACCAGCGCGCGGGCGAGGGCGATCCGCTGGCGCTGGCCGCCCGACAGGGTGGTGCCGCGCTCGCCGACCCGGGTGTCCAGCCCCGAGGGCAGGGCGCTGACGAACCCCTCGGCCTGCGCCAGGCGCAGCGCCGCCCAGACGTCCTCGTCCCCGACCGGCCGGCCGAGGGTGACGTTGCCGCGTACGGTGTCGTCGAACAGGAACGTCTGCTGCGGCACCAAAGCCACCGCGTCGCTCACCCCGTTCCTGGCGACCTCGCGCAGGTCCGTGCCATCCACCAGCACGGCGCCCTCCGCCGGGTCGACCAGGCGGACGAGGGCCTGGGCGAGCGTCGACTTGCCCGAGCCGGTGGGACCGACCAGGGCGACGGTACGGCCGGCGCCGACCTCCAGGCTCACCTCGCGCAGGACGGGGAACTCGCCGTCGCCGTACGCGTAGCCGAGGTCGCGGACCTCCAGCCTGGCCGGTTCGGTGCCGGGCAGCTCGACCGTGCCGTGCTCCATGGAACCGGTGGCGTCGAGCACGGCCTGGACCCGCTCGTAGCCGACGACGGCCCGGGGCAGCTCGGCGAGCACCCAGCCCAGCGCGCGGATCGGGAAGGCGAGCAGGGTGAACAGGTAGGCGACCTGGACGAGCACCCCGGAGCCGATCGCGCCGGCCTCCAGCCGCATCGCGCCGATCAGCAGCACGGCGAGCACACCCAGGGTGGGCAGCGCCTCCAGCATCGGGTCGAACAGGCCGCGGACCCGGCCCACGGCGATGTTGGCGTCGCGCAGCTCCTCGGCCTTGGCCTGGAACCTGGCGGTCTCCTCGTCCTCGCGGCCCAGGGTCTTGACGACCAGGGCGCCGTCGAAGCTCTCGTGGGCGATCTCGCTGACCTCGGCCCGCAACTGCTGGGCGCGGGTGGCCAGCGGGTTGAGTTTGCGCTGGTAGACCAGGTTGAGGACGGCGATCGCGGGAAAGACGAGGAAACCGACGAGAGCGAGGACGGGATCGGTGATCACCATCGCGACGGCGGCGGTCACCAGCATCACGACCACGCCGACCGCCATCGGCAGCGGCGCGAGCGGCGCCCAGGCGGCCTCCACGTCGGACCCGGCGTTCGACAGCAGCTGCCCGGTCGGGTGCCTGTGGTGCCAGGCGAGGGGGAGCCGCAGATACTGGCGGGTGACGTCGCGGCGGGATCGGGCCTGCATCCGATACTGCATGACCCCGGCGAAGTACCGCCGCCCGGCCACGCCCAGCGCCTTGAGCAGGGAGACCCCGAGGATGAGGAGCGCGCCGAGGGTGAGGGTGCCCGTCGTGATCCGCCCGTCCCTGAAGGCCGGGAGCACGACGTGGTCGGTGGCCCAGCCCAGCGCCCACGCCGCGGCGACGGTCATCACGCCGTACAGGGCGCTGGACAGCACCGCGGCGGAGAAGATCGGCTTCTCCGCCCGGATGGCCACCCCGAGGACCCCGAGTCCCCTGCGCATGACTGCGGTGGTCATCTTGCTCGCCACGCGGGGGGTGTCCTTTCGACGGGGAACGTTGCTACCTAAGTCCCTATCACTCTGGATCATCCGGTTATTCCCGAACCACCTTCGGTTAGTGTCACGTTCACACCTCCGGTTGCTCGCACAACGGCTCGTTAGGATCTGAAATGAACTACGCCCGCGCCGAACGATCCGCGCTCAGCGACCTGTTCGACCAGCTCGGCCCGGACGCTCCCACGCTCTGTGAGGGCTGGACCACCTTCGACCTCGCCGCCCACCTCGTCGTCCGCGAGAGCCGCCCCGACGCCGCCGGAGGCATCCTCCTCAAGCAACTCGCCGGGCACACCGCCCGGGTCCAGGAGTCCGTGAAGACCAGAAAGGGGTACGCGGGCCTCGTCGAGCTCGTGCGTTCCGGGCCCCTGGGGCCCTACCGTCTGCCCGGCCTGGACAAGGCGGTCAACACGACGGAGTTCTTCGTCCACCACGAGGACGTACGGCGGGCGCAGCGGGTCTGGGAGCCGCGGGAGCTGCCCGCCGAGCTGGAGGATCGGTTCTGGAAGCAGGTCCACAGCGGCGCCCGGCTGTTCCTGCGCCGCTCCCCCGTCCGGGTGGTCCTGCACCGCGTCGGCGGGGGTGTCGCGACCGGCGGACCCAAGGAGGGGCCGCAGGTCGAGGTGACGGGCACGGCCGGGGAGCTGCTGCTGTTCTGCTTCGGCCGCCAGTCCCACGCCAAGGTCGACGTGAACGGCGACGAGGAGGCCGTGGCCAAGCTGATGGACGCCTCCCTGGGCGTCTGACCCGGGGGCCGGCCTGGACCTGGGGGCTGACCTGTGGGTCTGACCTGGGCTTCCGGCCTGGGGTCTGGGGTCTGGGGTCTGGGGTCTGGGGTCTGAGCGGGCGCCCGAGCGGGGAGAAGGCCGCAGGCGACGGCCCGGCCCCAGCGGTCCGGCCCCGCGGCCCGGGCGCCGGAGGTACGGGTGACGGCTGGTCCGGGCGCCGGGGTCCGGGCGACGGCGGTACTGGTGACAGGGGCCGGGGTGACGACTGAGCCGGGCGTCGACGGTACAGGCGTCGGCAGTACAGGCGATGGCTGGTCTGGGCGTCGGCGGTACGGGCAACGGCGGCCTGGGCGACGGCGGTACGCGGTCACACCGGCCCGGCCGCCGGGCGACCACCGCCGGAGGGCGGTCGCCGGAGGACCGTCGATCAACCACCTGCCGACAATCGCCGAACCGCCGAATCGGCGAGTCGGCCGGCCGATGGGTCGGCCGGTCGGCGGGAAGCCCGGAAGGCTAGCGGACGCTGTCGCCCCGGTCCCAGCTCCCGGCCTTCGCCAGACCTCGGGCGACCATGTAGCCGACAGTGAGGATGGTGATGTACCTGATGGCGTGCTCCGCCCCGAAGGGGTCACCGTAGCCGCGCGAGTCACCGCCGACCGCGAAGGCCGTGATCACGATCGCGATCAGGATGACGATGTAGGCGATGAACTCGGTGGTCTGGAACGCTGGTCTTGTCTCCGAGCTCAACCCGCGAGAGCCGATGTTGCGCGGCTGATCACCTGGCTGGCCTGATCCGACGGGCGATGTCATCGTCCTCACTCCTCGCTTCTGAATAATTACCCATAGTTACGATACATCGACCAATTCCCCTCTTTTTTGAGCCACAAACGCCGCACCAGCCGCCTACGCGCCGTCCGTCCCGCGCGGTGACCTGGGCGGGAGCGGGAAGAACCCGCTGGTGCGGCGGACGTAGTCGGCGTAGCCGGGACGGGATCGTGACAGCTGCCGCTCCAGCAGCGGCTTGCCGGTCTTGCCCGCCAGGAAGTACGTCATGAGCACCGGCGACAGCACGGTCAGCACCCCCGGCCACTGGTCGGCGGCGACGAGGAACAGGCCCCACCACACGCAGGCGTCGCCGAAGTAGTTGGGGTGGCGGGTGTAGCGCCACAGCCCCGTGTCCAGCACCTTCCCCCGGTTTCCCGGGTCGGCTCTGAACCGGGCGAGCTGCCGGTCGCCGACCGCCTCGAACAGGAACCCCACCAGCCAGAGGACGGCCCCGGCCCAGGCGATCCAGCCCGGCGGCTCCGTACCGAGCATGGCCACCTGGACGGGGAGCGACACGAACAGCAGGATGACCCCCTGGGTGAGGTAGATGACGCGGACGGCGTACAGGGTCCGGTTACCGGGTGCCCGGCCGAGCATCCGCTCGTAGCGGGGGTCCTCTCCCTCCCCGATGTTGCGCCGCCCGATGTGCAGGGCCAGCCGGATGCCCCAGATCGCGGTGAGCGCCAGCGCCAGCAGCCTCCGGACGGGATCCCCGTCGGACAGCAGGCAGGAGACCAGGGCGACGAGCGCGAACCCGAGCCCCCAGGCCACATCGATCACCGAGTGGCGCCCCGCCCGCAGCGCCACGGCCAGGGTGAGCGCCAGCAGCACGACGAGGGCGACGGCCGAGCCGAGCAGGGACCAGCCGAGGGCGGACAGGTCAAACACCTCATACCTCCGATCGCCCGGAAGCACCGGGCACGGTGTGCGACACGGGACCGGTCGGGACCCCGGACGCGGCAGGGGACACGAAGCCGACCGGCGCACCGGGCCCAGCGGAGGGCACAGCAGGAGACGCGGAGCCGGTCGGCGCACCGGCTCCAGCAGAAGGCACAGCGGGAGGCAGAGAGCCGGGCGCCGTATCGGGTCCGAGCGGTCGTCTCAGCAGGATCTGGTGGACGTCCATCCGGCCCTGCTCGAAGGCGAGGGCGCCGCCGACCAGGTAGAGCCGCCAGACGCGGGTCATCTCCTCGCCGACCATCGCGACGGCCTCGGCGTGGCGGGACTCGAAGGTCCGGTACCACTCGTTCACGGTCGTGACGTAGTGCCCGCCCATCGCCTCCGCGTGCTCGAACACCAGCCCCGACGCCTCCAGCAGCCCGATCGTCGCCCCGACCGGGCGCATGTGCATGTCGGGAGCGATGTACGTCTCGATGAACGGCCCGCCGCCCGGGTGGCCCGCGCCGCGCGACATCTGCTGGACCAGCACCCGGCCGCCGGGCCGTACCAGCCGGTGCAGGGCGGCGGCGTAGACCGGGTAGTTGTCCTGGCCGACGTGCTCGCCCATCTCGATCGAGCCGATCGCGTCGTAGAAGCCGTCGAGACCGCCGAAGCCACCGAGACCTCCAGGACCGCCGGAACCGCCGAGGCTTCCGGGACCGCCAGGACCGCCAGGACCTCCGGGATCACCGGGATCACCGGCGATGTCGCGGTAGTCCTGCAGTCGCACGGTCACGTCCAGCCCCTCCGAGCGCGACTCGACGAACGCCTTCTGCTCTCTCGACAGGGTCACCCCGGTGGCCGACACCCCGTACTCGCGGGCGGCGTGCAGGATCAGCGAGCCCCAGCCGCAGCCCACGTCGAGCAGGCGCATCCCCGGCCGCAGGCGCAGCTTGCGGCAGACCATGTCGAGCTTGCGGCGCTGGGCGGCGGCGAGGGTGTCGCCCGGCTCGAAGTACGCCGAGGAGTAGGCCATCGACTCGTCCAGGATCAGCGAGTAGAAGTCGTTGGACAGGTCGTAGTGGTGGGAGATCGCGGCCCGGTCCCTGCTCCGGCTGTGGGCCCTGCCGCCGAGCCTGGCCTCGGTGGCGGGCGGCGGCAGCGGACGGCCGAGCGCGCCGCGTACCCTCACCAGCGCCCGCGCGGCGCGCAACGGGGCGACCACAAGAGCCGCGCGGGCCGTGTGAGCCGTGCGAGCCGTGTGGGCCGTTGCCCAGACCCGGCGCAGCCCGTCGGCCAGGTCGCCCTCCACGTCCAGCTCCCCCGTCACGTACGCCCTGGCCAGGCCGAGCTCCCCCGGGCTCCACAGCAGGCGCCGCAGCGCGCGGGGCGAGCGCAGCACGACGGCGGGGGCGTCCGGCGGCCCGTACGCGCCGCCGTCCCAGGTGCGCAGCCGCAGCGGCGGCTCCCCGCCGAACAGGCCGCGCAGCAGCGGCGCGAGAACGGCCGCGGCACCGGTGGCCGCAGCTGCAGGTGTGGGTGCGGTGACGGTCATGCTTCCCTCCCGAGGGTGAACTGCCAGACGTCCAGGTAGCGCGAGCGGAAACCCGCCTCCGAGTAGGCGAGGTAGAACGTCCACATCCGGTGGAAGACCTCGTCGAAGCCGAGCGCGCCGATGGCGTGGACGCGCTCCAGGTAGCGTTCCCGCCACAGCCGGAGCGTCTCGGCGTAGTCCTCGCGCAGCGAGAGGCGGTCCACGACGCGCAGGTTCCCGAGGTTCTCCTCCACCGCCCGCACCGAGGGCAGCATGCCGCCGGGGAAGATGTACTTCTGCACCCAGGTGTGGGTGTCGAGGGTGGCCAGCATCCGGTCGTGCGGCATGGTGATCGCCTGGAGCGCGATCCGGCCTCCGGGGGCGAGGAGTTCCTCCAGGGTGCGGAAGTAGACGGGCCAGTAGCGCGCGCCGACCGCCTCGACCATCTCGACGCTGACGATCGCGTCGTAACTACCGCCCACCTCGCGGTAGTCGGCCAGCAGGATCTCCACCCGGTCCGACAGCCCCGCCTCCGCGGCCCGCGCGGTGGCCAGCGCCCACTGCTCCTGCGACAGCGTGACGGTGGTGACGATCGCGCCGCGCGAGGCCGCCCGCAGCGCGAGCTCGCCCCAGCCGGTGCCGATCTCCAGCAGCCGGGTGCCCGGCCCCACCCCCGCCCGGTCCAGCAGCCGGTCTATCTTGGCCCGCTGGGCGTCCGCGAGCGTTTCCCACGAGGCGGGCCCCTCGAACAGGGCCGCGGAGTACGTCATGGTCTCGTCGAGGAACTCGGCGAACAGCTCGTTGGACAGGTCGTAGTGGCGGTGGACGTTGCGCCGGGTGTCCTCCTCCGCGCCCAGCTCGTCGCCGGGCGTCCTGCGCACGGCCAGCCGCCGCAGCCGCTGCAGCGCGGGCGGGACGAGCGTGGTCAGCCGCCCGGCCATCACGGTGAGCACCGCGACCAGGTCGTCGGCGTCGCCGGCCTCCCAGTCGCCCGCCATGTACGCCTCCCCGAAGCCGATCAGCCCCGAGGCGCCGATCCTGCGGTGGAGGTCTCCGGGGCGGCGTACCCGCATCACCGGGCCGCCGGTGCCGAGCCGTTCCCCGCCGGGCAGCTCGACCGTGAGGGGCAGCCGCCGTACGGCGCGCAGGAAGAGCCACCGGGCGAGAGCGCCGCGCAGGCGCGAGGCGGGAACGGCGGAGACGTCGGGCCAGGGCGCGGGGGCGCGGCCGGTCGTCGTGGTCATCTGGGTCCTCCGGGGGGAATGATCTTCAGGCCGCGCAGGTACAGGGAGACGCCCTGCCGGCGGATCCTGGCGCTGCCCGCCAGGGGGGCCATCGGGTGCCTGGCGGCCAGCCGGTAGAGCCAGGCGCCGGTCGCCGGGCGGCGGCGCCCGCGTACCCCGGCCACGAAGGGCGGCTGCCCGTCGCGGTGCAGGACGACGTGGAGCGCGAGCCGCTCGCCGGGCTCGGGGAGGCTGAGCCGGTAGCGGCCGTCCACGCCGTTGAACGGCGAGACGCGGAACTCCTTGGCCACCTCCCGCTCGCCGGGGCGCAGCAGGTAGCGGTGGCGCCCGCCGTAGGTGTTGTGCACCTCGGCGACCACGGCCGTGCCGCCGGGGGTGTCGCACCAGTAGACGGTGAGCGGGTTGAACACGTGACCGAGCACCCGGGCGTGGGTGAGCATCCTGACGCGGCTCGCGGTGATCCCGTGCCCGGCGAGGAACGCGTCGACGTTCTGCCTGATGCTCAGCGCGGGGTCGCCCGCGTGGTCGCGCGCGTGGAACGCGGCCAGCCACCGGTCGCGCGGCATCCGGTCCAGGTCGACCAGCCACATGTAGGAGGCGTGGGCGAACACGTTGCGCACCGGCGCCGACCGGACATGAGTGATCACACACTCGTACAGCGCGCTCTCCGGCGCCTCCGGCGTTCCGGGCGCCCCGGCGGGCGCACTCGCCGACGATGTGCTTGCCGGCACTGCGCTTGCTGGCGTACACCCCGGCGTGCCCGCCTGCGGCCCGCTCACCGATGTACGCCCCGGCATGCTCGCCTGCGGTGCGCTTACCGGCGTACGCCCCGGTGTCCCGCGCGGCGCGGTCACCAGCGCGCTCCGAGCGCCTCGGCCGCGCGTACGCCCGAGCGGCACCCGTCCTCGTGGAAGCCCCAGCCGTGGTACGCCCCCGCGTAGGCGACCGCGTTCCCGTTGAGGCCGGGAAGCCGTTCCTGGGCGGCGACCGACTCAGGGGTGTAGACCGGGTGCTCGTAGACCATCCGGGCGATCACGTGCTCGTCGGGGATCTCGTCGCCGAGGGTCACCAGGTGCGGTTCCGGCGCGTCGAGCCGTTGCAGCCGGTTCATGTCGTACGTGACCCGCACCCCGCCCGCGCCCTCCCCGCACGCCTCCATCCGGTAGTTCCACGAGGCCCGCGCGCGCCGCGCCCCGGGAAGCACCGAGGGGTCGGTGTGCAGGGTCGCCGGGTTGCGGGAGTAGCGGAACGCGCCGAGGACGTCGCGCTCGTCGGGGGTGGGGTCGGCCAGCAGGCGCAGCGCCTGGTCGGGATGGGTGGCGACCACCGCCGCGTCGAACCGGTGGACGGCCCCGTCGGCGTGGAGCTCCACCCCCTTCCCGGTGCGGCGCAGTGCCCGCACGGGGGCGGAGGTGCGCACCGCGGTGAGGGACTTGGCGATCCTCTCGACGTACTCGCGCGAGCCCCCGGTGACCGTACGCCACCTCGGCGAGCCCGAGACGCCGAGCATGCCGTGGTTGGCCAGGAACGCGAACAGGTAGCGGGCCGGGTAGCGCCCGGCGACGGACGGGGGGCACGACCAGACCGCGGACACCAGCGGTGTCGCGAAGTGGGCGACGAAGTACGGGGAGAAGCCCGCGACGAACTCCCCCAGCGTGCGGTCGTCGCCGCGCTCCAGCGCCTCGCGGGCCAGCCGGTGGAAGCGCGGCACCTCGGCGAGCATCCTCAGGTACGCCGGACGGGCCAGGCTGGAGGGGCGCGCGAACAGCCCCGGCGCCTTCCTGCCCCCCGCGTACTCCAGGCCGCAGCCCTCGCACGAGACCGACATGCTCATCTCGGACGGCTGGGTCCGCACGCCCAGCTCGGCGAAGAGCCGGACGAGGTGGGGGTAGGTCCGCTCGTTGTGGACGATGAACCCGCTGTCCACCGCCAGCGTGCGGCCGTCGCCCGACGGCACGTCGTGGGTGTGGGCGTGCCCGCCGATCCGGTCGTCGGCCTCGAACACGGTGACGTCGCCGCTCCGCCGCAGCACGTACGCCGCGGTCAGTCCGGCCACCCCGCTGCCGACGACGGCGATCCTGCGTCTTTCCATCGATGTCCTCTCACCCGGGCCCATGGGGCCGGTCGAACCGGAACGGCGTACACCGGCGTCTCGGGACGCCCGGACCGCCGGGGTCCCTGCCGACGCCCGGACCGCCGGTATCCCGGCCGGCACCCGGACCGCCGGCATTCCCGGACGCTCAGGCCGCCGCTATTTCGTGACGCTCAGACCGTCGGCCGGGACAGTCCCGCCGCGGCCCGGCGGAAGGCGTTCGTCACCGGCCCCGCCCCGGATGGCCCATCAAGCGACAAAAGGGTGAATTCCACTGCGAGCCGGTGCCAGAGCGCGGCCCGGCGGAGCATCGCGTGCCCCTCCCCCGCCACCTCGATCGCGGCCACCTCACCGACGGCTCCCCTCCGGAAGGCGGGCACCCCCGCGCCGGATCCCGGCTCGCGCGAGGCGAGTCCCCCCGCGCCGGGCACCTCGGTCCCGTGCGCCGGCACGGAGCCGTGCCGCAACCGCTCGGCGTAGGCCCAGGTGGCGCGCGGGTCGGTGACGGTGTCGCGGTCGCCGTGCGCGAGCAGCACGCGTGTAACGCCGAGGTCCCCGGCCGGTTCTCCCGTGGGCAGCCAGGGCGCCAGCGCGGCGACCGCGACCACCAGGGGGTGTCCCACCATCCGCAGCGCGGCCCGCGCGCCCATCGAGTGGCCGATGAGCACGGTCGGCACGCCGAGCCCGTCGACGAGCTCGTGCAGGTCCGCGACCGGCGAGGCCTCCGCGCCGTTCCATCCGCGCACCCGGAACCTGGGCCGCGAGACCACGACGTCCCGCCCGCGCACGGCACGGCGTACGGCCCGCTCGAAGGGAATCATCCGCAGGACGGCGGGCTGCGTCGGCGCCGTGGGTTCATGGCCACGGGCACGCCCGCCGTGCAGGACGACAACGGCACCGGCAAATCGGGTCATAAGGGGCCCCTCGGGTCGGTTCGACCCTTCATTCGGAGCCACCGGGTGATCGGATGCCCCAAATACTAAGTTCCCTTAGTTTTTTCCCGGGGGTTCGTCACCCGTTCGCCGGGCGGGGTCCTCCCCGCGTCACCGGCGATCTGCCGAGGGGCCCTCGGGCGGCGTGTCCCGATCGGCCCCGGCCCATCCGACGGTCGAGGCCGCGCACCCGTCGGCACCGGCTCGCGAGCGTGCGGCACCGGCCGGTCATACCGGACCCCCGGGCTCGAACGACGCACTCGGGCGGTCACCGGATCGGCGATGAGCGGCAAAAACAGTCCCCGCGATCGGCGTACGCCGGGCGCCGGGCTAGCCCTACCGGTATACCTGGCAGTGAAGATTGGACAGGAGCGTCTCGCGACCGCACGATGGCGGATGTGACCTATGCCAAACTCGCGACCAGACCGCGGCTAGCCCCCGCGCGACGGGTATGATCATCAAAATCCGGGAGCCACCCGGGCCGCAGATGCCAAAGATCGATAAAATTCGGGTATATACGGCTGGGATTGGAACTGCCAGGAGGCCCCCATGCAGGTCAAGAAGATCCTCACCTACCTCGCGGTAGCTTTCGTGGTCTTCTATCTGTTCACCAAGCCCGCCGAGGCGGCGAGCGCGGTCAACGGAGTCTTCGACGGGATCATAAGGGGAGCAGACCAATTGGCTCTGTTCTTCACCCGAGTGCTCACCTAACCGCTCGGCGGGGTCCCCCGCCCTGAACCGCGCCACCCGCGTTCCCGGCTGACCCACAGGGGAGCGCGCACCCCGCACCGAACGCCACGCCGTCGGCCCCGCCGATCCCGGAAACGCATCCAGCTCCGCTGATCCCGGAACCGTATCGCGACGATCACCGGAAGCCGCCACGGCACCCCCGTACCCGCGAACCCAGCCACGAGGTCACACCCGCGCCCCGCCGCCCGACGTCGCGCGGCCCCGCCGTACAGCGTGGTACGGAACCAGGGCGGTACGGACGACACCCAATGTGACGTGACACGGAGACCACCCGTACGGCGAACGCCCTGACCCGATCATGGATGACCACGGAAGACATCACGGCACTCCCTTGATGATCTTTCCGGCACCCTGGGGGAAGTCCGTTTCTCGTACGGGGGATCGTTCATGCGTGACAAGCAGGGTTTCCCCGGGATCGGGGCCATCGTCGCCGGGACCGTCGCGTGCGGCGTGCTGGCGACCCCAGGAGTCGCCTTCGCGACCCCGGACCCGACACCGACACCCCCCTCCGCACAGGCACCGGCACCGTCCCAGGCACAGGTCGCCGACCGGCCCCCGCAGCCTGTCGCGGGTGGCGCTGTCGCAGGAGGCTCCATCGCGGAAGGTCCCGCTGCGGGAACCCCTGTCACGGGAAGCACCCTGGGAGACTCCGCATCGGGAAGCCTTCTCACGGAAGGTCCCACTGCGGGAAGCCCAGTCACGGGAAGCGTCCCGGGAGACTCTGTCGCGGGAAGCCCCGTTGCAGGAAGCCCCGTCACGAGAGGCTCCTCATCCCTCTCGGCGCATCCGTCCCTCGGCCACTTCGGCGTCGCCGTCGACCGGCCGCTGAGGGGAAGGATCACGCTGGCCAACCCGACCGGCGAGACGCTCTCCTTCAGGGTGGTCAACCCCACCCTCCTGCCCGCCGGGATCACGCTCGACGCCGACGGACTGCTCGGCGGCACCTCCCGGGTGTCCGGCGCCTGGACGGTCCCGGTGGAGGCGTGCGCCCGCTCCGGCGGTTGCACCACCGGCACGGTGACGATCACCGTCACCTGCGAGTGCGCCCGCCCGGCCCCCCGGTCCCCCTCGCTCATCGGCGCGCCCTGCTCCGCCGGTGACGTGGTCACCGAATAACCTCGGCCCAAAACCCCGCGACCACCCCGGACCACCGAGCCACAGAGCCGCCGGGCCACAGGGCACTCCAGATCGTCCCGGCCCTCTCGGCCCCCCGGACCCGCCTGGCCTCCCCGGCCCGGCCCAGATCGTCCCGGGCCACCCGGATCGCCCCGGATCGCTCCCGGGGCCGGCGTCCCGGGGTGCTTCCCCTCCCTCCGAGGACGTGTTACGCAGGAGGCATGGGAGATCAGCAGGCCGTGACCGGCCCCCACCCGCTCGACACCGCCGCGGCGCGGCGCGTCGCCGAACGCGCCGACACCGAGGGCGTCGAGCTGGTCCGCTTCCTGTACGCCGACCACGGCGGCGTGATCAGGGGCAAGGCCGTCTCCCGCTCCCGGCTGGCGGAGCGGCTGCACACCGGCATCGGGCACACCGTGGCGATGATGGCGATGAACATGCTCGACGAGCTCCAGGACGTCGAGAGCCTCGGCCCGGTGGGAGAGGTCCGCCTCGTCCCCGATCCGGCGACGTTCGTCCACCTGCCCTACGCTCCCGGCGCCGCGGCCATGCTGGCGGACCTGCGCCAGGTCGACGGCTCGCCCTGGCCCGTCTGCCCGCGCACCTTCCTGCGCGACGCCGTCGCCGCCCTGGCCGCCGAGGGACACGCCCTCGTCGCCGCCTACGAACCCGAGTTCACCCTGGGCCGCCGCGAGCCCGACCCCGCGGGCGGCCTGGACCGGCTGGTCCCCGCCGACGACAGCCTGTGTTACTCCACCACCGGCTTCAACCAGCTCCACGACTACACGATGGCCCTGATCCGCGCCCTGGAGAGCCAGGGGCTGCGGCCCGAGCACTACCACCCCGAACTCGGCCACGGCCAGCACGAGCTGTCGATCCGGCACGCCCCCGCCCTCCAGGCCGCCGACAACCACGTGGTCTACCGCGAGACGGTCAGGGGCGTCGCCGCCCGCATGTCGATGTGGGCCTCCCTCGCTCCCAAGCCCCTCGCCGACCAGGCGGGCAACGGCGCCCACCTGCACGTCTCCCTGTGGGATCCCGGGCTCCGGGACAACGCCTTCGGCGACCCCTCCGACCGGTACGGCATGTCGGCCACGGCTTATCACTTCATCGGCGGCCTGGTCGCCCACCTTCCGGCACTCACCGCGCTGACCTGCGGCTCGGTGAACAGCTTCCGGCGCCTGACACCGAGGTCGTGGTCGAGCGCGTACGCCTGCTACGGCATGGACAACCGTGAGGCGGCGGTGCGGATCTGCTCCCCCACGGGACGCGACGCCGCGGCGTCCGCCAACCTGGAGCTCAAGCCCTCCGACTCCTCGGCCAACCCCTACCTGTCGCTGG
This sequence comes from Streptosporangium sp. NPDC002524, assembly GCF_040295985.1. Taxonomy (NCBI): domain Bacteria; kingdom Bacillati; phylum Actinomycetota; class Actinomycetes; order Streptosporangiales; family Streptosporangiaceae; genus Streptosporangium; species Streptosporangium sp. NPDC002524. The sequence goes on along the minus strand of NZ_JBEOWK010000002.1, from coordinate 61,833 downwards.
GCGCCGTCATCCACGCGGGCCTGGACGGCATCCGCCGCGGCCTCGACCCGGGCGACCCCGTCGACGTCGACCCCGCGACCCTCCCGGCCGGACGCGTCCGCCGCCTCCCGGCCTCCCTGGACGAGGCCCTCGACGCCCTGGAGGCCGACGACGTCCTCATGGACGCCCTCGGCCCCCTGCGCGCCTCCGCCTACCTGGCCGTCAAACGCTCCGAGGCGAGGTCCTTCGCCGCCCAGGACGCCGCCTACGAGATGTTCCACCACTTCCGGGTCTTCTGAATCCCCCGGGCCCTGACATCTCCGCACCTCTCCACCCGCTGCGGGAGTACGCGACGAGAAGCAGCACCGGAACGGTCACGGCACCCGTCCTCCCGCTCGGCGGACACGGCTTCGGAGGCGATCCGGACGCGTCTGCGATCCCGTACGCGATCCCCCTCGGCGCAACCCTCCGTTCGGGATGTCAGCGGAACCGCTTTCCTCATACTCATGTCGCTCTGAGTGATCACATGGATACCATTCGTCCACCCCGACTTCAGGGAAGGGGGCGGGCGAGGCGAGGGATACGGCAACTCCGCTCGACCGCCGCCGTGGCCACGACTGCCGCCCGGAGCACCGGCCCGCCGCAGCGCGAACCAGGAACCCCCGAAAGGAGCGCCGACCCCATGAGCGGCCTGCCGAGAACCACACATCTCCATACCGGTGAACGCGCCGCTCAGCCACGCTATGAGGCGTACAGGAACCCCGATACCGTGGTACGCATGACCGTCCCGCATGGCCACGAACCCCACGGAGCACTTCCGTGGGCTCCGCGTTACTGGAACGCGGACGAGTTCATGAACCATGACTTCGGCGACGTCGGCCGTCGCTTCGAGCTTGAGGACGGCTGCATCGTGATGACCCCCGCGCCCTCCATACGGCACCAGCGCATCGCCCGCCGCCTCATCAACGCCATCGAGGCATGCCTGCGGGCCGGCGACCTGGACCTCGATGTGGAGGGGCCGGTCAACTACCGCCTCAACTCCGACACCGTGTTCGCCCCCGACATCGCCGTCTTCCAGCGTGGCACCGACAGCGACCTCTACGTGGAACCACACGAGATCGAGATCCTCTCGGAGGTCACCTCCACCAACTCCAACCGTGACCGCCTCACCAAGATGAACCGCTACGCCCGGACCAAGTGCGAGTGGTACTGGATCGTCGACCAGAACACCCTGGTCATCGACGTCTACCAGCTCGACGGTGACCTCTACCGGCAGGTGGCCGCCCTCACCCCCGGCACCGCCGCCACCCTGCCCGGCCCCGTCCCCTTGACGATCGACCCCGGAACCCTCGCCTGAAAGGCGGGCGCGTCACGCCTCCGCGGCGTGCGTGATCGTGCACCGGACGGGTTCGCGGCCGATGCGCCGGCACGGGCCGGACGCGAGCGGCTCCCGCGATCCAACCGAGGCGCCGTCGGCCAGGGGCAACGGCGTGGCTGCGAGTCAGGATCGAAGCCGACTCGGCGGGCCTTCTCGAGGCACAGCCGGCCGGGAGTGACGGCGTGGCCGCGAGGGTCATTTCCTGGCGGTGAAGACGATCTCCACTCTGCGGTTCCTCGCCCGGTTCTCCTCCAGTGGCCGGCCCTTGACGACGTTGGGCACCCGGGGCCGCCTCTCGCCGAAGCCCGTTACCCGGAAGTCCACCCCCGTCAGCGTCTCCTGGAGAGATTGGCGCACGGCCTGCGCCCGCCTGAGCGACAGCGCGGCGTTGTAGGCGTCGCCGCCCTGGTCGTCGGTGTGCCCCTCGATCCTCACCGTCCCGCCCGCGGAGTCCGCCCGGACCCTCGCGGCGACCCGTCCCAGCCGCTGCCGTGCCCGAGGCGTCAGCACAGCCCTGTCGAGCGCGAACAGCACGTCGCTGGTGAGCGCCACGGTGACCTGCTCGCCCTGGCGCGCCTCGCTCTCGGCGCCGTCGAGCGACTCCACCTCGGCGACGATGTCCTCGACGGGGGCGACGACGTCCTCCACCCCGGCCGTGGCGTCGTCTCCCGGATCCGCCCACGCGGCCGTCGCGGGGCCCGCGAGCAGGGCGAGCCCGAGGGCCAGGATCGTGAGGCGCTCAGGAGATCGGGACATCGGTGAACACACCCAGCACCTTGAGGTCCACATTGATCTTCGTGACGTCCGGCGGCGGGGCGGCGAACGTGGCGTGCAGCGACAGCACCTCACCGGCCTCGGTGAACACGTCGTAGTCGGAACACAGGCACTTGGCCTTGGGATACTTGCCGGTGCGCGCGACGACGTACCGCTTGCCGTTGACCGGGTCGACCAGGCTGATCCCGGCCACGGTCAGCCCGAGGCCGCCCGGGGTGTCGCCCATGTCGTTGTTCATCTGCCAGCGGTCGTCGCTGTCGTTGGTGACCGTCCAGGTCAGCGTGGAGAGCCGGCCCTGGCGCCGGAGACCGGTGATCTCCACGGTCAGGTCGGCGCCGCTCGCCTTGACCTCCCTGCGGGCGATCGCCCGCTCGCGCCCGGCGGGGTCACCGGTCTCCGTGGCCCGCACCGTCTCGGTCGTCTCCGTGGCCTCCGTGGCTTCCGTCGCCTTCGCGGTGGCCGCGGGCTCCACGGTGTCAACGGGGTCCGCGACGTCCGACGCCCTCGTCACCCGCTCCTCCCCGCCGCCCCCCTGCTGCCCGGGAAGCACCCCGCAGCCGCTCAACATGGCCGCCAGCACCACCCCGGCCATTCCGGATACGAACCGCATGTCATCCCCATTCCCCCGTCGTGGATCGCGTCGAGCCCGACCGTACGCGCGCCACCTTCAGAACCCGCATAGATCAGCACAGCGCGCTATACGCGCAGGCCACGGCGCCGCGACGCCTCGCGGGCGAGCTCCCCGGCCTCGGCGAGGCCGTCCCGGTCACCAAGAGCGTCAAACTCTCCCACAGCGCTCGATACGGCATCAACCGCCTCGGCCACCTCGTCGAGATCCAGCAGGGCCGCCGTCAGGGTCAGCAGCGCCCGCGCGACGCCCCGGCGGTCCGCGTACTCGCGGAACGTCCCGAGCGCCTCCTCCGCGGCCCCCCGGGCGGCGTCGGGCCGTCCCTCGGCGAGGGCGACCCTGGCCATGAGAACCAGTCCCGTGGCCTCGGGGAGCCGGTCCCCCAGGCGTCTGACCAGGCCGAGGCCGCGTTCGGCGCGCTCACGCGCCTCCGAGGGGCGTTTGCGGTCCAGGAGGAGCCCGGCGAGGTCGAGCGAGACGGCCGCCTCGCCGCGCGGATCGCCCAGCTCGCGGTAGGCGGCGAGGCTCCCGCGCAGCAGGTCCTCGGCCCGCCGCGACCCGCCGAGCGCGCGCAGCGCGTCGGCCCTGCCGCGCCGGTCCCCCGTCGCCGAGAACGCGGCCAGGCAGGCCACGAAACAGGCCTCCGCCTCCGGCCGCCGTCCCTGGGCGAGGCGCACCAGGCCGAGCCGGTGACGGGTGCGGGGCACCTCGCGCGCCTCCGCCAGCGGAAGCGCATGCCGGAGGAGGTCGGCGGCCTCCGCCAGGCGGCCCTCCGCACGGCGCAGGTCGGCCTGGGAGCGCAGCAGCAGCGCCTCGCCGTGGCGGTGGCCCGCGCGCCGCGCGGCCCGCAGTCCGAGTTCCGCGACCGCGTGCCAGTCCTCGTGGTGCGCGCCCAGCTCGAAGAACGGGGTCAGGTAGAAGGCCAGCCGCCAGGTCGCCTCGTCCAGACCGGCCCGGTGGAGGTCGGTGACGGCCGCGACCAGGAAGCCCCGCTCGGCGGCGAGCCAGCGGGCCGACTCCCGCAGCCGCGCGGTGTCCAGGTCCGCGGCCTGCTCCGCCGTACGGGCCACGGTCCGGCCGGAGCCCGGTTCCGCGGGCAGGAGCAGTGCCCTGGCCCGCCGGGCGCGGTCGAGGATCTCCCCGCCGGCCGCGGCGAGGACCCGGGCGGGCGGACCCTCCTCGGTGGCCAGCCGCTCGGCCGCGTAGAGCCTGGTCAGGTCATGCCAGTCGTACCTCTCCTGGCCGCTCGCGTCGAGCCCGCGCGCCCGCAGCAGGCCCGCCTCGGCCAGCGCCTCCAGCGGCCGGTCGGCGGGCTCCCCGAGGACGGCGGTGGCCGCCCACGGGGCGACGTGCGGCGCGGACAGCGCGCCGAGGCGGCGCAGCAGCAGGCGTTCGCGGTCGGGGAGCGCGCGGTAGCCGAGCGCCAGGCTGCCGCGTACGGCCAGGTCCCCCGCGCTGAGCTCGTCGAGGCGGCCGCGCTCGTCCTCCAGGCGTCCCGCCAGGTGTTCCAGCGTCCAGCTCGGACGCCGGGCGAGCCTGGACCCGGCGATCCTGAGCGCCAGCGGCAGCCCGCCGCACAGCACCGCGATCCGCTCGGCCGCCCGGGGCTCGGCCCGTACCCGTCGCTCTCCGGCCACCCGCGCCAGCATCTCCACGGACTCGTCCGTGCCGAACACGCCGAGCTCGAAGGCCCGCGCCGCCTCCAGGCCGGACAGCGGCGAACGGCTGGTCACCAGCGTGAGGCAGCCGGGCCCCGCGGACAGCAGCGGGCGTACCTGGGCCTCGTCGGCCGCGTCGTCCAGCACCACCAGCAGCCGCCGGCCGTTCACCAGGCTGCGGTAGAGGCGCGTCCGCTCGGCCGGGCCGGCGGGCACCGCGCCCCGCGGGCAGCCGAGCGAGCGCAGCAGGTCCTCCAGCACCGCGCCCGGCGTCCTGGTCCCCAGCGAGGCGTGCAGCCGCCCGCCGGGGAAGTCGAGCCCGGCGGCCGCGTGAACCGCCACCGCGGACTTGCCCGTCCCCGCCGGACCGTGCAGCACCAGGTGGACGGGCGCGCTCCCAGCGGCGGGCACGGACCGGCGGATCCAGTCCAGCACGCGCTCGCGCCCGGTGAAGTCGGCGACGTCGGGCGGCGTCTCGTTGGGTGTCTCGTTCGGCGTCCGGTCCGGTGCGGCCCGCCCGGGCGTTCCCCCCGCCAGCACGCGCCCGTGCGCCTCCCGCAGCTCGGGACCCGGTTCGAGGCCGAGCTCGCCGACGAGCAGCCGCCGCGCCTCCCCGTAGGCGGCCAGCGCCTCCGGCCTGCGTCCCGCCTGGCCGAGCGCGAGGACGAGCTGCGCCCACGCCCGCTCCCGCAGGGGGTGCGAGGCCACGAGCGCGCGCAGCTCCCCCGTCACCTCCGCGCCCCGGCCGAGCGCCACGTCCAGCTCGACGCGCTCCTCCAGGGCGGTGAGCCGCAGCTCCTCCAGCGGCACGGCGTACGCGCGCCGCAGCTCGGCCGAGTCGACGCCGTCCAGCGCGGGCCCTCGCCACAGCGCGAGGGCGGCACGCAGGCCGTCGGCCGCCTCGGCGGTCCTGCCCGCGTCCCTGGCCCGCCGGGCCCCGGTCACCAGGCGCTCGAACCGGTGCGCGTCCACCTCGCCGGGATCGACGTCGAGGAGATAGCCGCCGGGCACGGTGCGGATCCCGGCGACCACCTTGCGCAGCGCGCTCACGTACACCCGCAGCACCGGTTCCGCCGAGGCGGGCGGCTCCTCGCCCCACACCTCGGCGATCAGCCGGTCGACGGTCAGCGTCCGTCCCGGCCTCAGCAGCAGGGCGGCCAGGAGCGTGCGGTGCTTGGCGGGGCCGGGCGTCAGGTCACGCTCCCCCTCGACGACCCGAAGCGTCCCCAGCACGCCGAACCGCGCGTTCACCCCGCCACCGGGCGGACCTCGAACGTGCGGAACCCGACCCGCACGGGCGTGGCCGCGTCCGGCGCCGCGTAGACGCCGGTGGCCCCGGGGCCGTAGGGGTCCTCGTCGTCGGCGGTCTCCCCCACCGGCTTCTCGTTGAACCACATGCCGAGGACGACCCGCTCGCCCCGCTGCTCGCACTGGGCGACGACACGGACGTCGGCCGCCTTCCCCACCCGCACCGGCCCGTACAGGAGGACACCCCGCCCGCCGCGCCGCTTGGTGATCGAGGCCTCGCCCGAGGCGGTGACCGCGAACTCGTAGCGGTCGCCGGTGCCCACGTCGCCTCGGCACCACACGCCGAACTCCCCCGAGCCCCCCTCCAGCCGCATCCTGGAGCTGACCACGACGCCCCCGGCGGTCCCCTCCGCGAAGGGGGCCGACTTCCACAGCCGCCATCCGGGGTTGGCGGTCAGCAGGTAGGTCCCGCCGTCCAGCCGGGTCCCGCCGCCGTCGGACGCGCCGACGGCCCAGGAGTCGGCGAAACCGGCGCGGTACGACGACGCGGGCGTGCCGAGACCGGCGTAGAACGCCCACCCGCCCGCCAGCGCCACCGCGAGCGCGGCGGCCCCCGCGACCCACGGCCACCGCCGCCTCCTCACGGCCACCGCACCGGCCTTCACGGGCGCGGGCACGGCGGGCTCCCCCGGCACCGCGGATCCGCCGGGCACGGCCGCTTTCCCGGACACGGCGGACTCCCCGGGCACGCCCGGCTTCCCGGGCAGGGCCGGTTCCTCCAGGACCTCCGCCCCGCCGTCCCCGCCCCCACCTACGCCACCTGCCCAGGCGCGCTCGACGGCCTGGCTCGCCGTCGCCGGGGTCGGCCGGCCGCCGACCAGCTCGTCCAGCAGCCGCTGGGCGCTCGGCCGGCGCGCGGGGTCCTTGGCCATCGCCCCCTCGACGACGGCGCGGACACGCTCGTCGAGGCCGTCGAGGTTCGGCCCGTCGTTGACGATCCGGTAGAGGACCTCGGACGGCGCGCCCCCGCCGAACGGCAACCGTCCCGTGCCGGCGAACGCGATCACCCCGCCCCACGCGTAGACGTCGGCCGCGGGTGTCAGCGGCTCGCCGCGCACCTGCTCGGGCGCCATGAACGCCGGGGTTCCCATGATCGTCTGGCTCGCCTGGCTCTGGGTGTCGACGAGCTGCGCGATGCCGAAGTCGATCACGCGCGGGCCGAGCGGCGACAGCAGCACGTTCGACGGTTTCAGGTCGCGGTGGATCACCCCCGCCCCGTGGATCGCGTGCAGCGCGGTCGCGATCCCGACCGCGAGCGCCTCCAGGTTGGCGCCGCCCAGCGGCCCCTGCTCGCGTACGGCCTGCGCCAGGTCGGATCCCTTGACGTACTCGGTGACGAGGTAGGCGACGCCGTCCTCGACCCCGGCGTCGAGCACGGGAGCGGTGCAGAACCTGGCCACCCTGCGCGCCGCCGCCACCTCGCGGTCGAAGCGCCGCCGGAAGGCCGGGTCGCGGGCCAGCCACGGATGGATCACCTTCACCGCGGCCAGGCCCCCCGTCGGGGTCGTGGCGAGGTGCACCACGCCCATGCCGCCCTGGCCCAGCTCACGCCTGAGCACGTAGCCGCCGATCATGTTCACCGGAGCCACCCTATGCCGTCAAATCCGCGCACACCGGCATTTTGTACGCCAAAGAGCTCAGCCCTGAGCACCTTCCCGCGAGGGCGCTTCGGCCACGGCGACCGGCCCTCGAACGCGGAAACGCCTCCCGGGCGGCCGGGAACGAGACGACCGCGGCCGACACCCCGTACGAGATCAGCGAACCGGGTGCCCCGCCCCCCGCAGCGCGTCCTTGACGTCACCGATCTTGAGCTGCCCGAAGTGGAACACCGACGCCGCCAGCACCGCGTCCGCACCCGCCTCGACCGCCGGGGGGAAGTCCTCGACGGCGCCGGCCCCGCCGCTGGCGATGATCGGAACCGACACCGCGGCCCGTACGACCCGGATCAGCTCCAGGTCGTAGCCGCCGCGGGTGCCGTCGCCGTCCATGGAGTTGAGCAGGATCTCACCGACCCCGAGCTCCTCGCCCCGCCGGGCCCACTCCAGCGCGTCGAGGCCCGCGCCCCGGCGTCCGCCGTGCGTGGTCACCTCGAAACCGGACGGCATCGGCGGGCCGTCGACGACCCGGCGGGCGTCCACCGACAGCACGATGCACTGTGCCCCGTAGCGCCGCGACGCCTCGGTCAGCAGCTCGGGCCGGGCGATCGCCGCCGTGTTCAGGCTCACCTTGTCGGCACCCGCCCGCAGCAGCTTGTCGACGTCCTCGACCGAGCGCACCCCCCCGCCCACGGTCAGCGGGATGAACACCTGCTCGGCCGTCCGGCTGACCACGTCGTACATCGTCGTCCGGTCGGAGCTGGAGGCCGTGATGTCCAGGAACGTCAGCTCGTCGGCCCCCTCCTCGTCGTAGCGGCGGGCCAGCTCGACCGGGTCGCCCGCGTCACGGAGGTTTCCGAAGTTGACGCCCTTGACCACCCGCCCGGCATCCACGTCCAGGCAGGGAATCACTCGTACCGCGACAGTCATCTGCAACCCCTCACGAACTCACGGCGGCGAGGGCGTCCTCGAGGGTGAAGGCCTGCGCGTACAGCGCCTTGCCCACGATGGCCCCCTCGACGCCGATCGGGACCAGCGCGGCCAGGGCGCGCAGGTCGTCCAGGGACGAGACGCCGCCGCTGGCGACCACCGGCTTGTCGGTGCGGGAGCAGACCTCGCGCAGCAGGTCGAGGTTGGGGCCGCGCAGCGTGCCGTCCTTGGTGACGTCGGTGACGACGTAGCGGGGACAGCCGTCGCCCTCCAGGCGCTCGAGGACCTCCCACAGGTCACCGGCCTCCTGGGTCCAGCCTCGGGCGGCCAGGGTCGTCCCCCGCACGTCCAGCCCGATCGCGATCCGGTCGCCGTACTCAGAGATGATCTTGGAGCACCAGGCGGGGTTCTCCAGCGCCGCGGTGCCGATGTTCACCCGGCGGCAGCCGGTCGCCAGCGCGATCTCCAGGGAGGCGTCGTCGCGGATGCCGCCGGACATCTCCACCTTGACGTCGAGCGCGCCGACCACGGTGGCGAGCAGCTCGCGGTTGCTGCCCCGGCCGAAGGCCGCGTCGAGGTCGACCAGATGGATCCACTCGGCACCGGCCTCCTGCCAGGCCAGCGCGGCGGACAGCGGGTCGCCGTACGACGTCTCGGTGCCGGCCGCGCCCTGGACCAGGCGGACCGCCTGTCCGTCGGCGACGTCCACGGCGGGGAGCAGCTCAAGCGACATCGGTTCACGACCTCCGGTCGAAGACAAGGGTGATGAGAAGCGGTACCAACAACAGAGAGATGACAAGAGCCCCGAACCGGGCCGCCCACGAGGACCACAGCAGCCAGACGATCACCTGGACGATCAGGAACAGCACCACCGCGACGCCGTTCTGCGTCCGGCGGCGGCGGGCCATGATGCCGCCCTGGGACACGATGCGGACGGGCCTGCCCGGCAGCAGCGCGACCACCCTGCCGACCCGCTCACGCCGCCGCGCCAGCCGCGCCTCCCGCTCGGCGCGCAGGGCCGCCTGACGGGCCTGCTCGGCCTCCCGCTCGGCCCTGCGCCTGGCCCGCTCCTTGCTCATCGCGAACTCACCGGAACCCCGATCGGGACCCCGGATCGAGAGCCCACCGGGACCCGGAGCGGGACCCCGGATCGAGAAGTCACCCGAACCCCGCGCGGAAACCCGGATCGAGAACCCACCGGGACCCCGCGCGGAAACCCGACGGCGCCCCCGAGCCAGCCCCCGGCCGAGACCCGGGAGGGAGACCCCGCGGAGAACCCTGCGGGAGCCCCGTACGAAACCCTGCCCGCGGCCCGCGGGATCACGTGACGGTCCCGAGCCAGTTCGTGAGCAGCTGCGCTCCGGCGTCGCCCGACTTCTCGGGGTGGAACTGGGTGGCCGCCAGCGGGCCGTTCTCCACCGCCGCGACGAACGGCACCCCGTGCTCGGACCAGGTGACCAGCGGGTCGGCGAAACCCGGCCCCGCCTGGAGCTCCCAGGAGCGCACGCCGTACGAGTGCACGAAGTAGAAACGCGTGTCGGCGTCGAGCCCGGCGAACAGCACGGTCTCGGCGGGCGCCTTCACCGTGTTCCAGCCCATGTGCGGCAGGACCGGGGCCTCCAGGCGCTCCACCGTGCCCGGCCACTCCCCGCAGCCCTCGGTCGTGACGCCGTGCTCGACGCCCGTCTCGAAGAGGATCTGCATGCCGACGCAGATGCCGAGGACCGGCCGCCCCGCCGACAGGCGCCGCGCGACGATCCGCTCGCCCCGCGCGGCGCGCAGCCCCGCCATGCACGCGGCGAACGCCCCCACCCCCGGCACGACGAGGCCGTCGGCCTCCATCGCCGTCTCGTAGTCGGACGTCACCGTGACCTCCGCGCCGACCCGGGCCAGCGCGCGCTCCGCCGAACGGAGATTGCCCGAGCCGTAGTCGAGAACGGTTACCTTCTTCACCACCAGAGCACCGCCGCCGTGGTCGCCAGGGCCGCGAGGGCGGCGAGCAGCACCGCGCCCTTCCTCAGACCCTGTTTGAGGAATGAGACGATCCCGCCGACGAGGAAGAGGGCCACGAAGGCCATCGCGACGGCCGTCCAGTTGTCACTCACCGGACGCCCTCCCCACGCGGGAAACGATCACAGCACGCCCTTCGTGCTGGGCACCCCGGTGGCGCGCGGGTCGCGCTCCGAGGCCGCCCGCAGCGCCCTGGCCAGCGCCTTGAACTGCGCCTCCACGATGTGGTGGGCGTTGCGGCCGTACGGGACGCGCACGTGCAGGCAGATCGCGGCCTGGGCGACGAACGACTCCAGGATGTGCCTGGTCATCGTCGTGTCGTACTCCGCCCCGATCATGGGGGCCATGCCCTCGGGCTCGCTGTGCACCAGGTAGGGGCGCCCCGACAGGTCGACCGTGACCTCCGCGAGCGACTCGTCCAGCGGGCAGGACGCGTTGCCGAACCTCCGCAGGCCCGACTTGTCGCCCAGGGCCTCGCGGAACGCCGCCCCCAGCGCGAGCGAGGTGTCCTCGATCGTGTGGTGGGCGTCGATGTGCAGGTCGCCCTCGGTCTTCACGGTCAGGTCGAACAGGCCGTGCTTGCCGAGCTGGTTCAGCATGTGGTCGAAGAACCCGACACCGGTGGACACCTCGACGTGCCCGGTGCCGTCGAGGTCGACCTCGACCAGCACCGAGGTCTCCTTGGTGACGCGCTCGACGCGACCGCGACGCGGCACGGCCGCGACGGCGATGTCGCCGGTGCCGGCAGTGTCGCCAACGCCGCCAATGATGCTGCTCACAGGATCTCCTCCAGGGCGGCGCGGAACGCCGCCATCTCCTCAGGGGTACCGATCGAAACTCTCAGCCACTCGGGCGGCCCCACCTCGCGGATCAGCACCCCGCGGTCCAGCATGCCCCGCCACACCGCGTGCCTGTCCTCGAAGAGCCCGAACAGCACGAAGTTGGCGTCGGAGTCGGCGACCGTCAGGCCCCGCCCGCGCAGCCACTCCACCGTGGCGTCCCGCTCGGCCCGCAGCGCGTCGACGGCACCGAGCAGCTCGGCGCCGTGGGCGAGCGCGACCCGCGCCGCCGTCTGGGTGAGCGTGGACAAATGGTACGGGAGCCGGACCAGCAGCAACGCCTCGATCACCGCCGGGTGGGCGGCCAGGTAACCCAGCCGGGTCCCGGCCATCGCGAACGCCTTGGACATCGTCCGCGTGACGATCAGCCGGGGGTTGTCCGGCAGCAGGGTCAGCGCCGACGGGGTGCCGGTGCGGGCGAACTCGAAGTAGGCCTCGTCCACCACCACCATGCCCGGCGCCGCCTCGACGATCCCGGCGATCACCTCCGGGTCCAGGGCGGTGCCGGTCGGGTTGTTGGGCGACGTCAGGAAGACGACGTCGGGCCGGTGCTCCTCGATCGCGGCGACGGCCTTGTCGGGGTCGATCCCGAAGTCGTCCTCACGCGCCCCGGAGATCCACTCGGTCGAGGCGCCGGTGGTGATGATCGGGTGCATCGAGTAGGAGGGCTCGAAGCCCATCGCGACCCGGCCGTGGCCGCCGAAGGCCTGCAGGATCTGCTGGAGCACCTCGTTGGAGCCGTTCGCCGCCCAGACCCGCTCCACGGTCAGGTCGTGCCCCAGGTAAGCGGCCAGCTCCCCGCGCAGGGCGAGGGCGTCGCGGTCGGGGTAGCGGTTGAGCTCGCCCGCCTGGGCGCGCACCGCCTCGGCCAGGTCGGCGACCAGGGACGCCGAGGGCCCGTAGGGGTTCTCGTTGGTGTTGAGCCTGACCGGGACGTCGATCTGGGGGGCACCGTACGGCGTGCGCCCCCGAAGGTCGTCGCGGATCGGCAGATCTTCAAGCCTCACGACGAAGCCTCCCAGCGGAATCGAACACGGACATCCCCGGTGAACACGGGCGGGAAGGCCTCTCCCTGTCGGAACGCGCGCCCGGTGAGCACGGGCCGGGGGCCCTCACGAGGGCACCTCCCAGTCGAAACGGGCGCGGATCGCCGCGCCGTGCGCCGGGAGGTCCTCGGTGTCGGCCAGCACGCACACGTGGGCGGCGGCACCGGCGAGGGCCTCGCGGCTGTAGTCGACGACGTGGATGCCGCGCAGGAACGTCTGCACCGACAGCCCCGAGGAGTGGCAGGCACAGCCGCCGGTGGGCAGCACGTGGTTGGAACCGGCCATGTAGTCGCCGAGCGAGACCGGCGCGTAGGAGCCGACGAAGATCGCCCCGGCGTTGCGCACCCGGGCGGCCAGCGCGTGCGCCCCGGCGGTGTGGATCTCCAGGTGCTCGGCGGCGTACGCGTCGACGACGCGCAGCCCGGCCTCCATGTCGTCGACGAGCAGGACGCCAGACTGGCGCCCGGACAGGGCCTCGGTGATCCGCTCGGCGTGCTTGGTCGCGGCGACCTGGCGGGGCAGCTCCCGCTCGACGGCCTCGGCCAGCTCCACGGAGTCGGTGACGAGCACGGCGGCGGCGATCGTGTCGTGCTCGGCCTGGCTGATCAGGTCGGCGGCGACGTGCACCGGGTCGGCCGTGGCGTCGGCGAGGATCGCGATCTCGGTGGGACCGGCCTCGGAGTCGATGCCGATGCGCCCCTTGAGCAGGCGCTTGGCGGCGGCGACCCAGATGTTGCCGGGGCCGGTGACCATGGTGACCGGCGGGCACTCCTCGGTGCCGTACGCGAACATCGCCACCGCCTGGGCACCGCCGACCGCGTAGACCTCGTCCACGCCGAGCAGCGCGCACGCCGCCAGGATGGCCGGGTGCGGCAGCCCGCCGAACTCGCGCTGCGCGGGCGAGGAGACCGCCAGGGAGGGCACCCCCGCCTCCTGGGCGGGAACGACGTTCATGACCACGCTGGAGGGGTAGACCGCCCGGCCGCCGGGGACGTACAGCCCCACGCGGTCGACGGGCACCCAGCGCTCGGTGACGGTGCCGCCGGGCACGACCTGGGTGGTGACGTCGGCGCGCCGCTGGTCGCGGTGGACGAGGCGGGCGCGGCGGATCGACTCCTCCAGCGCCGCCCTGACCTTCGGGTCGAGCCCCTCCAGCGCCGCGGTGATCGCCTCGGCGGGCACCCGGGTGGACTCCAGCTCGACCCCGTCGAACCTCGCGGTCAGCTCGCGCACGGCGGCGACCCCGCGATGATGCACGTCCTCGCAGATGGGCCGCACCTTCTCCAGGGCGGCTTCGACGTCGAGGTCGGCTCGGGGCAGCACGTCGCGAAGGTCCTCAGGCAGTGGCCCTCGCAGGTCGGTACGCGAAATCACCCGTTCAGTCTACGGAGGTCCGCCACCCGATATCGTCTCGTCCAATATCCGGACGACGCCTTTACTATGTAGATTTTAATCAGCCGCTACGCTTCCCCCGTGAGCAAGAGCAAGAACAAGGGCGGCCAGGGAACCCCCGCGACGGTGGCCCTGGCCCAGGCCAAGGTCGATTTCACCCTGCACCCCTACGAGCACGACGCGAACGCGCAGGCCTACGGCGAGGAGGCGGCCGACGCCCTCGGGGTGCCGTACGGGCAGATCTTCAAAACCCTGGTGGCCGAGGTGGAGAGCGGGCTCGCCGTCGCGGTGGTGCCGGTGGCCGGGAAGCTCGACCTCAAGGCGTTCGCGGCGGCGCTGGGGAGCAAGCGGGCGGCGATGGCCGACGCGGCCAAGGTCGAGCGGGTCACCGGCTACGTGGTCGGCGGCATCAGCCCCCTCGGGCAGCGTAAACGCCTGCCGACCGTGGTCGACGCCTCCGCGCTCGGCTTCGCGACGATCTACTTCTCCGCCGGGCGGCGCGGGCTGCAGATCGAGACCGCCCCCTCGGAGCTGGTACGGCTCACCCAGGCCGTCACCGCCCCCATCGGCAAAACCGGCTGACCACCTCGCGGGTCCTGGCAGGACCCGCCTCGCGAGGTCCCGTGAGATCCGCGGGGTCCCGTGAGATCCGCGAAGTCTCACAAGACGGACCCGCTCCCCCCTCCCGGTCCTGTCGAAGGTTGCCGACGCGGCGCGCGGCGGCGTTCGGCCAGACTCGGTACGACAGGACACACCTGACCAGGGACATCGGGGGGAAGATGCACTACTTGACCGCTACCGAGATGATCGAACTGCTACGCACCAGGCAGGTCGGCGCGGTCGAGTTGCTCGACGCGCACCTGCGGCGGATCGAGGAGGTCAACCCCGAGGTCAACGCGATCGTCACGCTGGTGGCCGAGCGCGCCAGGCGGGAGGCCGAGGAGGCCGACCGGGACCTGGCCCGCGGCCGGTGGCGGGGGCCGCTGCACGGCCTGCCGGTCGCGCACAAGGACCTGGCCGACACCGCCGGGATCCGCACCACGTACGGCTCGCCGATCTTCGCCGACCACGTCCCCGACACCGACGCGCCGATCGTGCGGCGGATGCGCGAGGCCGGGGCGATCACGATCGGCAAGACCAACACCCCGGAGTTCGGCACCGGCTCGCACACCGTGAACGAGATCTTCGGCGCCACCCGCAACCCCTACGACCTGTCGAGGTCGGCCGGGGGCAGCAGCGGCGGGGCCGCGGCGGCGCTGGCGACCGGCATGGTGGCGCTGGCCGACGGCTCCGACATGGGCGGCTCGCTGCGCAATCCGGCCTCCTTCTGCAACGTGGCGGGGCTGCGGCCCACCCCGGGACGGATCCCCTCGCCGTCGCCCGTCGCGGCCTGGTTCACCCTCGGCGTGCCGGGCCCCATGGCCAGGACCGCGGAGGACCTGGCGCTGCTGATGAGCGCGGTGGCGGGGTTCGACGCCGCCTCCCCCCTGTCGATCACCGAGAGCGGCTCCGCCTTCGCCGGGCCGCTGGACCTCGACCTGACCGGGATGCGCGTGGCCTGGAGCCCCGACCTGGGCGGGCTGCCGGTCGACATGGAGACGGCCAAGGTCACCGCGGACGCCCCCGCCGCGCTCGCGGAGCTGGGCGCGCGGGTGGAGCGGGTGGACCTGGACCTGTCCGCCGCCGAGGACGCCTTCCGGATCTACCGGGCGTGGTACTACGCGCTCTCCTTCGGCGACCTGCCGCGGGAGAGCCTGGGCCCGAACGTGCGCTGGAACGTCGAGCGGGGCCGCGAGGTGACCGGCGCCGACCTGGCCCGCGCCGAACGGCTGCGCAGCCGCCTCTACCAGCGGATGAACTCCTTCTTCGACACCTACGACTTCCTGATCGCGCCGGTCAGCCAGGTGCCGCCGTTCCCGGTGGACGACCCGTACGTCTCGGAGATCAACGGGCAGGCGCTGCCCGACTACCTGGCGTGGATGCGCTCGGCGTACTGGATCAGCGTGCTGCACGTCCCGGCGGCGTCGGTGCCGTGCGGGTTCACCCCCGGCGGGCTGCCGGTGGGCGTGCAGATCATCGGGCGCCCCTTCGCCGACATGGCGGTGCTGCGGCTCGCCCACGCGTTCGAGCGCGCCACCGGCCACGGCTCGCGCCGCCCGCCCCTCTGACCCCGGCCCCCTCGGACCTCGCTCCCCGACCCCTCGGACCCCGGACCCCGGACCCCGGCGCGGCGGCTACCGGTCGCCGGGCCGGCCGCTGATGTCGTACGACGACAGCGGCCCGTAGGGGTCGTTCCCGCCGAACGGGCGGCGCAGCGGGGAGTCGCGGTAGCCCGCGATGCCCTCCAGGGCGAAGAAGAGACCGGCGGCCAGCGTCGGCCACGCGAACAGCACCCCCCTGGCGGTCAGCACCAGCGGCCCCGCGATCAACGGCCTGGACGTCCCCGAGGCGGTGACGCTCACGGCCCCGAGGTTGACCGTCTCCCCGACCACCAGCGCCAGGTACGCGCCGGCCAGGCCGCCCGCGGCCAGGCCCACCACCACCGGCAGCGGGCGGCCCCCGCGCGACACGCTGTAGCCGACGGCCCCGCAGGCGAGCCCCAGCGCGCCGGTGATCAGGGCGAACCAGCCGTCGGCGGCGATCAGCGCCTGCGTGGAGGGATCGGCCAGCAGCGGCCCCTCGCTCGTCGCGACGTACGGGGGGCGCGGCGCGGCCAGCGACCACAGGATCCCGGCGACGACCCCGGCCGACGCGAGCGCCAGTACGGTGATCACAAAGTCACGCACGCCGCGCACCATGGTTCCCTCACCCTCTGTGCAGATGTGCCCGATGTTACATATCCCTCGGCCCGGCGCCATCCGAGGCTTCGACCGAATCCCGTTACTCTGGCGGTGTGAATGAAGAGGTATGGCTGATCGAACCCTCCGGGCCGCTCCGCGGTGACGTCGAGGTCCGTGGCTCCAAGAACGGCGTCTCCAAGCACATGGTCGCCGCGATGCTGGGCACCGGTGAGAGCACGATCCAGAACGCCCCCGACGTGGGCGAGGTGGGGATCACCGCGCAGATGCTGAGGGCGCTCGGCATCGACGTGGAGATCAGCTCGGGGGAGATCTCCGTCGCCCCGGGGAAGCAGATCAACCCGCACGTCCCCGCGGCCTTCACCGGCCTCAACAGGATCCCGATCCTGATGCTCGGCCCGCTGCTGCACCTGGCGGGCGAGGCGTTCGTGCCGCTGGTGGGCGGCGACCCGATCGGCCGCCGTCCCGTCGACTTCCACGTCGAGGCGCTGCGCGCGATGGGCGCCGAGGTCGAGGTGAGCGACACGGGGGTGTACGCCAAGGCCAAGCGGCTGCGCGGCACCCGGATCGAGCTGCCCTACCCCAGCGTCGGGGCCACCGAGACGATCCTGATGTCGGCGGTGCTGGCCGAGGGCAAGACCGTGCTGAAGGGCGCGGCGATGGAGCCCGAGGTGGTGGAGCTCGCCCTCTTCCTGCAGCGCATGGGCGCCCGCATCGAGCTGAGCCCCGACCGGCGCATCGTGATCGAGGGCGTGGAGCGCCTGCACGGCGCCTCCACCTGGCTCAACGGCGACCGCATCGAGGCGTTCTCCTACCTGGCGGCCGGTCTGATCACCGGCGGGCAGGTGCGGGTGCACGGCTGCCCCCAGGACCGGCTGGTGACCGCGATCACCACCCTGGCCAGGATGGGCGCCGAGGTCGACATCACCGACGACTACCTGTCGGCGTCCGCGCCGCACGGGCTGCGGGCCGCGGCGGTGCAGACCGACACCCACCCGGGGTTCATGACCGACTGGCAGACGCCCCTGATGGTGCTGTTCACGCAGGCCCAGGGCATGTCGGTGCTGCACGAGACGGTGTTCGAGAACCGCCTGGTCTACGTGCCCGCGCTGCAGAAGATGGGCTGCGAGATCGAGGTCTTCGACGTCTGCCTCGGCGGCCCCGCCTGCCGGTACCACGACACCAACGCCAAGCACTCGGCGGTCGTGCGCGGCGTGTCCAGGCTGAGCGGCGCCGACGTGACGCTCCCCGACATCCGGGCCGGGTTCTCGGCCGTGCTGGCAGCCGCCGCCGCCGAGGGCACCTCCACGCTGCGCGGGGTGCACCACATCGAGCGGGGCTACCACCGGCCGTTCGAGCAGTTCGCCTCGCTCGGGCTGAAGATCAGTCGAGAAAAGGTGCAGGACGGGTAAGGATTGGCAATCGGGTGTTTGTAGGTGATCACCCGGTCGCACGTTACTATGCGTGACATCGCACCCAGAGGTGAGACGTGGTCCCGGCGCGTGCCTGCGCGGGCTGCTGGCCTGCGGGGTGTTCGGCGGGCTGCTCGCCGCCCTGGCCGCGCTGCCGCTGGTCGGCACGGCCGGGCTCACCGTCAACAACGTCACGAGGACCCTCACCGACCTGCCCCCGAGCCCCCGGGAGAACCCGCTCCCCCAGCGCACCGTGCTGCTGGACAAGAACGGCAAGCGGTTCGCCCAGTTCTACACGGAGAACCGGACGGTCGTGACGCTCGCCCAGGTCGCCCCTGTCATGCGTGACGCGATCGTGGCGATCGAGGACTCGCGTTTCTACGAGCACGCGGGCCTGGACATCAAGGGCACCCTGCGCGCCCTGGTCACCAACACCAAGGCGGGCGGGGTGCGGCAGGGCGGGTCCTCGCTCACCCAGCAGCTCGTGAAGAACATCCTGGTCGAGGGCTCCGAGAGCGACACCGAACGCGCCCAGGCCCGCGCGCCCAGCATCCAGCGCAAGATCACCGAGCTGCGGTACGCGCTGGCGATGGAGCGCAAGTACAGCAAGGCCGAGATCCTGGAGCGCTATCTCAACATCGCCTACTTCGGCGCGGGCGCCTTCGGGGTGGAGGCCGCCGCCCAGCGGTTCTTCTCGGTCCCGGCCGCCCGGCTCACCCTCCCCCAGGCGGCGACGCTGGCCGGCGCGGTCCGCACGCCGTACGCCACCGACCCGTCGCTGGACACCAGGCGCAGGGAGCGGCTGCGCGAGCGCAGGGACATCGTCCTGGACCGGATGGCCCAGCTGTCGTACGTCACCCCGGCGCGGGCCGAGGCCGCCAAGAGGCGCCCGCTGGCCATCCGCCTCAAGCCGGAACCCGGCGGCTGCCAGGGGAGCGTCTACCCGTACTTCTGCCTCTACGTGCACCGGGAGCTGCTGACCAACCCGGCCTTCGGCCCCACCCGCGCGGAGCGGGAGCGCCGCCTGGCCAGGGGCGGCATCGTGCTGCGCACCACCCTGTCGCCGAAGGCGCAGCGGGCCGCGCAACGGGCCATCGCCGCGCGGGTCGGCAGGAGGGACACCGAGGTCGCGGCCGAGGCCATGATCCAGCCGGGCACCGGGCGGATCCGGGCCATGGCGGCGAGCAAGCGGTACGGCAGCAACGGCGGCAACGGCGGCAATACTGCGAACACCACGAACGGCCCCGACACCACCTACAACCTGGCCGCCGACATGGCGCACGGCGGCGGCCAGGGCTTCCAGGCGGGGTCGACGTTCAAGGTGTTCACCCTGGCGACCGCGCTGGCCCAGGGCTGGCGGTTCGACCAGGGTTTCATGACGCCCGGCAGTTTCGTCCCCGCCAGCGGTTTCACCGACTGCGCGGGCCGCAAGGTCAACGACCCCGGCGCGGAGATCCACAACGCGAGCGGCGAGGGCAGGGGCGGCCCGCAGAGCCTGTCCACCGGCACCTGGAAGTCGGTGAACATCTTCTACATGATGCTGGAGCAGCGGGTGGGCCTGTGCCCGGTCGTCACGACGGCCAGGGCGCTGGGCGTCGCCCGCGCCGACGGCACCCCGCTGCGGGAGGTGCCGACCTTCACCCTCGGGGTGAACGAGATGGACCCGGTGACCGTGGCGGCCTCGTTCGCCGCGTTCGGGGCGCGGGGCCGCTACTGCCGCCCGATGGCCATCGCCGAGATCGTCGAGCGGGACGGCAGGCGCTTCAAGATCCCGCCCAGCTGCGCGCGGGCGATCGAGCGCGACGTGGCCGACGCGGTCAACCACCTGCTGGCCGGGGTGTTCACCAAGGGGACCATGACCGGCCAGGACATCGGCCGCCCGGCCGCGGGCAAGACGGGCACCAACAACGGCTACACCTCGGCCTGGTTCGCCGGTTACACCCCCGACCTGGCCGCGGCGGTCAGCGTGGGCGACATCCGGGGCTCCTACCGCTACCCGCTGACCGACGTCGAGATCGGCGACGAGTACTTCGGCGCGGTCCAGGGGGCCTCCCTGCCGGGACCGATCTGGGTCTCGTCGATGTCGGCCGCCCTCGACGGTACGCGCGAGACCCGCTTCCACCGCCCCGACATGGGCCGTTTCGGCGGCGGGTTCACCCCCGGCCTGGAGGAGGCCCTGGCCAGGGAACGCGAGGAGGAGGGCGCCGAGGGCACTGACGCCGACGGGCGCCGCGGCGCCCGGGGAGACCGCGGACGCCGCTTCCGCGAGGAGTACAGGTACCGGGACGGACGCGGGTACCGGGACGGACGCGGGTACCGGGACGGACGCGGGTACCGGGACGGACGCGGGTACCGGGAGGAGCGGCGCTACCGGGAGGAGCGCCGCTACCGGGGGAACGGCGCCCACCGCCGGTACCGCGCCCCCCACTGGCGCGACCGCCCCCGCTGACCCCGGCCGCCCCGTCCCCGTCACCGTCCTCCGGCCGCTCCGTCCCCGCCCCTGTCCCCGTCACCGTCCCCGGACGCCGGTGAACCAGCGACCCGGCGGACCGGCCCCTGACCGGTGAACCGACCGGTCGACCGAATCAGCGGCCGATCGGCGGATCACCGGCCAGACGACGGTTCAGCGCTTGACCAGCACCTGCTGGGTCGGCAGGAGCACCGGAGGCCGGGAGCTCTTCGCCGTCGCCGCGGACGGGCCGCACAGCGCCTGCATGAAGTAGCTCACCATCGCGTAGTCGATCGCGTGCGGCTGGATGTTGCCGTTCTCGTCGATGCTCTGGTACTTCATCAGGTTGAACCCCAGGGAGAGCTGGCGCCGCCCGTCCTCGCCGGACAGGGAGATCGAGCCCATGCCGAACACTCCCCCGTCGTGGCCCCAGAACCGGCCGCAGGGCAGGTCCTGGGCGTAGATGCCGAGGCCGTAGTTCATGATGACGTTGCCCTCGGCGTCGGTGACCGGCACCGTCGTCCGCATCTGGTCGAGCTGCGCCGGGGCGAGGAGCCGGCCGCCCAGCAGTTCCCGGTAGAACCGGTTGAGGTCCTCCATGGTCGCGACGACGGCGCCCGCCGTGCCCGCCCACGACATGTCGTAGACGCTGTAGTCGCGCGGCGGGTCGGCGTATCCGTACAGCGCCTCGTACGCCTTGGAGTGCGGCCCGGGGATGACCGGCGTGCGCGGGAAGGACGTGTCGCGCAGCCCGGCCCGCTGGATCACGTGGCGGGTGATGTACGCCTCCGCGCCGGTGCCGGTCACCTTCTCCAGGAGCAGGCCCGCGATCACGTAGTTGGCGTTGGAGTACGACCACCCCTGCCCCGGCTCGCCCGTGCGCGGCGCCTCCAGCGCGAGCCTCACCAGCTCCCGCGGGCTGATCCTGCGGAACCTGTGCTCGTCGAGGCTCCGCGGGGACGCCTCGAGAAGGGAGGGGAAGGCGCCCGCGATGTAGTCGCCGATGCCGCTGGTGTGGTTGAGCAGCATCCTGACCGTGGTCCTCTGGCCCAGGTCGTCCGGCAGCAGGCCGGGGAGGTAGCGGGCGACGGGCGCGTCCAGCTCGACGCGGCCCCGCTCGACCTGCTGGAGGATCGCCACGGCCGTGAAGGTCTTGGTGATGCTGCCCACCCGGTGGACCATCCGGGAGTGGACGGGCCGCCGGGTCCGCACGTCGGCGACCCCCGCCGCCCCGAGCCACTTCGCCCCGCCGTCCCGGACGGCGGAATAGGTGCCGTACATGCCGGCCTCGTGCATCGCGGCGAGGCTCCGCCGCAGCGCCTCCCGGTCGAGCCCTGCCTCCTGCCCGGCCGACGCCGAGGGCCCCGGTACGGGTTCGGCGGACGCGGGGGGCGCGACGGCCCAGGTCACGAGTATCGCGCTCAGCCCGAGGCCGGCGATCGCCCGTCCACGGTGGGGAAGTCGCGCGAGAGTCATCGGCTGTCAGCTCCTCAGATCCGGAATGTACGACATAACGATCATCGCAATTCCGGCCCGCCCCTCCCTCCCCAGCGCGGACGACCTTTTCCTCATCCGCCAGGACGAAGGCCGGGAACGCGCCCCGATGCAAAATGTCACATCGGATGATCGTCCAGATCGTAGACGGTGACCTGGACGTCGCGTTTCACCAGGCACTCGTCGATGATCGGCTCGATTCGGTCCCAGGTGCCGCCTGCCAGACCGCATCCGATGCGCGGCAGGTGAACACCGGCGCCGAGCTCGACGGCATGGTCGGCGAGGGTCTCCAGGCAACGGCTCACGGCCTCGTAGCGGATGGGCGGGCCCGCCTTGGTCGCGCGGACACCGCGCTGGGCGACCATGTTGGCCACCCACAGGCCCTCATCGACCTGGACCAGTTGCACGGCGCCCAGCGCGAACCCGTCGCCCTGGCGGTACCAGGCCCGGTAGGCGGCCTCCGGTGCGGGCCAGCGCCGGGAGAGCGCGACGACGAAGCCGCGTCCCCAGCCACCGGCGTCGTTGCAGACATGCGCGATGATCTTCGGATCACCGCCGACGGGAACGGTGGCGTCACCCGTTACGTACGAGATCATGCTGGGACACCTTCGCTGGTTACGGTCATCGCCGAGCTCATCCTCGTCCGGCTCCACGGTGGAGGAACGGGGCCACCCGTTCGGCAGGGCAGGCGAGCGGCCCGGTCGACGGGACAGGCCCGGTCGACGGGGCGGGCGCCCACGCCTTTCGAGCCGGTGAATCGCCTCATCGCCCCTCGTCGACCCATCTTCATGCCGTCATCGAAATCCCGCCGCTCATCGCGTCAGACGAAACAGATCCCGTTTTCAGGCTCCGAGGCAGGCGGGGCCGAGAAGTTGTTTCAGGTCGCCCATCAGGGCCGGGGACGGCGAGACCCGCAGGCGGTCGTCGAGGCGCACGATGGTGGTCTTCGGACCGTTGTGGACCTGCAGGTGCACCTCGGTGGTACCGGGGTGGGCGGTCAGCACCTCCTTGAGGCGGCCGACCACCGGTGGGGTGCAGCGGGCCAGGACGAGGCTGACGGCGAGCGGGCCACCGGCCTCGCGGGTCAGGTCGGGGGCGGTCACCTCCATCGCGATGATCTTCCCGACGTCCTCGCGCTTGTCCAGGCGCCCCTTGACGAACACGATCGCGTCCTCGGCGAGCACCGTCGCGCAGAGCTGGTACGCGGACGGGAAGATCATCACCTCGATCGCGCCCTCCAGGTCCTCCAGCTGGGTCAGGACCCAGGTGTCGCCCTTCTTGGTGACCTTGCGCTGCAGGCCGCTCAGGATGCCGCCGACGGTGACGACCTGGCCGTCGGGACGGTGCTCGTCCTGCAGCGCGGCGACGGTGCAGTCGGCGCCGGAGGCGAGGATGTGCTCCACGCCGAAGAGCGGGTGGTCGGAGACGTACAGGCCGAGCATCTCCCGCTCGAACTGCAGCAGGGTGTTCTTGTCCCACTCGCCCACCGGGATCTGCACGTCGAAGGTCTCGTCCTCGGCGCCCTCGACGGCGCCGAACAGGGAGTCCTGTCCCTGGGCCTCGTTCTTCTTGATCCCGATGATGCTGTCGACGGCCTGCTCGTGGATCATCACCAGGCCCTTGCGCACGTGCCCGAAGGAGTCGAAGGCACCGGCCTTGACCAGCGACTCGATGACCCGCTTGTTGCAGACCACCATGGGAACCTTGCGCAGGAAGTCCTTGAAGTCGGCGAAGCGGGTCTTCTCCTTGCGAGCGGCGATGATCCCGTCGACCACGTTGCCGCCGACGTTGCGGATCGCCGACAGGCCGAACCGGACGTCGGTGCCGCGCGGGGTGAAGTCGAAGTCGGAGTCGTTGACGTCCGGCGGCAGCACCTTGATGCCCATCCGGCGGCACTCGTTCAGATAGAGGGCCGACTTGTCCTTGTCGTCCTTGACCGAGGTGAGCAGGCCCGCCATGTACTCGGCCGGGTAGTTGGCCTTGAGGTAGGCGGTCCAGTAGGAGACCAGGCCGTACGCGGCGCTGTGCGCCTTGTTGAAGGCGTAGTCGGAGAAGGGCAGCAGGATGTCCCAGAGCGTCTTGATCGCCGCGGCCGAGTAGCCGTTGTCCTTCATGCCCTGCTCGAAGGACTCGAACTGCTTGTCCAGCTCCGACTTCTTCTTCTTGCCCATCGCGCGGCGCAGCAGGTCGGCCTTGCCGAGCGAGAACCCGGCGACCTTCTGCGCGATGGCCATGACCTGCTCCTGGTAGACGATCAGGCCGTACGTCGTGCCGAGGATCTCCTGCAGCGACTCCTCGAACTCCGGGTGGATCGGGACGATCTCCTGCTGGCCGTTCTTGCGCAGCGCGTAGTTGGTGTGGGAGTTGGCGCCCATCGGGCCCGGCCGGTACAGCGCGCCGACGGCGGAGATGTCCTCGAAGTTGTCGGGCTTCATCAGCCGCAGCAGCGACCGCATGCCGCCGCCGTCCAGCTGGAACACGCCCAGGGTGTCGCCCCGGCCGAGCAGCTCGTACGTCTTGCGGTCGTCGAGCGGCAGCTTGAGCAGGTCGATCCGCTCGCCGGTGTTGGCCTCGATCATCTTCAGGCAGTCGTCGATGATCGTGAGGTTGCGCAGGCCCAGGAAGTCCATCTTCAGCAGGCCGAGCGTCTCGCAGGTCGGGTAGTCGAACTGCGTGATGATCACACCGTCGGAGTCGCGGCGCATGATCGGGATGTAGTCGGTCAGCACCTCCGCCGACATGATGACCCCGGCCGCGTGTACGCCGGTCTGCCGGATCAGGCCCTCCAGGCCCCTGCCCAGGTCCATCGCCGACTTGACGTCGACGTCCTCCTCGTACAGCCTGCGCAGCTCACCGGCCTCGTTGTAGCGCGGGTGGTCCTTGTCGAAGATGCCCGACAGCGGGATGTCCTTGCCCATCACCGCGGGCGGGAACGCCTTGGAGACCTTGTCGCCCAGCGCGTACGGGTGCCCGAGGACGCGAGCCGCGTCCTTGATGGCCGCCTTCGCCTTGATGGTGCCGAAGGTGGCGATCATCGCGACCTTGTCGGCGCCGTACTTCTCCGTCACGTAGCGGATCACGTCGCCGCGCCTGCGCTCGTCGAAGTCGATGTCGACGTCGGGCATGGAGACGCGGTCGGGGTTGAGGAACCGCTCGAAGATCAGCCCGTGCGGCAGCGGGTCGAGGTCGGTGATGCCCAGCGCGTACGCGGCCAGCGAGCCCGCGGCCGAGCCTCGCCCGGGGCCGACCCGGATGCCGTTGTTCTTGGCCCACATGATGAAGTCGGCGACCACGAGGAAGTAGGAGGGGAACCCCATCTGCAGGATGACGCCCATCTCGAACTCGATCTGCGCGCGGTGCTCCTCGTCGATCCCCTCGGGGAAGCGCCGGTCCATGCCCGACCAGATCTCCTTGCGGAACCAGCTCTCCTCGGTCTCCCCCTCGGGCAGGGGGAAGGTGGGCATCAGGTTCTTGAAGCCGAACATGCCGCTCGGGTCGACCTTCTCGGCGACCAGCAGGGTGTTGCGGCAGCCCTCGGCCCACAGGTCCGAGGAGTCGACGGCGCGCATCTCGTCGGCGTTCTTGATGTAGTAGCCGCTGCCGTCGAAGCGGAAGCGGTCGGGGTCGGACAGCTGCTTGCCGGTCTGGATGCACAGGAGCGCGTCGTGCGAGGTCGCGTCCGACTCGTAGGTGTAGTGGGAGTCGTTGGTGACCAGCGGCGGGATGTCCAGCTCCTTGGAGATGCGGGTCAGGCCGTCGCGGACCCGGCGCTCGATGTCGAGCCCGTGGTCCATGATCTCCAGGTAGTAGTTTTCCTTGCCGAACAGCTCCTGGAACCTGGCCGCCGCCGCGACCGCCTCGTCGTACTGTCCCAGGCGAAGGCGGGTCTGCACCTCGCCCGACGGGCAGCCGGTGGTGGCCATCAGGCCCTCGGCGTGCTCGGCGAGGATCTCGGCGTCCATCCGGGCCCACTTGCGGACGAAGCCCTCGGTGTAGGCGCGCGAGGAGAGCTTCATCAGGTTGCCCAGGCCCGTGGCGTTCTTCGCCCAGATGGTCATGTGGGTGTAGTAGCCGCCCGCGGAGACGTCGTCGCGCTTCTGGTGCGGCTCGCCCCACAGCACCGGCTTCTTCTGGTGCCGGGAGGCCGGGGCGACGTAGGCCTCGATGCCGATGATCGGCTTGATCCCGGCCCCGGTGGCCTGCTTGTAGAAGTCGTAGGCGCCGTGCATGTTGCCGTGGTCGGTGATCGCGATGGCGGGCATGCCCAGGTCACCGACCTGTTTGAACATCTGCTTCAAACGGGCGGCCCCATCCAGCATGGAGTATTCCGTGTGAACGTGCAGATGCACAAACGAGTCTGACATGCGGCCCCGTCCTCCCCTAGTCGCACCGTCGGCGGGGAAAGCGTATCCAAATCTGAGTTTCGAAAGTGCCTCATGTGGCTCCGGTTCACCTCTCCCCCGCGACGCCCCGGACCTCCCCGCGCGAGGTCTACCCTTGACCCATAGTACGAGTAACGATATATGTCGCTCATGGCGCTACGTGAGCAGAGCTACCTGATCCTGCTGGCCCTGTCCGAGGGCCCGCTGCACGGGTACGGCGTGATCAAGACCGTGCGCGAGCTGTCGGAGGACCGCGTACGGCTCGGCGCGGGCACCCTCTACGGCGCCCTGGACCGCCTGTCGGGGGAGGGCCTGATCGGCGTGGTCAAGGAGGAGGTCGTCGACGGCCGCCACCGGCGCTACTACGACCTCAGGGGCGAGGGCCGCGCGGTCCTGACCGAGGAGACCGCCCGGCTGACCCGCCTCGCCGCCACCGCCCGGCACCGGCTCGACCTCCGGCCGGGGGCCCTGTGACCGGGTGTTCCGGGTGTTCCAGATGTTCCCGGTGACCCCGAGGGGCCGGGTCCCGAGCCGCTCGGTCCCGGGTCGTTTACTCCCGGGTCGTTCGCCCGAGCCGCTCGGTCCCGGGGCGTTCAGTCCTGGGGCGCCGAGCGGCGTTCCTCGGCGAGGTGGAGGCCCGCCTCGATGACGGCGTTCATGATGGGGGCGAGCCGGGCCTCGCCCAGGACGGGGGCGCGGCGGGCCATCTCGGCGACCAGGCGCCGCTCGCGGTCGGCGTCGCGACCGGCGAAGCCCCCGACGGGCTTGAGGCGCTGGATGGTCCCGGCCAGCTCGGCGCGGCGCTCCAGGAGGACGGCGAGGGCGGCGTCGACGCGGTCGATGGCCTCGCGGGCGGCGCGCACCGAGTCGGGGGTCTCCCTGCGGGTGAGCGCGCCGAAGATCCTCACGGCCTCGCGCGCGGCCAGCGCGTCCCGCTCGGTGGCGGAGGGGTCGAGGAGCAGGCCGTCGGCACCGGCGGCGATCGCCGCGGCGGCCAGCGCGGGGTCGGCGCCGAGCCCGGCCAGCACGGGACGCCCCGACCTCTCGCACGCGGCGCGCAGCAGGGCCAGGTCGAGGGCGGCGCCCCCCGGGTAGGCTCGGCCGCCGCCCTCGCAGAGCACGATCCCGTCGTTGCCCTCCGCCGCGCAGTGACCGGCGACCTCCAGCCACTC
Source organism: Streptosporangium sp. NPDC002524 (assembly GCF_040295985.1). Classification (NCBI taxonomy): domain Bacteria; kingdom Bacillati; phylum Actinomycetota; class Actinomycetes; order Streptosporangiales; family Streptosporangiaceae; genus Streptosporangium; species Streptosporangium sp. NPDC002524. The sequence continues at coordinate 34,589 of NZ_JBEOWK010000002.1, read as the reverse complement.
CTCCAGCGTCGCGCGGGGATCGCGCTGGACGAGCACCGGCAGGCCGAGCCCCGCGGTGGCGCGTACCAGCGCGGAGTCGCGCATCCAGGCCGCGCCGACCACCGCGCCGTCGGCCCCCTCGGCGATCGGCGGCAGGTCCTCCGCGGAGGACGGCTCCACCAGGACCGGTCCCGCCCCCTGGGCGCGGGCCGCCGCCAGGGACTCCATCAGGGACTCCGCCACGGACGCGGAGGCTTTCTCGCGACCGTGACCGTGACCGCGTCCGGGGCCAGGTCCGAGGCCGGAGCCAGGGCCGGGGCCGGGGCCGGGGCGGTCCCGCAGGCTGATCCAGTGGGCGTCCGCGCCGGGCCCGCCGATCACCACGGCCGGTCCCGCCCCCACCGTGAGCGTGCCCAGCCGTACCGCCGCGCGTTCCAGGTGGGTGGCGTACCGTGCGGTGGACGACATGAGGCTCCCCATGTTCGGCCGACGCGCGTCCCGCGAGCCGGCGGCCGTTCGGAAAGGGACTTCGGACAGAGAAAGAGGCAGAGACTTCGCGTCTCCGCCTCGTGCCTGCTCCGGCCGGTCGCTAGTTCAACACTGTCACGATCGGCTCTCCGGAGCCGACTCATTGGACACAAAGTGACAGGTCATGCGGCCAATCTTAGGTCACCTTCCCGACATCTGCCACGTACTGGACATCGGATCTCAAGATATGGACGTTTCCAGAGGCGGGTGAGTCGATCACTTTACCGGGCTATGAGAGTATTCGGGGGTTCAGAAGGAGGTAAGCCGGTTGATGGCCGAAGCACAGCCCGAGGGGCGCCGTATCGCCTCCCGCTACCACCTGCTCGAAGCCATCGGCCGGGGTGGCATGGGCATCGTGTGGCGGGCCCATGACGAGCTCCTCGACCGCGAGGTCGCGATCAAGGAGGTCCGTTACGCCGACATGCTCGGCGAGGACAACCAGGAGGACTTCAACCGGCGCACCAAGCGCGAGGCGCGTGCCGCCGGGCGCCTGACGCACCCGAACGTGGTGGTCGTCCACGACGTCGTCGAGGAGGACGGGCGTCCCTGGATCGTCATGCAGCTGGTGGAGTCGCGCTCCCTCGGCAAGGTGATGCGCCAGGACGGGCCGCTGCCGCCGCAGCGGGTCGCGGAGATCGGCCTCAAGCTGCTGGAGGCGCTGCGCGCCGCCCACGCCCAGGGAGTGCTGCACCGCGACGTCAAGCCGGAGAACGTGCTGCTGGCCGACGACGGCCGGGTGGTGCTGACCGACTTCGGCATCGCGACCCTGGAGGCCGAGACCGCGCTGACCATGACCGGCATCGCGGGCACCCCCGCGTTCATCCCGCCGGAGCGCATCAAGGGCGGCAGCGCGCAGCGCGAGTCCGACCTGTGGTCGCTCGGCGCGACCCTGTACGCCGCCGTCGAGGGCAGGCCCCCGCACGACCGGGGCGGGGCGCTGCCGACCATGCACGCCATCCTGAACGACGAGCCCGAACCCCCGGCCAACGCCGGGCCGCTCGCCCCGGTCCTCGAAGGGCTGCTCCGCAAGGACCCGGCGCTGCGCATGCCCTACAAGGAGGCCGAGCGGCTGCTGCGCCGGGTGGCCGAGGGCGACCGGGACCGGCCCGCCAGGACCGCCGTCATGCCGGCCGTGAGCCCGGCGGACGAGACCGACCCCGGGATCGACTTCAAGCCCGGCTCCGTCCCCGAGACGGGCGCGAAGCTGGACGCCGTACCCTCGGGCCCGAAGAAGGGCGCCTCTCCCACGCGCCGCGAGGAGCCGCGGAAGGCCGCCCCGAAGGCGCCCGCCGCTGACGTACGGCGGGAGTCCGCCCCCGCGGCGGCCGGTGCCGTGGCAGCCGGGTCCGTGGCGGCAGGGTCCGTGGCGGCAGGGTCCGCGGAGAAGGCAGCAGAGAAGGACGCGGAGAAGGCGGCGGGGAAGGACGCGCCCGCCGCGAAGGGCGGCCAGGCTCCCGGGGCCGGAGCCCCGGTTCCGGCCGCCGGAGCGGGTGCACAGGCCTCCGGGCAGGTTTCCGGGCAGAGCGCCGGACAGAGCGCCGGACAGAGCGCTGAGCAGGGTTCCGAGGCGGAGACGGACCCGAAGGCGAGCCGTCCCGCCGTCGAGGGCACACCTGTTCCCCCGGTGGCCGCCGCCGAGGCCGCGCCCCCGATCCTGGCCAGGTTCGCCCCCAAGCCGAGGCCCGCCGTCACCCCGGAGCCCGAGCCCACCCCGGAGCCCGAACCCAAGCCCAAGCCCGCGACCGCTCCCCCGGTCCTCGCCAGGTTCGCCCCCAAGCCGAGGCCCGCCGCCGACCCGAAGCCCGAACCCGCCGCCGACGTCGCGTCGTCCCGCGAGCCGAAGCCGGGCACGGCGGCCTCCGCGGCCTCCGGCGCAGCGGCCTCCGGCGCAGCGGCTTCAGGCGCGGCGGTCTCCGGCGCGGCGGCTCCCGGCGTCGCGGCCGGGAAGCGGCCCGCGCCGCAGGCGAGCCGTGAGAGCGCCCCGCCGGCCGGGGAGCCGGAAGCCGAGGCCGCGCGCCAGAAGCCCGCCGCGCGTCCCAACCCCTTCCCGCCCGTGGGGCGGGAGCCCGCGCCGAGACCGGAGCCCGTCGCGGAGCCCGTCTCCGCCTCCAGGGCCGAGCCCGCTCCGCGCGAGGAGCCCTCGCCCCCCTACGCGGGAGGCGGCGGCGCCTACTCCGGGAACCACGACACGCTCGCCTCGCGAGGGTCGGGCGGTTCCCGGGTGAGGCGGGGACTGCTCGTGCTCGTGCCCGCGTTGCTGATCGTCGGCGGGATCGCCGGCTGGCTCGGCATGCAGAGCGGCGACGGCGACGAGACCCCGCAGGCCAGGCCGGGCGAGCCGAGCGCGTCCAGCGCGTCGAACGCCCCGAGCGGCACCGCGGAGACGACCCCGGAGGGTTCGCCGGGCCCGGAGACGTCGCCGCCGTCCTCCTCCGCGTCCCCGTCGGAGTCGCCCTCGGCGTCCCCCTCGTCCAGCCCGAGCCCCTCCAAGACGGAGAAGAAGTCCCCCCTCCCCTCCGGCTGGAAGATGCACAAGGACAGCAACGGCTTCTCGATCGGCCTGCCGAAGGGGTGGGCCGTGGAGAAGCGGCCCGGCCAGCAGGTCTGGTTCCGCGGCCCCGACCGGACGAGCTTCGTCTTCGTCGAGTACGTCGACAAGGCCCGCCCCGATCCGAAGAAGGACTGGGAGGACCAGGAGAGGGCCGTCCGGGGCAACTTCTCCGGCTACCAGCGGATCAAGATCGCGAACGTCAAGTACATGGAGAAGGCCGCCGACTGGGAGTTCACCTGGAACACCAGCTCGGGCAAGGCTCGCGTGATCAACCGGGGGTTCGTCACCAAGGGCGGCCGGGGGTATGCGATTTACTGGCATACCCTGGCAAAGGACGCGAAGAAGAACATGCATCTCTTCGAAGGGTTCACCGCGACCTTCTCCTCGAAAAAGTGAGCGGGAGTCCTGACGCCCGCGGTCGGTGAGCTTGGAAGGGCGGGGGATGGCGGAGAGGAAGGTGGCGGGCCGCTACCGGCTGCTCGAACACATCGGCGAGGGCGGCATGGGCATCGTCTGGCGTGCCCACGACGAGCTCCTCGACCGGGTGGTGGCCGTCAAGGAGGTCCGTTACCGGGGAGTCGACGAGGACGCGCGCACCGACCTGAACCGGCGCACCATCCGCGAGGCCAGGACGGCGGGGCGCCTCGACCACCCCTCCGTGGTCATCGTGCACGACGTGGTCGAGGAGGACGGGCGTCCCTGGATCGTCATGCAGCTGGTCCGGTCCCGGTCGCTGGGTGAGATCGTCCGCACGGGCGGGCCGCTCCCGCCCGAGCGGGTCGCCTCGGTGGGGCTGCACGTGCTGGGCGCGCTGCGGGCCGCGCACGCCGCGGGGGTGCTGCACCGCGACGTCAAGCCGGAGAACGTGCTGCTGGCCGACGACGGCCGGGTGGTGCTGACCGACTTCGGCATCGCCTCCATGACGCAGGAGACCGGCATCACCCGTACGGGCGCGATGGTCGGCACCCCCGCGTTCCTGCCTCCCGAGCGGCTGCACGGGCTGCCCGCCACCCCGGAGTCGGACCTGTGGTCGCTCGGCGCGACGCTGTACGCGGCGCTGGAGGGCCGCCCCCCGTTCGAGCGGGCCACTGCCGCCGCCACCATGATGGCGGTCCTGCACGGCGAGCCCAGCCCGATGACCCATTCCGGGCCGCTGTCGGTGGCGATCCTCGGCCTGATGGCGAGGGACCCCGCCGCCCGGATGGTCCCCGACCAGGCCGAGGCCCTGCTCGGCCGCGCCTCCTCCTCCCCTTCCTCCCCCGGCCCGGTCGCCGGGCGGGCACCACATCCCGGGTCCGCCTCCGAACGCGCACCGCACTCCGGCCCCGCCTCCGAATGGGCATCGCACCCCGAACCCGCCTCCGAATGGGCACCGCACCCCGGGTCCACCTCCGAACGGGCGTCGCACCCCGGGCAGCGGGCGTACGCCTCCCCCGGGTTCCCCACCGACCCGCCACCGCGCCAGGACGTGGGGCGAGGCGCGTGGCAGCCGGGGTACGGGGACTCCCCGGGCGGTCCCGGACGGCCTCCGCACCCGGCCACGCCCACGCACCCGGGACAGCCGCAGTACGCGTCCGGGCACACCCGGCCCCCGGTCTCGCACACGCGGCCCGAGCAGCCCCCGTACCCGCACCCCGAGTCATACTCACAGCCCGAGCAGTCCCGCCCCCCGGCCGCGCGCACGTGGCCCGAGCAGCCCCCGTACCCGCACTCCCCGTCGTACGCGCGACCCGAGCCGTACATGGGGCCCGAGCCGTACACGCCCGAGCAGTACGCGTACCACGGACAGCAGTCCCCGCACACGCACCCCGGGCAGCGGGCGTACGGCACCGAGCCGTCGCCTCCCGGTTCCTGGCCGGGGCGGGAGCAGCCCACGGACACGGGGGCCGAGCCCGTGCGGCGGGCGCGGGCGGGGCGGCTGGCGCTCATGGCGGGGGTGCCCGCGCTCGTGGTGGCCGTCGGGGTCGGCGGGTGGCTGCTCGTACAGAACATGGACACCGCAGTGGACACCGGTGACGGCCGGGCCGAGGTCACGACCCCGGTCACCGGCCCCACCCCCACCCCGGAGCCGACCCCGGAACCGACCCCGACGGTGACGCCGCGCCCTTCCCGGATCATCCCCGCGGGCTGGCGGCTGCACCGCGACCCGATGGGCTTCTCCGTCGCGGTGCCGAGAAACTGGCAGGTCAAGCGGTTCGCCGGCCGTGACAGGGTGGAGTTCCGCGCCCCCGGCGCGAGCGGTTTCCTGTGGATCGAGTCCACCGACGACCCGGAGAAGAACCCGGTCATGCACTGGCAGAAGGTGGAGAAGGCCGGGAGGGCCGACAACGTCTGGCCCGGCTACCGGCGGATCGGCATCACCTCCCTGGCGTACCGGGGGGTGCCGGCCGCCGACTGGGAGTTCACCTACCTCAGGAACGGGGTCCGCACCCGCGTCCTGGACCGGGGCTTCCGCACCGCCGCCGACAAGCCGTACGCCATCTACTGGGAGAGCCCCGCGGCCGGGTGGGACCGCTCGTTCTTCGACACGTTCACCAGGACCTTCCGGCCGTGAGCGGCACATGAGCGGCCTGGAGAGGGCGCGTTTCTGGCGTACCCCGGCCCTGCCGGGGGTGGACCTCCTCAAGGCCAGATACGTGACCCACCGCTTCCCGCCGCACGCGCACGACGGCTACGCGATCGCGATGGTCCTGTCGGGGGTGGAGGAGTTCGCCTACCGGGGCGCCCTCCACCGCGCGGGGCCGGGCAGCCTCAGCACGCTCAACCCCGAGGAGGCGCACGACGGCTACGCGGGCGTCCCCGGCGGGTGGTCCTACCGGGTGCTGTACCCCTCGGTCGAGTTCGTCTCCGGGATCGCCGCCGAGCTGATGGCCGGGCACGGCACGCCCTGCTTCCCCGAGACCGTCACCTACCACCGGCCCACCGTCGAGCTGCTGCGGGCCGCGCACGACGCCGCGGAGGGGGGCGACGACCTCGCCTCCTCGACGCTGGCCCGCACGGCCTTCGCCGCCCTGCTCACCCGGCACGCCTCCCGCCGCCCCGCGAGCGCGCCGCACCACCTGGCCGACGACCCGGCGGTACGGCGGGCCCGGGAGATCCTGCACGAGCGGCTCGTCGACCCGCCCACGATCGAGGACCTGGCGCGGGCGGTGGACGCGAAGCCGTTCACCCTGATCAGGGCCTTCAAGGCGGCCACCGGGCTGCCCCCGCACGCCTACCTGAACACGCTGCGGATCATCCGGGCCCGGCGGCTGCTCCAGTCCGGCACCCCTCCCGCGCAGGTCGCCGGAGATGTCGGGTTCACCGACCAGGCCCACCTGAGCAGGCACTTCACCCGGACGGTGGGTGTGCCGCCGGCCGCGTACCAGCGCGCAGGAACGTACAAGACCGGCGCCTGAGGCCGAACCTAGGCTCACCTGCCATGGAAACAACCACTCGTTCCTCCGCGATCAGGGACGGACTGGGCGTGGGGATCGCCGTCGGCCTGTCGGGGGTGGCCTTCGGCGCCGCGGCGGTCACCGCGGGGCTCAGCGTCGCGCAGGCGTGCGTGCTGAGCCTGTTCGCCTTCACCGGCGCCTCGCAGTTCGCCCTGGTCGGCGTCGTCGCGGGCGGCGGCAACCTCGTCGCGGGCACGGCCGGCGCGATGCTGCTGGGCGCCCGCAACAGCCTGTACGGCCTCCGGATGGCCGGGGTGCTCGACATCCGGGGCTGGCGCAGGCCGCTGACCGCCCACGGGGTGATCGACGAGACGACGGCGGTCGCCCTGGCCCAGCCGGACGAGGAGTCGTCCAGGACGGCGTTCCTGGTCACCTTCGCCACCCTTTACGCGACCTGGAACGCCACCACCCTGGCCGGCGCGCTGGGCACCTCCTGGGTGACCGACCCCTCGGTGTTCGGCCTGGACGCGGTCGGTCCCGCGACGTTCCTCGCCATCCTGTGGCCCCGGCTCACCGGGAGGGGCGCCGAGGCCCGCTCACTGCGCCTGATCGCGGCCTGCGGCGCGGCGGTCGCGCTGGCCGCGACCCCGTTCACCCCGCCGGGCGTGCCCGTGCTGCTCGCGTCCGTGGCCGTGCTCGCGGTGATCCTGAGGAGGCCGAAGTGACCGTGCCCGCGACGCCCCGAAGGAGACCGATGCTCGCGGCGCCTCAAAGAAGGCCCATGCCCGCGGTGCCTCAAAGAAGGCCCATACCCGCGGTGCCTCAAAGGAGACCCATGCTCGCGGTGCCTCAAAGAAGACCCCTGCCCGCGGCGCCTCAAAGGAGACCCATGCTCGCGACGCCCCCGAGGAGACCCAAGTGACCATGCTTACGGTGACTCCGAGGAGATCCGAGTGACCATCTGGTGGGCCATCGTCGCCACCTGCGCCGCCTGTTACGCGCTGAAGCTCGCCGGGCTGTCGGCCCCGCGCCGCGTCCTCGACCATCCCGGGGTGCAGCGCTTCGCGACGCTGGTCCCGGTGGCCCTGCTGGCGGCGCTGATCGCGGTGCAGACCTTCGGCGACGGGCAGGCGCTGCACCTCGACTGGCCGCGCACCGCGGGGATGGGGGCCGCCGTCGTGGCGCTGCTGCTGCGCGCCCCGTTCCTGGTCGTCCTCGCGGCGGCGGCCGTCGTCACCGCCGCGCTGCGCCACCTGCTGAGCTGAGGTCGTCACCACCGTGCCGTCCGCTGAGCCGAGGCGTCGGCGCCGGGCCACCTCGTGAGCCGGGGGCGTCACGTCCCGGCCCGGGAACGTCAGTGCCGGGCCGTGCTCCGGGCCGGGCCGGGGTCGTCGCCTCGCGCCGGGTCCGGGGCACGGCCGTGACCGGGCGCGCCCGTGCCGCGCGGGAACCGTACGCGGAAGGTGGCGCCCGCGCCGGGGCGTGAGGTCACCGTGGCGTCGCCCCCGTGCGCGGCGGCGACGGCCGCGACGATGGACAGCCCGAGGCCCGCGCCCCCCTGGCGGGCGCCGTCGCGGGGGTGGCCGGCCCGGTGGAAACGCTCGAAGACGAGGGCGCCCTGCTCGGCGGTGAGACCGGGCCCCTCGTCGGCCACCTCGACCACGGCGTGCTCGTCGTCCACCCGGATCCTGACGACCGCCGGGGTCCCCTCGGGGGTGTGGCTGAGCACGTTGGCCAGGAGGTTGCCGACGATCTGACGGATCCCGGCGGCGTCGCCGGGCACCTCGACGGGTCCCTCGCACTCCAGCGAGAGCGGCCTGAGCGGCTCGATGGCGAGGGTGTCGGCGACCGCGTCGGCGGCGAGCGAGGTCAGCTCCACCGGGGAGCGCTCCAGGGGACGGCCCTGGTCGAGGCGGGCGAGCAGCAGCATCTCGTCGACCAGGGAGCCCATCCGGGTGGCCTCGGCCTCGATCCTGCGCATGGCCTTGGCGAGGTCCTCGGGCCGGGTGGCCGCGCCGCGCCGGAACAGCTCGGCGTAGCCGCGGATGGAGGCGATCGGGGTGCGCAGCTCGTGGGAGGCGTCGGCGACGAAGCGGCGCAGCCGGTCCTCGGACGCCTCCCGTTCGCGGAACGCCTCCTCGATCTGGGCGAGCATCTGGTTGAGCGCGTGGCCCAGGCGGCCCACCTCCCCGGTGGCGGGCGCGGCCTCGATGCGGCGCTCCAGGTTGCCCTCGCCGATGGCCGCCGCGGTCTCGACGATGCGGTCCAGCGGGCGCAGCCCCCGGCGGATCAGGTGGGTGGCGAGCAGGGTCAGGCAGGCGAGCGCGAACACCGAGGAGCCGATCATGACCAGGGCGACGCGCTCGGTCAGCTCGTCGGAGGCGGCGACCAGCGCCTCGGGGGTGGTGAGGGCGAGCAGCCGGGCGCTGCCGTGGCCGCGCCAGTCCTGCAGCGCGCCGAACGTCGCCCCCGCCGCCGTCCCGAGGGCGAGGGCGACCAGGCCCACGACGGTGAGCACGAGGCGGGTGCGCAGCGACATCAGTCTTCCCTGGGCAGGCGCACGACGTATCCCACCCTGGGCACGGTGTGGATGAGCGGCGGGTGCGACGCGTCGACCTTGCGGCGCAGGTAGCTGATGTAGGTCTGCACGACCCCGTCGTTGCCGCCGAAGTCGTACTCCCACACGTGGTCGAGGATCTGCCGCTTGGAGACGACCTTGCCCGCGTTGGCCACCAGGAAGCGCAGCAGCTTGAACTCCGTCGGGGTGAGGTCGACGCGCCGGCCGTCGCGCCACACCTCGTGGGCGTCCTCCTCGATGACCAGGTCGGCGAAGGTCACCCTGCCGCCCTCGGCGCCGGTCCGCCGGGTCCTGCGCAGCACGGCGCGGATCCTGGCGATGAGCTCCTCCAGGCTGAACGGCTTGGTGACGTAGTCGTCACCCCCCACGGTCAGCCCGCCGATCTTGTCCTCGGTGGCGTCGAGCGCGGTGAGGAAGACGACCGGGACCTCCGAGCCCGTCATCCTGATCCGGTGGCAGACCTCCGTGCCGAGCACGTCGGGCAGCATCACGTCCAGGACGATCAGGTCGGGGGCGAAGGTCTCGGCCAGCGACACCGCCGCGGCGCCGGTCTCGGCGATCGCCGTCTCGAACCCCTCGTAGCGGAGGGCGGTTGCGACCAGATCGGCGAGATATGGCTCGTCATCTACGACCAGTATGCGGCTCACCTGATAAGTCTCACTCAGAGGATCTTTGAAAGACCATAGAAAACCCTGTGAAGAGTGATTCACAGACCGCTCTAAGGGCGGGCACACGGACATCGAAGATCTTTTTGTTGCACTGGGTGACATGGAGAGAATCTCGGTTTTCGTACTGCGACGCAAAGGGCTGGTCGCCCTGCTGGCCGTGCTGGGATTCCTGGTGGGTATGGGCGCGACGCCGATCGCGATTCAGCGGCTCTCCGAGGAATACTCACACCCAGGAATGCCCGCTTTCGATGCCAATCAGGAAATTGTCAGAATTTACGGGAATGGCGGCTACCAGCGGCCGTTCGTCCCGGTCGTCGTGCTTCCCGAGGGAATGCGGGCCGACGAGCAGAAAGAGACCCTCGGCCGCGCCTTCGCCGCCGTCTCCGCCAGGCTTCCCCAGGCCCGCGTGGTCTCGTACGCGAGCACCGGCGACTCCCGGCTGGTCGGCAACGACGGCCGGACCACGTTCGGGCTGGTCTTCCCCGGCACCTACTCCGACGGCAGCCCGCCGGGCGGCGGCCTCGGCGAGACGCCGAACGAGAGCCCGGTCATCGTCGCGGCGATGACCCCGGCGCTGCCGCCGGGCGCGAGCGTGCACGTCACGGGGCTGGACACCCTCGCGCCGAGCGTGGACGCGGGCGGCGTGGACGTGCCCGCCAAGATCGGCATCGGGGTGGCCGCCGCGGTGCTCGTCCTGCTGCTGGTGTTCCGCTCGGCGCTCGCCTTCGTACCGCTTCTCATCGCGGTCCTGTCCATCTTCGTGTCGTTCGTCGTGATCCTGCTGCTGACACTGGTGACGACCGTGCACGACGTGGCCCTCACCACCATGCCGCTGCTGGGCCTGGGCATCGCGGTCGACTACTCGCTGCTGCTGGTGGCCCGCTGGCGGGAGGAACGGGCGGGCGGGCACCGCGGCGACGAGGCCGTGCACCGGGCGATGGCGGGCGCGGGGCGGGCGGTGCTGTTCAGCGGCGTCGCGGTCGCGATCGGCCTGGTGACCATGGTGGTGCTGCCGGTGCCGTTCCTGCGCAGCCTCGGCCTCGCCGGGATGATCATCGCGGCGGTGAGCGTGGCCACGACGCTGACCGTGCTGCCGGTGCTGCTCGCCCTCACCGGGCGGCGGCTCGACCGCAGGCGCGCCCGCGACGGCCGGGCCGGGCTCCCCTTCCGGCGCGAGGCGCGGGCCGGGCGGGCCTGGTCGGCGTGGGCGCGCGGCGTGGTACGGCTGCGCTGGCCCGCCGCCCTGCTCACCGGCGGGGTGCTGGTCGCGCTGACGGTGACCGCCCTGGGCGTCAACCTCGGCCTGCCGGAGAGCAGGAACCTGCTCACCTCGGGGCCCGGCCACGAGGGGCTGTCCGCGCTGCGCCAGGCGGGCGTACCGGCCGGCTCGATCACCCCGTTCGACGTCCTGGTGACCGGCGACCCCGCCCGGACCGCCGAGAGACTGCGGGGCGTGGAGGGCGTGTCGGCGGTGCTCGCCCCCGGCGGCCCGTCCTGGCGCCGCGACGGCACCGCCGTCGTCACCGTGCTCCCGGCCGCGGAGAACGGCACCGCGGAGGGCGAGGCGACCATCAAGCGGGTGCGCGAGGCGGTGCCCACCGGCGCGCGGGTCGGCGGCAACGCGGCGCAGAGCATGGACTTCCAGGAGCGCACCTACGGGGCGTTCCCCTGGATGCTCGGCCTGATCGCGCTGGTCACGTTCGTCATGCTGGCGCGGGCGTTCCGCTCGCTGCTGCTGCCGCTGAAGGCGATCGTCCTCAACCTGCTCTCGCTGGGCGCGGTGATCGGCGCGATGGTGCTGCTGTGGCAGTTCGGCTGGGGGACGAGGGAGCTGCTGGACATCCAGCCCACCGGCTCGATCGGCGAGTTCGTGCCGCTCACCATCTTCGCCTTCCTGTACGGCCTGAGCATGGACTACGAGGTGTTCATCCTGGCCAGGATGCGCGAGGAGTACGACAGGTCGGGCAGCACGGAGCACGCGGTGATCGAGGGGGTGGGCCGCACCGGGCGGCTGGTCACCTCGGCGGCGCTGATCCTGTTCATCTCCTTCACCGCGCTGGCCATGACCCCCGAGCTGGACGTGAAGGTGTTCGCCAGCGGCCTCGCCCTGGGCATCTTCCTGGACGCCACCCTGATCCGCGGCATCCTCGTCCCGGCGGTGGTCGCGATGATGGGCCGCTGGAACTGGTGGCTGCCCGTCTGGACGGCACGGCTCCTGCGGGTGGAGCCCTCCCCCTTGAGAGGGGAGAACCCCGAGCCGGTCAGGATCCCGGAACCGGTCTAGCCTCCCGGCCCCGGTCCGGGGTCCGGAATTGGTCCGGGATCCAGAACCGGTCCGGGATCCAGAACCAGTCCGGGATCCAGAATCGGTCCGGGATCCAGAACCAGTCCAGGGTTCCGCGAACGGTGAGACGGCCACCGCCTCCGAGAGGCGGTGGCCGTTCCCGTGTCTCCCCAACGCCAGGGGACCGGGCTTTCCCGGCTCCCGCTCCGGTCGGCCGACCCGGGATCCGGGACCCCGGACCCGGGACCCGGGACCCGGAGGCTGAGATCCGGAAGCCGGGATCCGGAAGCCGGAAGCCGGAAGCCGGAAGCCGGGATCCGGAAGCCGAGGTCCAGCAGCCTATGGGGGCGACGTCCTGGATTCGCCGGGCAGCGCAACGGCCACCGCCCAGGCAGGCGGTGGCCGTTGCGCGTTTCTCTTTCCCGGGGCGTCAGGCGGCGGTCAGTACCGCCGCGGAGTTGAAGCCGCCCGAGCCTCGGGCCACGACCAGCGCGGCCGACAGCCCGTCCACGGCCCTGGCCTCGGTGACCAGGTCCAGGCCCTCGACGGCGGCGGTGCCGTCGGTGCCGACGGTCGGCGGAATCACCCCTCCGGCCAGGGACAGGGCCGCCCACGCGACGTCGAGGGCCGCGCCGCCGGAACACAGGCGGCCGGTCATCGTCTTGGGCACCGTGACCGGCACGCGGCGACCGCCGAACACCTCCCGCAGCGCCGCCACCTCCTGCGCGTCCCGCACCGGGTCACCGGCACCGTCGGCGAAGACCACCCCGACGTCCTCGGGGCCGAGCCCGGCGCGGGAGATCGCCTCGCGCATGGCCCTGGCGTACTGCCGGTGGCCGGGGGCCGGGTCGCTCACGTGGTGGGCGTCGTGGGTGGAGGCGGTCCCGGCGATCTCGGCGTAGACCGTCGGGGCGCACCGGCCGAGGGCGCTGTTCCGGTCCTCCACGATGAGCATCGCGCCTCCCTCGCCGGGGACGTGGCCACCCGCGCCGGGAGCGAAGGGCCGGTAGGCCGTGGCCGGGTCGCCCCCGCGTCCGGCCGTCGCCTCACCGGCCTGGCAGGCCAGCGCGTACGGCGACAGCGGCGCCTCGGTGCCCCCGGTCACGACGACCTCGGTGCCCCGGCGGATCAGCCGGGCCGCCTCGGCCAGCGCGTCGATCGCCCCGGCCGCGTCCGCGACCACCACCCCGCAGGCGCCCTTGAGCTGGTGCTTGATGGACAGCTGGCCGCTGCTCGCGGCGTAGAACCAGCCGATGGACTGGTAGGCGCTCACCGCCCGCGGCCCCTTGCTCCACAGCGCCTGGATCTCCCGCTGCCCGAAGGCGTTCCCTCCGGAGGCCCCCGCGGTCACCACCGACAGGTCGAACGGATCCTCCCTCGCGGGATCGAGGGCGGCGTCGGCCAGGGCGAGCTCGGTGGCGGCGAGGGCGAACCAGGTCCACCGGTCGGTCTGCACCAGCAGCCTGCTGTCGACGAACTCGCGCTCGTCGAAGCCGGTGACCTCCCCCGCCAGCCCGATCGGCGCCCCGGTGGCGTCGAACGACGTTACCGGGCCGATCCGGCTCCGCCCGGTCAGCGACTCCTCCCAGTGCTCGGCCACGCCGATCCCGGTCGGGGCGACCACGCCGATCCCGGTGATCACGGCTCTGCGGTCGCTCATCGGCCCGCCCCGGCTCGGAGAACGGTCGCTCATCGGACCGCCCCCGGCTCGGAGAAGATCATCGCGGACTGGAACCCGCCGAAGCCGCTGCCCGCGGAGAGCGCGTGCCTGGCGGACACCTCGCGTGCGACCAGGGGTGTGTAGTCCAGGTCGCACTCGGGGTCGGGGACGGTCAGGTTGGCCGTGGGCGGGACCACCCCCCGCTGCAGCACCAGGGCGCAGGCGGCCATCTCGATCGAGCCGATCGCGCCGAGCGAGTGGCCGATCACCGACTTGATCGAGCTGATCGGCACCCGCCGGGCGTGGTCGCCGAGGCTCCGCTTGTAGGCGGACGTCTCGTGCAGGTCGTTCTGCCTGGTCCCGGACCCGTGGGCACTGATGTAGCCGATGTCCTCGGGGTTGAGCGCGGCCTGGCCGAGCGCGTCGCCGATGGCCTCGCCCAGCTCGTGGCCGTCGGGCCGCAACCCGGTCATGTGGAAACCGTTGGCCCGCGCGGCGTAGCCGGTGATCTCGCAGTAGACGCGGGCCCCGCGCCTGCGGGCGTGCTCCAGCTCCTCCACCACCAGCACCGCCGCGCCCTCGCCGAGGACGAAGCCCTTGCGCCCGGCGTCGAAGGGCCGCGAGGCCGCCTCGGGCTCGCCGTTGCCCGGGCTGGTGGCGCGGATGGCGTCGAAGCACGCCACGGTGATCGGGGAGATCGGCGCGTCCGACGCCCCCGTGATCATCATGTCCGCCTCGCCGTCCTGGACGAGCCGGTAGGCCCGGCCGATCGCGTCGATGCCGGAGGTGCAGCCGGTCGAGACGACGGCGGCCGGGCCGTGCGCGCCGTACCGGACCGCGAGCTCGGCCGCCGCGCTGGAGGGCACCAGCGCCTGGTAGAGGAACGGCTTGAGGTGGCGGTGGTCCACCTCCCAGTCTCTGCCACGGTCGCTGGCGACGACGTACTCCTCCTCCAGGGTGATGGTGGCCCCCACCGCCGAGCCGAGGCTGACCCCGGCCCGCTCGGGGTCGGCCGCGCCGAGGTCGAGGCCGGAGTCGGCCAGCGCCTCGTCGGCGCAGGCGACGGCGAGCTGGGTGAAGCGGTCCATCCGCCGGACCTCGCGCGGGGTGAGCCCGCGGGCGGCGGGGTCGAAGTCGACCTCGGCCGCGATCTGGGAGCGGAACGGGGACGGGTCGAAGGCGGTGATCCGGCGGACGGCCGGTTTGCCGTCGACGATCCGGTTCCAGAACTCCTCCCGGCCCACCCCGCCCGGGGCGATCACCCCGATGCCGGTGACGACGACCCGTCTCACGCTCTCACCTTCTCGGGGCAGGGCTCGGTGTCCACGTGCCCGAGCTCGGGGCTGGGGGCGAGCGGGCTGAGCTGGAACACCATGAGCGCGTCGTCCTCGCCGGCGTTGGTGAGGCGGTGCCTGACGTTCCGGGGGACGAGCAGCGCCTGCTCGGCGCCGACGGTGAGCGGCTCGCCGTCGAGGTCCACCCTGAGCGTCCCGGTCGCGACGAACACGTACTCCTCGGAGTAGGGGTGGTAGTGCTCGGAGACGGCCTCACCCGGCGCCAGCCGTACGGCCCCGCAGAAGCCCGACGAGGAGCCGCAGGTCGCCGGGGAGACCAGGGTGCGCAGGTCACCGCCGCGCCTGGTGTTGGACGGCACGTCGTGAAAGCCCACGACGCGGCGGCGGCGCCGCTCCACCTTCTCCTTGATCAGCGACATCTGGACCGCGGAGTTGGCGTTGATCCGGTCGGTCATCCCCCGGGTGTCGACCGGGGCCTCGGGCCTCATGTGGAAGTCCTGCACCCAGCGCATGCGGGTGCGGTCGGGACCGAGCTCCTCGTAGACCCAGGTGATGTTCATGAACTCGAACGGCCCGGTCTCCACCCGGCGCGCCCGGACCGTCCAGGTGTCGCGGTCCCAGGAGCGCTCCGAGACCCAGGACCAGACGCGGTCCCGCTCGTCGGGGTGCATGGTGAGCCGGAAGGTCACCGAGTCGTCCGACTCGGCGAGGATCTCCACCTTGGCGTACTCGGAGAAGAGCTCCGGCCAGGTCTGGACGTCGTTCGTCTGGTCCCAGACGAAGCCGATGGGCGCGTCGATCTCGATCGCGTTGTCGGTGTGTCCGATCATGATGTGCGTTCTCCCTCTCAGGCGCTCAGGCGCTTAGAAGCTCAGATGCTCAGGCGCTCAGGCTCCGGTCGCGGCCAGCCGCTCGGTCACGAGTTCTCTCATCAGGGACGGCGTGGCCTCGGCCGTCAGCTGTTCCTCCACGTCCACGCCGAACCGGTCCTGGATCTGGGTGGCGATCTCCACCCGGGCCAGCGAGTCGAGGTCCAGCTCGTCGAAGCTGAGCTCCAGGGCGTCGTCCCCGGTCGCGGGGTCCAGGCCCACGGCGAGCAGCAGTTCGCGCACGTTCTGGTCGGTGAATGGCATCGTCGTCGTTCCCTGTCGTCGGTCGGTGTCTCTGGAGTGCGGGTCGATGTCACGGGGGTGCGGGCGGATGTCGTGAGAGTGCGGGTCGATGTCACGGGGGTGCGGGCGGATGTCGTGAGAGTGCGGGTCGATGTCACGGGGGTGCGAGTGGATGTCACGGAAGTACGGGGCGGTGTCGCTGAGGTGCGCGCCGGTGTCGTGGGAGGTGCGGGTCGGTGACCCCGGATAGCGGCCGTCGTCGCGCCGGGCGTCGACGAGCCAGATCCGGGCCGGGCCGACCACCCCCGGGTCCGCCATCGCGGGGACCGGACGGCCCAGCTCCCGGGCGAGGTCGGCCTGGTGGGTCACCGAGGCGCGCCAGCCGTACCCGGCGAGCCACGCCCGCGGGTCCTCCACGGTGGACCGCCAGGCGGCCTGGGTGGAGGTGAGCCTGCTCATCGCGGGACGCATCTGCGGCAACTCGGCGTACGCCCGGTTGACGTGCTCGACGGCGAGCCTGCTGCCCAGGGACGACAGCTCGGAGACCCGGCCGAGGAGGCGCGCGCCGTCCCCCGGCGTGAGATACATCAGCACGCCCTCGATCAGCCAGGCGATCGGCCCGGCCGGGTCGAGACCGGCGGCCAGCAGCGGTGACGACCAGTCCCCGCGCAGGTCGGCGGCGACGACCGTACGGTCGCAGGCGGGCCGGGCCCCCCGGTCGGCCAGCGCCCTCTCCTTGAAGGAGATCAGGTCCGGCAGGTCGACCTCGAACAGGCGGGTGCCCTCGGGCCAGTCCAGCCGGAACGCGCGGGTGTCCAGGCCGGCGGCGAGCAGGACCACCTGCCGGGGTCCGGCCGCCACGGCCTCGCGCAGCCGGTCGTCGAAGAAGCGGGTGCGCAGGACGAAGTGCTCCCCGGCTCGGCGGCCCGCCTCGCTGATCCCGGCGATCCGTCCCGCGGCGCCGGCGAGCGGGCCCGCCAGCGGGTCGTCGAAGAGCCGGTCGGGACGCGCGCTCTCGGCCTCCCTCGCCTGGGCGATCACCACCGCGGTGCGGCTCACGCCGGTGGGCAGGCCGGGTTCTCCGGTGGGTCGGGTCATTCCTCGCTCCTGTCGCCCGTGAAGCCGTTGAGGCCGTTGAAGTCTGTGAAGCCGGTGAAGTCCGTGAAGCCCGTGAAGCCGGTGGCCATGGTGAGCCGGTAGGTCTCGCGGTAGACCAGCCGGTCGAAGGTGAGGCGCATGAACGCGTCGCGCGCCGCGCAGGCGACCGGGTGCCGCCAGCGGGTGAGCTCGCCGTTGGCCCGCGACCGCCGGACCATCCGGGTGGTGCGGTCCACCCGCCGCGCCTCGTAGCCGGCCAGTGCACGCGGCACGTCGCCGCCGGTGAGGGTGAGCTCGTCGGCCAGCACGAGGGCGTCCTCGATCGCCTGGCCCGCGCCCTGGCCGAGGTTGAACGTCATGGGGTGGGCCGCGTCCCCCAGCAGCGTCACCGGGCCGTGGCTCCAGCTCCGCAGCGGGGGCCGGTCGAAGACGTGCACCGGGGTGACGTCGTCCGCCCCGGTGGCCGCGATCAGGTCGGGGATCGGGTCGGGCCAGCCGTCGAACTCCTCGGCCAGCAGGTCGAGGGCGCTCACCCCGAGCCTGGGGACGATCCGGTCGCCGAGCACCCCGTCCCAGTAGACGTGGTCGCCGGTGAGCCGGTAGCAGACGAACCACCGGCCTCGGCCCCACGTGCTGAGGAAGGTGCGCGCGGGCACCCCGGAACCCGGCAGCCGGATCACTCCCTGGAAGGCGGTGAACCCGGCGTAGCGGGGCGGCGGGTCGCCGGGGAGCAGCGCGGCGCGTACGGCCGAGCGCAGCCCGTCGGCGCCGACGAGCAGGTCCGCCCGTTCCTCGCGGCCGTCGCCGAACCGGGCGACGACACGCTCGCCCGTCACGGTGAGGCCGGTGAACCGGGAGCCCGTCACGAGGTCGTCCCCCACCCGGTCGGCGAGGAGGGCGTGCAGCTCGGGGCGGCTGACGCTGTGGACGGGCGCGCCGAGGGGGCCGGCCATGCGCGCCATGGACCACTCCGCGATCCGGCGGCCGCGCGCGTCCCTGAACAGGTGCCGGTCCAGCTCGTGACCGATCTTGCGAACCCCGGGCTCCAGCCCGAGCGCGCGCAGCGCGAGCACGGCGTTGTGCCAGAGCACCAGCCCGTGTCCCGCCTGTGCCGCGCGCGGCCCGGGGGCGCGTTCGTGCACGCTGACCTCGGCTCCCGCGGCCCGCAGCGCCAGCGCCGCGGTCAGCCCGCCGATGCCGCCCCCGACGACGACCACCCTCACGCGGATCCCCGCGCGACGGCCGCCGCAGCGGGCCCCACCTCCGCTTCGGGCGAGATGCCCGCTTCCTCCCTCGAAGACGCCTCGCCTCTCAGGTGCGCTTCCCCACTCGAGAAAGCTTCCTCCTTCGAGAACGCCCCCTCCCTAAAGGGCGCTTCGCCCCTCAAGAGTGCTTCGCCCCTTGAAGGCGCTCCGTCCCTCAGGAGTGCTTCGCCCCTTGAAGGCGCTTCGTCCCCGACCGGCGCGCCCGCCTCCGTCTCCGCCCGGATCAGGAAGCGCAGGGAGCGGGCCTCGGTCACGCACTCCCGCATCGGCCGGACGAGCTCGCGGTGCTCCTCGGTGGCCTCCCAGGCGAGGAAGTCGGCCACCCGGCGCCACTCGCTGGTGATCAGCCACTGCTCGGGGTCGGTGACCGACTGGCAGACCTGGTCCCTGAGGTGCCCGGGTACGCCGCCGGACACCTGGTACCGGATCCTCTCGTAGGCGGCGAGGAAGTCCTCCCGCCGCTCGGCGGGCACCCGGATCAGGAAGACGATCCGGGCCCTCACCGGGGGCCTCCCACGCCGGGCGGCGGCCCGCCGCCGAGTTCGGAGGTGAACTCGAACCTGCCCAGCACCGGCACGCAGCTCCCGTACAGGCCGTCCGCGGCCTCGCTGGTCAGGAAGGCGACGACCCTGGCGACCAGGTCGGGGGTGACGGTGTGGTCGAAGTTCGTACCCGGGCGCTCCCGGCGCTTGTCCGGGGTGTCGGCCATGGTCATGACGACCGTGTTGGCGTGGATGCCGCTCCGCTTCACCTCGTGCGCGATGGAGCGGACCCAGGCGACCAGCGCCGCCTTCGCCGCGGCGTACGCCGACAGCGCGGGCAGCGGCACGTCGGCGAGCGGGGTGCTGAAGTAGACCAGCCGCGCGCCCTCGGTCAGGTGCGGCAGGACCGCCTGGGTGGCGGTGACGGCCGACAGGAAGTTGTCGCGCAGCATCCGCTCGTAGACGCCGGTGTCCATCAGGAACAGCGGGCCGGCCCGGAAGCCGCCGGCCATGTGGACCAGCCCGTCGAGCCGGCCGAAACGCCCGATCGCCTCCTCGGCGGCCAGGCGGGCGCCCTCGGGGTCGGAGACGTCCGTGGCCAGCGTCTCGACGCGCCCGGGGACGCCGTGCCGCCGCTCCAGCACGGCGAGGCGGTCCTTGTCGCGGCCGGTGAGCAGCAGCCGGTCCCCCCTGGCGCCGAGCAGCTCGATCACGGCCTCGGCGAGCTGCCCGGTGGCCCCGGTGACGACGAAAGCGGGGGCGGTCATCGGACCGGCTCCGCGACCCGGGTGGTCACGTGGTCCATCAGGGAGGACAGGAAGAAGGACCGCGCGCCGTCGGGGCTGCCCATGTCCCGGGGGACCGCGAGGTAGCCGTCCAGCTCGCGCTCCAGCCTCTGGATGCTCGGCTGCCTGGACAGGTGGGCCATCACGCTCGGCAGGTTGCCGTCGATCTCGATGACCCGGATGACCGTGGTGTCCTTCATGAAGATCGAGGTGCTCAGCAGCCGGGTGCCGTCGGAGGTCTCCCACTCGGGGGGAGCGTAACTCGACAGCAGCTCCCTCACCGCCGCCTCCGCGCCGGGCCTGATCTGGAAGGTGATCGCGTAGCGCTGCATCGGGCCTCCTGGGTCGCGGGCGGCCGTCCGCCGCCTTCTGCGAACAGCCTGTTCGCCGGGGGACCGGCCTGTCTTCCGCCACGCGGCCGGACCTGCGCTCCCCCGGCGGACGGACCCCCTCCGCCCCGGGCAGGAGGCCGCCGCTCCCACCGGAGCCCCCGCCGCCGGGCGCGCGGGGACGGAATCACATGATCCCAAGCAACCATTTGCTTTACACTTGATTGAAATCCTTATCAGGCGGAATTGCGGACGACGCGATTCACGAATTTCACCCGCACACCGAGCGTTCGCAGATAATACGATTTATCCCGTTACTCCTTAGGAATTCCTGAGCCACCCCTGTGAGAACCCATAGAACGGCCGGGCGACACCGGCACTGGTGATACGCGCTGACGGACGCCTGTCAGGCCCCGCGACCTGCCGCCGGCATGGATTCGGCGGAAGCCCGGTAGACGTCCTCAATAGCCAAAGAATAGAATCTTAATGAAGTCTGTGACAGCCCATATGATTTGCTTGATATAGTCACTTTTTCTGACTACGCTCACCTTTCATGGGGGAACGACGGGGCAAAACAACCCAAGGAATCAAGCACCTCTCATGTTTAACGAGTAGCCGATCTCAGCGGACCCCAACGGGGTGGGTTCGATGAGCACCTTCCTCGGCTATCTCGTCTCGGAGCTGAGCTGGACCGACCTGCTGTGCTCGACGGTGGCGGCACTTCTGGCCGTCACGTCGTCCACACTCGGCACCCGCAGGCACACCAAGTCCGTACTGACCAGGCGCGAGAACGCCGCCGCACTGCGCGAGCGGCGCCGGATCGCCCGCAACCTGCACGACGGGGTGGGCCACGGCCTGACCGTGATCGCCCTCCAGGCCCGGCGGCTGACCGGCTCGCCCGCGACGGCCCACCAGGTGGCCCAGATCATCGAGGAGACGGTCCAGGCGACCCTGACCGACCTGCGAGGGACCCTCACCGACCTGCGGCACGACCCGCCTCCTCCGAGGGGGCGGCGCGACCTCCCCCCGCGGGAGGAGTCGCGACGCCACGACGACGGCGCGCTCCTGTCGGCCAGGCTGACCGAGCTCGCCGGGCGCTTTCCCTTTCCCGACCTGGCCGTACGGCTGCGCAACGTCGCGGCCGAACGCCACGTGCCGCCCGAGGTCGCCCGGACGGCGTTCCGCGTCGCCCAGGAGGCCCTGACGAACGCGCTCAAGCACAACACCGGCCCGGTCCACCTGGAGGTCTGCTTCGGCGAGAAGCTGAGCGTCTCGGTGGTCAACGAGACGCGCTCCCCCGGGGTGATGGCCGTGGCCATGCCCCTCCCCCGCAGACAGGGCGGCGGAGGTACGGGACTGCGGGGCCTGTCGGAACGCGTCGCCGAGCAGGGAGGTCACCTGGAGGCGGGCCCGCTGACCGGGGGCGGGTTCATCACCCGGGCCGTCATCCCGGTGACCTCCGCCACCTCCAGAGAGGACGAGCCATGCGGAAGATCCGCGTCCTGATCGCCGACGACCAGCCGCTGATCCGCAGTGGTCTGCACGCCGTCTTCGACGGGGTGCCGGACATCGTGGTGGTCGGCGAGGCACCGCACGGGGTGCAGGCGGTGCAGTCGGTCAAGACACTCCGCCCGGACGTCGTGCTGATGGACATCAACATGCCGCGCATGGACGGCATCACCGCCACCAGGGAGATCTGCAAGCTGGGTGCCGACTATCCCGCGAAGGTCGTCATCCTCACCATCTACGACCAGGACGAGCACGTGTTCGAGGCGCTGCGCAGCGGGGCGAGCGGCTTCATCCTCAAGCACACGCCCACCGAACGGCTGGTGGACGCCGTGCGCGAGGCCGCCGAGGGCGACGCCCTGCTGTCGCCCTCGGTGACGCGCAAGCTCATCGACGAGTTCGCCAGGCGCCCGGTGCTCTCCGCCGCGCCGACCGCCGTGCTCGGCCAGCTCACCGAGCGGGAACGCGAGGTGTTCCAGCTGCTCGTCCGGGGCTACGGCAACGACGAGATCGCCCGCGCGCTCGTGCTCGGCGACAGCACGATCAAGTCACACGTCCAGCACCTCTACCAGAAGCTCGGCGTGCGCGACCGGGTGCAGATCGTGATCTTCGCGTACGAGAACGGCCTGGTCGCGGCCACCCCCCGGGGCTGACACGACTCCCGCGCGAAGGCGGCCGTCTCCCTCCCGGAGGCGGCCGCCTTCGTACGCCCCTCCCGCCTCCGCGAGGGCGGGCAGGCCCCCGCGGAGGACCTTCGCGAACGCGGGCGGCCCCCTCCTCCGGGACGCCACGAAAGCCCTCCGGGACGTCACGAAAGCGACCTGTCCTCCCGAAGCCCCGCAAACGCCACCCGGCTCTCCGCCACTTCGCGACTTCGCGACTTCGCGACTTCGCGACTTCGCGACTTCGCGACTTCGCGACTTCGCGACTTCGCGACTTCGCGACTTCGCGACGACGGGCGGGCCCGTCGAGGCCTCGCGGACGCGGTCCGGCTCCCCTTCGGGAAGGAGACGGTCCCCTCCCCGGAGGAGCCCCGGGTTCACGCCGGCGGCGGGCGACACCGGCCGGGACGGGTTCCTACGGTGGGACGGACCCGATCGACCGGCCACCGAGGAGTGCCCGTGCCCGACCAGATCCTGATCGTCGCCCGCCTCAGTCCCGGCGGTTCCGGCGAGGTCTCCCGCCTCTTCGGCGAGTCCGACGCGGGCGAGCTCCCCCGCGCGCTCGGGGTGACGCGCCGCGACCTGTTCCTCTACCGGGACCTCTACCTCCACCACGTCGAGTTCGAGGGCTCCGCCGCCGAGGCGATGGCCCTCGCCCGCGAGCGGGAGGACTTCCTGCGGCTGAGCGAGGATCTCGGCCCGCACGTCAGGCCGTACGACCCGGACACCTGGCGCGGCCCCGCCGACGCGATGGCGCGGCGGTTCTACCACTGGACCCCCGAGGAGCGCGCCCTGTGACGATCTCACCCGCCGCCGTACCCACAGCACCCCCAGCACCCACAGCGCCCGCCGCACCGGCCACCGCGTCGACCACCGCATCAGCCACCGCGCCCGTGGCGTGGGCGCGCTGCCCCGGCTGCGCCGCCATCGTGTACGCCCCCCGCCTGGCCCGTACCCAGCGCGTCTGCCCCGAGTGCGGCCACCACCACCGGCTGAACGCCGTCGAACGGCTGCGCACCCTGGTGGACGACGGCTCCTTCCGCGCCGCCGTCCCGCAGGTGCGCGGCGCCGACCCGCTGGGCTTCACCGACTCCCGGCCCTACGCCGAGCGCCTGGCCCAGGCGCGCGGGCGCACCGGCCTGGACGACGCCGTCCTGTACGGCACCGCCACCGCCGGAGGCCACCGCGTGGTCGTCGCCGTCATGGACTTCTCCTTCCTCGGCGGCAGCATGGGCTCGGCCGTCGGCGAGGCCGTCACCCGCGCCTGCGAACGGGCGCTGGACGAGCGCGTCCCGCTGGTCCTCGCCGTCGCCTCCGGTGGCGCCCGCATGCAGGAGGGTGCCCTGTCCCTGATGCAGATGGGCAAGACCGCCCAGGCGATGCGGCGGCTGCGGCGCGCGGGCGTGCTCAGCGTCTGCGTGCTGACCGACCCCACCTTTGGCGGGGTGACCGCCTCGTTCGCCACCCTCGGGGACGTGCTGGTCGCCGAGCGCGGCGCGCTCGTCGGCTTCGCCGGGCCGCGCGTCATCGCCTCGGCGACCCGGGAGAAGCTTCCCCGGGGGTTCCAGAGCGCCGAGTATCTCGCCGGGCGCGGCATGCTCGACCGGGTCGAACCCCGCGACGGCCTGCGCCCCCTGCTCGCCCGGCTGCTGTCCACGACCCGCGGGGCCGCCTCTCCCGGACACGCCCAGGAGCCGCCCGGCGGGCCCTCGGCGGTGATCCGCGATCCGGGCGAGCTGTCCGGCGCGCCGGCCGCCCAGGAGACCGTACGGCTGGCCCGCGACACCCGGCGCCCGACCGCCCTCGACTACATCTGGCACCTGTGCTCGGACTTCGTGGAACTCCACGGGGACCGCACGCACGGCGACGATCCGGCGATCGTGGGCGGCACCGGCCTGATCGACGGGACGCCCGTGATGGTCATCGGCCACCAGAAGGGCCACGACACCTCGGAGCTGGTCGCCAGGAACTTCGGCCTCGCCCACCCCGAGGGGTATCGCAAGGCGCTGCGGCTGATGGGACTGGCCGACCGGCTCGGCCTGCCGGTGGTGACCCTCGTCGACACCCAGGGCGCCGCCCCGGGCGTCGGAGCCGAGGAACGCGGCCAGGCGTGGGCCATCGCCGAGTGCCTCGCCGGCATGTCGGAGCTGTCGGTCCCGGTGGTCGCGACCGTGGTCGGCGAGGGCGGCAGCGGCGGGGCGCTCGCCCTCGCGATGGCCAACCGGGTGCTGATGCTGCGCCACGCCGTCTACTCGGTGATCAGCCCGGAGAGCTGCTCGACGATCCTGTACGGCGACCCCTCGCACGCTCCCGAGCTGGCCGGGTCCCTGCGGATCACCGCGCCGGAGCTGCTGCGGCTCGGCGTCGTCGACGGGGTCGTCCCCGAGCCGCCGGGCGGGGCGCAGGAGGATCCGGCGGCGGCGATGGACGCGCTCAAGGCCGCCGTCCTGGAGTCGCTGCGCGAGCTGTCCGGGCTGAGCGGCGACGAGCTGCGCAAGCACCGCCACGAGAGGTTCCGTGGGCTGGGAGTGATCGAAGGTGAATGAGCGGACCACCGGGAGACCGGCCCCCGGGACCACCGGCGGACCCGACCCCGAGACCACCCAGAGATCCGGCCCAGAGACCGCCGGGAGGCCAGACCCCGGCACCGCCGGGAGACCCGCCCCCGAGACCACCCGGGGATTCGGCCCCGAGACCGCCGGGAGGCCCGGCTCCAAGACCACCGGCAGACCCGGTTCCGAGATCGCGGGGAGACCCGGCTCCGGGGAGGACGCGCACGCGGCGATGCGGCTGCTGCGCGAGGAGGTCGGCAACCTCGTCAAGACCGTTCCCGGTCCGGTGGCGGCCATCTCCCTGCGCCTGGGCGAGTGCGCCCTGGAGGTGACCTGGGCCTTCCCGCAGCACACAGCGCAGCACACCGCGCAGCCTCACGCCGCGCAACCTACGGCGCAGCCCACCCCGCAGCCCCCGTGGCCCGTCGTCGCCGTCGGACAGGCGGCCACCGAGCGGGCACCCACCGGCGAACCGGCCGCGCGACCGGCGGAGACGAGCCCCCTCGGCGCGGCGCGGGAGCACCCCTCGCCGCACGCGGTGACCGCGCACGCGGTGACCGCCCCCCTGGTCGGCACCTTCTACGTCGCCGCCGAGCCCGGGGCCCCGCCCTTCGTACAGCCGGGCGACCGGGTGGACGCGGGTCAGACGATCGGCATCGTCGAGGCCATGAAGCTGATGAACCCGGTCGTCGCCGGACACGCGGGCGAGGTCGTCGAGGTCGTCGCGGGGAACGGCGAGCCGGTGGAGTACGGGCAGGTCCTGGTGCGGCTGCGGACGGACGACGCATGAGCTTCACGAGGATGCTCATCGCCAACCGGGGCGAGATCGCGCTGCGCGTGGCCAGGACCTGCCGCGAGATGGGCATCGAGACCGTCGCCGTGTACTCCACCGCCGACCGCGACGCCCGGTTCACGGCCTACGCCGACCGGGCCGTCCACATCGGCCCGGCCCCGGCCCGGCGCAGCTACCTCTCCGTGCCCGCCGTCATCGAGGCGGCCCTGCAGACCGGGGCCGAGGCGATCCACCCGGGCTACGGGTTCCTGTCGGAGGACGCCGACTTCGCCAGGGTCTGCGCGGACCACGGGATCACCTTCGTCGGGCCCGCCCCCGAGGTGATGGAGTGCGTCGGAGACAAGGCGCGGGTGCGCTCCCTGATGGCCGAGGCCGGGCTGCCCGTCCTGCCCGGCAGCGACGGCGCCGTACCCTCGGCGGCCGAGGCCGAGCGGATCGGCGCCGAGATCGGCTACCCGGTCATCGTGAAGGCCGCCGCGGGCGGCGGCGGGCGGGGCATCGAGGTGGCGCGCGACCGGGCCGAGCTGCGCGACGTCTACCGGCGCACCACCGCGTTCGCCCGGCAGGTGTTCGGCAACGGCGACGTCTACATCGAGCGGTTCGTGCCCGTCGCCCGCCACGTGGAGGTCCAGCTGCTGGGAGACTCCGCCGGGAACGTCGTACACCTGGGGGAGCGCGACTGCTCGCTGCAGCGGCGCAACCAGAAGCTCGTCGAGGAGGCGCCCTCCCCCGCGCTGCCCGAGGAGGTGCGCGGGCGGCTCGGCGAGTACGCGGTGGCCGGGGCGCGGCACGTCGGCTACACCGGCGCGGGGACGATGGAGTTCCTGGTCGGGCCGGGCGGGGAGGCGACCTTCATGGAGATCAACGCCCGCATCCAGGTCGAGCACCCGGTCACCGAGATGCTCACCGGCGTCGACCTGGTCAGGGAGCAGATCCGGGTGGCCGCGGGCGAGCGCCTGTCCTTCACCCAGGAGCAGGTCCGCCTCACCGGCGCGGCGATCGAGTGCCGGGTGAACGCCGAGGATCCCGCGGCGGGTTTCCGGCCCGCCCCCGGCCGCCTGACGGTCTTCCGCCCGCCCGGCGGGCCCGGCGTGCGGGTCGACTCCGGGTTCGCCCAGGGCGACGCGATCCCGCCGGACTACGACTCGCTGATCGCGAAACTGGTCGTCTGGGCGCCCACCCGGGAGGAGGCCGTCGCCAGGGCCGACCGCGCGCTCGCCGAGTTCGCCGTGGAGGGTCCCGGGGTGGCCACCACCATCCCGCTGCTGCGCGAGCTGCTCGCACAACCCGGGTTCGCGGCCGGTGAGCACAGCACCGGATTCGTGGACGCGTTCATGAGCGGGCGGGGACATATACGCTGGTCTGCGTAAACTTTTCTGAATGCCAGCGTAAATCCGGGGTACTCGCCACCACATGACCGATTCTCAGGGGATCATCGGAGCCCGCTACCGCCTGCTCGAACGCATCGGCCGAGGAGGCATGGGAACGGTCTGGAGAGCGCGCGACGAGGTGCTGGGCCGCGACGTCGCGGTCAAGGAGGTCATCCCCTCCCCCGACCTCACCGATCCCGAACGCGAGGTCTTCACCGTACGCACCCTCAGGGAGGCCCGTGCCGCCGGCCGGATCGGCCACCCGGGGGTGGCGACGGTCTACGACGTGATCGAGGAGTACGGGCGCCCCTGGATCGTCATGCAGCTGGTCGACTCCCGCACGCTCGGAGCGGTGATCAGGGAGGACGGGCCGCTGCCGCCGATGCGGGTGGCGCGGATCGGCCTGGAGGTGCTGAGCGCGCTGCTCGCCGCCCACCACGCGGGCGTCCTGCACCGCGACGTGAAGCCGGACAACGTGCTGATCGCCGCCGACGGCCGGGCCGTGCTCACCGACTTCGGCATCGCCGTCCTGGAGGGCGACTCGTCGATCACCAGGACCGGTTCGCTCATCGGCACCCCGGCGTTCATCGCGCCGGAGCGGGCGAGCGGCGGACCGGCCGAGTTCGCCTCCGACCTGTGGTCGCTCGGCGTGACGCTCCACGTGGCCGTCGAGGGCCGCTCCCCCTTCGAGCGGGCCCACCCGCTGGCGACGCTCAGCGCCGTGATGCACCAGGAGCCGTCACCGATGCGGTTCGCCGGGCCGCTCGCCCCGGTGATCTACGGCCTGCTGCACAAGGACCCCGCGCGGCGCATGTCCGCCCGCGAGGTGCAGATCCAGCTGACCTCGCTGGTGAACGGGACCGCGCCGCAGCCGACCATGCCCATCGAGATGCCCTCGGAGCTGCCCGCCGAGACACCGGCCGAGACGCGGGGCGGATGGTCGACCGGGCCGTCCCCGGTGGTCCCCGTGGCCCCCATGGCCGCCGGGACCCCGGAGGGCGCTCCCACCGCTCCGGCCGGGACGGTGTCGTCCATGTCGTCCATGTCCTCTATGTCGTCCACGCCGCCCGTACCGCCCGCGCCGCCCGTGCGGCCCACCTCGGCCTGGTCCCCCGAACCCGACCCCGCCCTCTCCTCCCCGAGGCGGCGCCCGGCGATGGCCGCCCTGGTCGCGGCGGCGCTCGCCGTCGCCGTGACCGCGGGAGGACTGGCGTGGATCGCCGCCGGCTCCTCGACCCAGAGCCCCGCGGACCCGCCGACCTCGTCGAGCGTGGCGCCCGAGGAGAAGCCCTCGGGCGAGCCCGAGCAGGCGAAGGTACCGGCGCGGAACGACCCCACGCGCGACACCGGGGGCGGATACTCGGAGCGCCCGGCCCCGGAGAGGTCGGGGAACGGCGACCCCGCCCCGCGCGACAGGCCGACGGGCAAGCCATCGTCCAAGCCGACGGCCGAACCGTCGCAGGAGCCCGAGGAGCCCGAGGAGGACCCCGCCGACCAGGCGCCGGACGAGGACCAGGGCGAAGGAGGCGGCGGAAGCGGCGGGGGCGACGAGGGCTCGGGCGGGGACGACGCGCCGGGCGACGGTCAGCAGGGCGACTCGCCCGACCAGGTCGACCCGGGCGCCGGGACGGCCGCGCTCGACACGGCCCCCTGAGACGAGACACGCCTGAGGAGACGAGGCACGCCTGAGCGGGAACCACCGGCGGCGGGCCACACCGGGACGGCCGCGCTCGACACGGACAGGGACGGCCCGCTCGACACGGACAGGGACGGCCGCGCTCGACACGGACGCCGGACAACGCCAGAACGCGCCGGAACCGGGCCAGGACCCGCCAGGCCCCGCCAGGACCCGCTACGACTCGGCGGCGACGATCTCCAGGGCGCGGGCCAGGTCGTCGGGGTAGGCGGTGCCGAAGGAGACCCACTCGCCGGTGGAGGGGTGCTCGAAGGCCAGCGAGACCGCGTGCAGCCACTGCCGGCTCACCCCCAGGCGCGCGGCCAGGGTGGGGTCGGCCCCGTACAGCATGTCGCCGACGCACGGGTGGCGCAGCGCCGACATGTGGACCCGGATCTGGTGGGTGCGGCCCGTCTCCAGCTTGATGTCCAGTAGCGACGCGGCCCGGAACGCCTCGATCGTGTCGTAGTGGGTGACCGAGTCCTTGCCCCCGGCCACGACCGCCCAGCGGCCGTCCCCGACGGGGTGGCGGTCGATCGGAGCGTCCACGGTGCCGCGGTGCGGGTCGGGGTGGCCCTGGACCAGCGCGTGGTAGCGCTTGTCGACCGTGCGCTCCTTGAAGGCCCGCTTCAGGTGGGAGTAGGCGTGCTCGCTCTTGGCGACGACCATCGCGCCGGTGGTGTTGGCGTCCAGCCGGTGCACGATGCCCTGGCGCTCGGCCGCGCCGCTGGTGGCCACCCGGTGGCCGGTGCCCAGCAGGCCGCCGATCACGGTGGGCCCGGTCCAGCCGGTGGTCGGGTGGGCGGCCACGCCGATGGGCTTGTTGACGACGACGATGTCGTCGTCCTCGTACACGATGTGCATGCCCGGCACCGGCTCGGCCACCGGCATCGGGGTGGTGGGCGGCGGCGGGAGGGTGACCTCCAGCCACGCGCCGCCGTGGACCCGGTCGGACTTGATCGCGGTCGAGCCGTCGACCAGCACGTCGCCGGCGACGATCAGCTCCGCCGCGCGCGTGCGGGAGAGGCCGAACAGGCGTGACAGGGCGGCGTCGAGGCGCTCGCCCTCCAGCCCGTCGGGGACGGGGAGGCTTCGCCGGTCAGCCATCGCTGTTCTCCTTGCCTTCATTCGTGGTTGTGGCGGTCTTGGTGGTCTTCGCGGCTCCCGTGTCGCGCGTGCCGTCGATCTGGTAGCCCCGCCAGGCGAGAATGACGGCGAGGACGCCGCCGCAGACGATCGCCGAGTCGGCGATGTTCCAGACCGGGAAGTGACCGGGGAAGGTCTCGATGAAGTCGACCACGTGCCCCTGGAGCGGCGAGGGCCTGCCGGGGCCGAAGCCCGAGGGCGAGCGGAAGATCCGGTCGGTGAGGTTGCCGAGCGCCCCGCCGAGCAGCAGGCTCAGCGTGATCGCCCAGGGCAGGCTGCGCAGGTTGCGCGCGGTGCGCAGGATCGCCACCACGACGGCGGCCGCGACACAGGTGAAGACGATCGTCATCCCGGTGCCGAGACTGAAGGCGGCCCCCGAGTTGAAGATCACCCGGAACTGGAGGAGGCCCGGGACGACCACGAACGGTTCCCTGCCCTCCAGGGTCCTCAGCACGAGGGTCTTCGTGGCGAGGTCGAGGGCGTAGACGATGGGGACGATCGTCGCGAGCACGGCGATCCGCCGCCGCCTCGGGAGCGGGGCGGCCGGAGCCGCCCCCTCCTCGGTCTCGCCCGTCAGCGGCGCTCCTCCCGCTGCTTGCAGGCCACGCACAGCGTCGCCCTCGGAAACGCCTGCAGGCGCTCCTTTCCGATCGGCTGATGGCACGATTCGCACACTCCGTAGGTCCCCGCGTCGATCCGGGCGATCGCTCGCTCGTTCTGCGCGACCAGGTCGCGCGAGTTCAGGGTAAGGGCGATTTCGCGCTCGCGTTCATACGTCCGGGCTCCGGCGTCGGCCTGATCGTCTCCCGCGCCGTCGGTGACGTCGCTGGACGCGATCTCCGTCTCGGCCTTGGCGATCTCCGCGGTGAGCTCGTGGATCTCCGTGGCCAGCTGCCCCCGGACCTCCTTGAGCTCCTCGGCCGACCAGGTGACGACGGCGCCGTCCTGGGACGGCGCCACCGCGCTGTTGTCTGCGCGCACGGTCGCGGCCATGGCGGCCTCCTTGCTCGATGGACCGTCTCCAATGTGGTGAACGGTGCGGGCAGCTTAGGTCTCCCATAACAGAACGGCAAACGACCCGCCGCAATCTTTACCACTCCCGTAACATCCGGTCGCTACCCCCTGATTCCGCCCAGCGGACCTCAATACGGGGAAGCTTCCGGGGGGCGGGTACGTTATCGTGTGAGCCTGCAAGGCGTTGATGGGGACAGCAACCTCCGCATTACCTCGCACGAGCGACCCGGGGACGGTGCGAGCCCGGGGCGAGGCGCGAAGGCACGATCACCCCGGAGCCGCCGGAAGAACCGCCGCGACGACCCTCCCGAAGGCCCGCGGCCCAGTAGACCCGGCAGCAGACCGAAGGAAGAGGGCCTTCCGCGTTCGCGCGAAGGTCAAGGAGGGTGGTACCGCGGGGCCCGAACGGCCTCGTCCCTTCACGCCACAGCCGGTTCCAGCGTGGAGGTCCAGCCCATCATGTCCGCCTATTTCCGTTCTCTCCCTGCGCAGGTCGATCTTCCCGCGCTCGAGCACGAGGTTCTCGACCGCTGGCGGGACGGCAAGATCTTCGAGCGCTCGGTCGAGCAGAACTCCGGCGGCCCCAACTGGGTCTTCTACGAGGGCCCGCCCACCGCCAACGGCATGCCCGGCGTCCACCACGTCGAGGCCCGCGTCTTCAAGGACCTCTTCCCCCGCTACAAGTCGATGCGCGGCTTCAACGTGCCCCGCAAGGCGGGCTGGGACTGCCACGGCCTGCCCGTCGAGGTCGCCGTCGAGAAGGAGCTCGGCCTCTCCGGCAAGAAGGAGATCGAGGCGTACGGCATCGCCGAGTTCAACGACCGATGCCGCGAGTCCGTGCTGAAGCACGTGGACGCCTTCGAGGAGATGACCGAGCGGATGGGGTACTGGATCGACCTGTCCCAGGCCTACCGCACGATGGACCCGGCCTACGTGGAGTCCGTCTGGTGGTCGCTCAAGGTCATCTTCGACAAGGACCTGCTGACCCGCGACTTCCGCATCACCCCGTACTGCCCCCGCTGCGGCACCGGCCTGTCCGACCACGAGCTGGGCCAGCCGGGCGGCTACGAGACCGTCACCAGCCCGTCGGTCTACGTCCGCATGCCCGCGACCTCGGGGCCGCTCGCCGACCTCGGCGCCTCGCTGCTGATCTGGACCACCACGCCGTGGACCCTGGTCTCCAACACCGCCGTGGCCGTGCACCCCGACGTGACCTACGTCGCGGCCCGCCCCGCCGGGTCCGACGAGGTCCTGGTGGTGGCCGAGCCGCTGCTCGCCTCCGCGCTGGGCGAGGGCGCCGAGGTGCTCGCCGCCTTCCAGGGCGCCGACCTGGAGCACACCACCTACACGCGGCCGTTCGAGCTGGTCGACATCCCCGGCGCGCACTACGTGGTGCTCGGCTACTACGTCACCACCGAGGACGGCACCGGCCTGGTCCACCAGGCGCCCGCCTTCGGCGCCGACGACATGACGACCTGCAAGCGGTACGGGCTGCCCGTGGTCAACCCGGTCGGCCCCGACGGCCGGTTCCTCGACAGCGTGCCCCAGGTCGGCGGGCAGTTCTTCAAGGACGCCGACGAGGGGCTCACCGCCGACCTGCGCGAGCGCGGGCTGCTCTACCGGGGCAGCCACTTCGAGCACAGCTACCCGCACTGCTGGCGCTGCCACACCGCGCTGCTCTACTACGCCCTCCCCGCCTGGTACATCCGCACCACCGCGATCAAGGACCAGCTCCTCGCCGAGAACGAGAAGACCAGCTGGTACCCCGAGACGATCAAGTGGGGCCGGTTCGGCGAGTGGCTGCGCAACAACGTCGACTGGTCGCTGTCGCGCTCGCGCTACTGGGGCACCCCGCTGCCCCTGTGGGTCTGCACGGCCGACGAGTCCCACGTCACCTGCGTCGGCTCGCTGGACGAGCTGGGCCGCCTGTCCGGCCAGGACGTCTCCGCGCTCGACCCGCACCGCCCCTACGTCGACGACGTCACGCTGCCCTGCCCCACCTGCGGCGAGGAGGCCCGCCGGGTGCCCGACGTGATCGACGCCTGGTACGACTCCGGCTCGATGCCGTTCGCCCAGTGGGGCGCCCCGTATCTGAACGAGGAGATGCTGGAGAAGGCCTACCCCGCGCAGTTCATCTGCGAGGCCACCGACCAGACCCGCGGCTGGTTCTACTCGCTGATGGCGGTCGGCACGCTCGTCTTCGGCAGGTCCTCGTACGAGAACGTGCTCTGCCTCGGCCTGATCCTCGCCGAGGACGGCCGCAAGATGAGCAAGCACCTGGGCAACGTGCTCAAGCCGATGCCGCTGATGGACCAGCACGGCGCCGACGCGCTGCGCTGGTACATGGCCTGCTCCGGCTCCCCGTGGGCGGCCCGCAGGGTGGGACACGGCGCCCTGGAGGAGATCGTCCGCAAGGTCCTGCTCACCTACTGGAACACCACGTCGTTCTTCACCCTGTACGCCAACACCGAGTCCTGGTCGCCGTCCCGGCTCGCCGAGGCGCCCGCGTACGACGAGCGCCCGCTGATCGACCGCTGGGCCCTCGCCGAGCTGCACCGGACCGTGGCCGAGGTCACCGCGTCGCTGGACGTCTTCGACACCGCCCGCGTCGGACGGCGCCTCGCCGAGTTCCTCGACGACCTCTCCAACTGGTACGTGCGCCGCTCCCGCCGCCGCTTCTGGACCGGCGACCCCGCGGCGTTCGCCACGCTGTACGAGTGCCTGGAGACCGTCACCCGGCTGATGGCGCCGGTGGTGCCGTTCACCACCGACTACGTCTGGGACGTGCTTCGCGACACGAACGCCCCCTCCTCGGTCCACCTGGCCGGCTGGCCCGAGGTCAACGGCGAGCTGCTGGACCCGGAGCTGTCCGAGCGGATGGCGCTGGTCCGCCGCCTGGTGGAGCTGGGCCGCTCGGCCCGCGCCTCCAGCGGGGTCAAGACCCGCCAGCCGCTCGGCCGCGCCCTGGTCGGCGCCCCCGGCTGGGCCGCGCTCTCCCCCGAGCTGCGCGAGCTCATCGCCGACGAGCTCAACGTGAAGGACCTGGAGGACCTGTCCGGGATCGGGGCCGACCTGGTCTCCTTCACCGTGAAGCCCAACTTCCGGGCGCTGGGCAAGCGGTTCGGCTCGCGGACCAAGCTGGTCGCCTCGGCCGTCACCGCCGCCGACCCCGCCGGGCTCGCCCGCGCGCTCCGCACCGGCTCGCCGGTCGCGGTGGAGGCGGGAGAGCTCGGCACGGTGGAGCTCGGCGCCGACGACGTGATCGTCACCGAGCAGCCCAGGTCCGGGTGGGCGGTGGAGGCCGGCGCCGGTGAGACCGTCGCGCTCGACCTCACCATCACCGACGAGCTGCGCCGCTCGGGCCTGATCCGCGACGTCATCCGCCTGCTCCAGGACACCCGCAAGTCCACCGGCCTGTCGATCACCGACCGGATCGACGTGTGGTGGTCCACCGGCGACGCCGACCTGGCCGAGGCCCTGCGGACCCAGGGGCGGTCGGTGGCCGACGAGGTCCTCGCCGTCTCCCTCACCGAGGGCGGCGCCGACGACCTCCCCTCCCACAGCGACGCCGAGCTGGGCCTGACCTTCCAGCTCCGCCGCACGACGACGACGGTCTGACCCGGTTTCCGAATCCGGCCCGGCTCTGAACGGGTCCGGCTCTGAACGGGTCCGGCCGGTCTTGACGACCGGACCTCGCTTCGAACGGGTCCGGCCGTCGAAACCGGTCAGACCCGTTCGGACCGGCTTGGGAAGGTTCTCAAAGCTGACGAGATCGGACACGGCCGGGGGGGCGGGGGGGTGAAAACCCCCGCCCCCGCCCGGGGTGGGGGGGGGGGTGGGGGGTGAGGGGGTGGGGGGAAGCGAGCAGCGGAAACCCCGA